>NZ_JBHUEM010000021.1:92712-105512 GCF_042680805.1 Bacillus salitolerans | reverse complement strand
GTCGCCTTGGTGAGCCGTTACCTCACCAACTAGCTAATGCGCCGCGGGCCCATCTGTAAGTGATAGCTTGACGCCATCTTTTAGTCAGAGACCATGAGGTCTCTAATATTATCCGGTATTAGCTCCGGTTTCCCGAAGTTATCCCAGTCTTACAGGCAGGTTGCCCACGTGTTACTCACCCGTCCGCCGCTGAGTTTCAAAAGCAAGCTTTTAAAACTCCGCTCGACTTGCATGTATTAGGCACGCCGCCAGCGTTCGTCCTGAGCCAGGATCAAACTCTCCAAAAAGATGTTTGATTGCTCAAAAACACCGACAATCTACAATAGTAGATTTTTAAAATTATTGATGGTTATTTACTATGAAATAACCTCGTTGGTTTATAAAACCAACACGCTTGACGTTTTGTTTAGTTTTCAAAGAACTTGTCTTACTTGCTAGAAAATTAGTATATCATCTTTCTCGCTTACTTTCAACAAGAAGTTTCTTCCAGTAATACAAATTGGAGCGGGTGATGAGAATCGAACTCACGACATCAGCTTGGAAGGCTGAGGTTTTACCATTAAACTACACCCGCGAATAACTTATTCTATGAATGGTCGGGAAGACAGGATTTGAACCTGCGACCCCCTGGTCCCAAACCAGGTGCTCTACCAAGCTGAGCCACTTCCCGCAATCTATTTGGCGCGCCCGAGAGGAGTCGAACCCCTAACCTTTTGATCCGTAGTCAAACACTCTATCCAATTGAGCTACGGGCGCTAATATTTTTTGCCGGTTTTTATAGAATACAACATCTACTGTGATATTGCAAGTTCCATTTTTTGGTGCGGCCGAGAGGACTTGAACCTCCACGGGGATACCCCCACTAGCCCCTCAAGCTAGCGCGTCTGCCGTTCCGCCACGACCGCATTGGGAAAGCTAAACAAATGATTCGCTATTGTGATATTAATGAAAGTAATATTCGCTTATGCGAAAAAACTTTGGTGCGGATGAAGGGAGTCGAACCCCCACGCCGTAAGGCGCCAGATCCTAAGTCTGGTGCGTCTGCCAATTCCGCCACATCCGCGAATCACATATGAATATTATATAAAGATTGGCTGGGCTAGCTGGATTCGAACCAACGCATGACGGAGTCAAAGTCCGTTGCCTTACCGCTTGGCTATAGCCCAAAAATAATGGCGGTCCCGACGGGAATCGAACCCGCGATCTCCTGCGTGACAGGCAGGCATGTTAACCGCTACACCACGGGACCTTATCATTAGTTATGCATATACTCTGGTGGAGGATGACGGGATCGAACCGCCGACCCCCTGCTTGTAAGGCAGGTGCTCTCCCAGCTGAGCTAATCCTCCGTAGGATAATAATGGAGAAAGAAATTAGATTTCTCTCTCCATTATAGAAGTGACCCATACGGGATTCGAACCCGTGTTACCGCCGTGAAAGGGCGGTGTCTTAACCGCTTGACCAATGGGCCATTATATAAACATTTATGGCGGAGAAGGAGGGATTTGAACCCTCGCGCCGCGTTAACGACCTACACCCTTAGCAGGGGCGCCTCTTCAGCCACTTGAGTACTTCCCCATAAATGGCTCCACCAGTAGGATTCGAACCTACGACCCTTCGGTTAACAGCCGAATGCTCTACCGCTGAGCTATGGTGGAATAATATAACGGTATTCAATTACGCTATCCACTTTGATAGAAACTGAGCGTCCCAATTCCAGAATGCTTGTTCAAGTTGACTCTCAATTGATACGCCTTATCTGCTATTTTGCAGTGGCGACTTTAATATAATATAACAGGTTTATATTCAAGTCAACCTTGTAATACTTGGTAAAAAACCGTCGAAATAATTATATTCCCGAGCGACGGTTTCTATAATTTATCATATCTATTTTTTTCAGTCAAGACTATTTTGGAAGGACTTCCTTAAGTCTTCCGCTACATTTTCCACATACATATCGTGACGTGTTAATTCTTCTTTTTCTTTTGTAAAGCTGTCCACATTTTTCACAATGATATACACGGAATGTGGATTGTCTTTTTCTTTTAACGGACTCCAAAGCCTGACAATATCTAGGAGCATCTACTTTAATGAGGAGTTGTTTGAAATCATCATCACCATGCTTGTATCCTTTTCCCATTATATGAAGATGATAGTGACAGAGCTCGTGTTTTATGATTCCAACCAGCTCTTTTAATCCTAGTTCTTCATAGTACTTATAATTTACTTCAATGTTATGGGAGTTCAATAAATATCTCCCACCAGTTGTTCGTAATCGATTATTAAAGATGGCTTTGTGAAGAAAAGGCATACCAAAAAACGTTAGTGAAATTTCTTCAACTATTTGTTGGAGCTGTTCATCTGTCATGCAATTTCACCACCATTCACATATGATAAAAGCACATTTTTAGGAATATAAACATATTAATGTAACATACATCCTTCATTATACAAATAAAGGAGGTTAGGGCAATGCCTGTATGGTTAAAAAATCAAATGACACGTGCATTTTATGAGAAAAATCGCTATCAAATTAAATTACTTAATCAATGCTGGTATTTTTATAGAAAAAAACACTGCTCCTAATTAGCAGTGCTTCTTTTTGAGAATTATATTTGCACTTCTGGTGGTAGCATCGTTAATGCTACTCTACCCTTTTTTAGATCTACGTCATCAACCCAAACGGTCACAACATCCCCAACGGATACGATATCTAGTGGATGCTTAACAAAATTCTTACTCAATTTTGAAATATGGACAAGTCCATCCTGCTTCACACCTATATCAACAAATGCACCGAAATCGACAACATTTCTAACCGTACCTTCTAATTCCATTCCTTTTACTAAATCTTCAAGCTTTAAAATGTCCTTCTTTAACAATGGTTTTGGTAGTTCATCACGAGGATCGCGTTCAGGTCTAGCAAGTGCTTCTACTATATCCTGTAAAGTAATTGCCCCAACATTTAATTCTTCGGATAAACGATTTACGTCAATGGATTGAAGCTTTCCTTTTAACTCAGCACTTCCCAATTCTTCTATATTCGAATCAAGCTTGTTCAATAGATTGCTTACAACACCATAATTTTCAGGGTGTATGGATGTCCGATCTAACGGATTTTCTCCCTCTACAATTCGTAAAAACCCAATACATTGTTCATACGTTTTCGCTCCAAGTCTTGGAATGGCTTTTAAATCAGCGCGACTTAAAAATCTTCCTTTTTCATCTCTTTTCTTCACAATGTTATTAGCTACTGTCTTGCTTAAGCCTGCTACATATTGAAGTAATGAAGAAGAAGCAGTGTTGACATTAACACCCACTTGGTTCACAACCATTTCAACTACGAATGTTAAAGAGTCATTTAGCTTTTTCTGTGTTACGTCATGTTGATATTGTCCAACACCTACTGATTTCGGATCGATTTTTACAAGTTCAGCTAGAGGGTCCTGCAAACGACGTGCGATAGAGATGGCACTTCTTTCCTCCACTTGCAGATTAGGAAATTCCTCTCTTGCTATATCAGAAGCTGAATACACACTCGCTCCCGCTTCATTAACAATAAGATAGTAAATGTCTCTTTCTAATTCCTTAATCATACCTGCCACAAACTGTTCAGTTTCTCTGGATGCAGTACCATTTCCAACCGCAATCATTTCAATAGGATATTTACTTAGAATGTCGAGTATTTTTTTCTTTGCGTCATCCATCTTGGAAACAGGTGGATGTGGATAAATTACATCGATATGCAGAACTTTACCTGTTTCATCAACAACCGCTAATTTGCAACCAGTTCGATAGGCTGGATCGACTCCTAAGACGGTTTTTCCCTTTAATGGTGGTTGCAACAAGAGGTTTCTCAAGTTTTCAGAGAAGATATGTATAGCCTGTTCCTCAGCCTTTTCTGTTAACTCCTTCCTAATTTCACGCTCAATCGAAGGCTGGATGAGTCGTTTATAACCATCCTCAATCGCAATTTTTATGTAATCGTTAGCTGGAGAGTGCTTTTTACCTATTACCTTATCTGTAATATGCTTAACAACCAAATCAGAGGGTGCATCTAGTGATACCTTTAACACTTCCTCTTTTTCTCCCCGGTTCATGGCTAGAATACGGTGTGGAGCTGCCTTACTAATAGGCTCTTCATATTCATAATACATTTCAAAGATTCTCTTCTCATCCTTCTCTTCATCCTTAACAGACGTCACAATTTTCCCTTTTTGATAGGTAGTGGTTCTTATCCATTCTCGATAAGAAGGCTCGTCCGAAATAATCTCTGCAATAATATCTTGTGCTCCTTGCAATGCCTCTTCAGTTGCTAAGATTTCATGTTCTTCTGATAAATATCTCTTAGCCTCCTCAATTATATCTCCAGGCGGCTGATCCAGTATCCATAAAGCAAGCGGCTCTAAGCCTTTCTCTTTAGCAACGGTTGCCTTTGTGCGTCTCTTCTGCTTATAAGGTCGATATAAATCTTCAATGGTTTGAAGTTTTGCTGCATTCAAAATAGAAGTTTGTAATTCAGGGGATAATTTTCCTTGCTCATCTATCAGCCTTATTACTTCTTCCTTTCGTTTTTCCAAGTTCTGCAAGTATTGCCACTGCTCTTGAATACTTCTAATTTCTACTTCATCTAAAGCACCAGTCATTTCTTTCCTATATCGCGCAATAAACGGTACAGTATTATCCTGTTCTAATAGTTCAATAACATTTTGTACCTGTTTTGTTTTTATGTTTAATTGTGACGAAATCGCTTTAATGATATCGTTTTGCTTATTTGCTACAGATTCCATAGATTCACTCCTAGTTAATTTGGAATGTATCTATTCTAACAAAACTTTAAGACAAACTCACGTTTCTTATTGTTTAAACTTCCCAACGAGAACAGTTGCATCATCTTCAAATGTATTTAAACTTTCAAATTCTTCAATCATATTTTGAATCCCGAATTGATATCTGATTATGTCTTTACTCGAGTATGAGCGGATGCCATCTGTATTCATTAAAAAGACAGAATTAGGCACGTAGTTGAATCTTTGAATGAGAAAGGTTTGGGGTTTACCTGAAAGATATCCAACCTTAGGAAGGGGGTAATTCAATTTCCCAGACGGAGTAATAGTAAGAAATCGAATGTTTCCTACACATGCATATACAATTTCTTGTGTACGATAGTATATTTTTGCAATTGCAACAGCTGCGCCTCGTTTGTGTCTAAGAGAGTTGTTGCATCTCTTTAATAGAGAATGCACATCCTCGTCATGATAGTCCGCTATTATAGATGTCACCACGGACGAGGAATCCTTCGCTTGCTCTCCACTACCTAATCCATCAGCCAAAGCCAAGAGGGCATACTCATCCTTCATGATTGTAATATAACTATCACCACAACACGTTTTTCCTTTTTTAGCAGCTTGATATAAATAAAGCTCAAGATGTTCTGTCACAATTTCATCTGTCATGTTATACACTCCGAATTATTTGAATCATGTTTTGTCGCTTTTCTTAATTTGTCAATGGCTCGCCTTTGTAGCCTTGATACATGCATTTGGGATATACCTAATTTCTCTCCCGTTTCTTTTTGACTCATATTCTCCATAAAGGTGTAATGAATAACAGATTTCTCTCTTTCAGTAAGAACATGTAATGATTTCTCCAGATCCATTTTTTGATTAACTAACTCAAAGCCTGCATCTTGTGTTCCTATCATATCTAAAAGGGTAACAGTACTTCCGTCCGTGTCCGCTTCAATAGAGTGATCGACCGATAAAGCATGATAGTTTCTCCCCATTTCCATCGTTTCAAGGACCTCTTCCTCTGTCACCTCTAAATAATGTGCAATCTCGTAAACTTTAGGAGAGCGACCTAGATCGTTTGTTAATGTTTCGACCGTAGCTTTTATCTTTGGACCAAGCTCTTTTATTCTTCTTGGAACATGTACACTCCACGTCTTATCTCTCAAGAATCGTTTTATTTCTCCAATGATAGTAGGAACTGCATAAGCTTCAAAGCCTCTCCCTACCTCAGAATCATATCTTCTAATGGCACCTAGCAATCCGAGCATCCCGACTTGGACTAAATCTTCATGCATGGAACGTCCTCGTGAATATTTATGTGCTAATGATTCTACAAGAGCTTTATACTTTTTGACCAGGAATACTTGTATTTCTTCATCATTCGTTTGTTGGAATTCTTGAATTAACGAGTTAATATCTTTATTCGGAATGGTTGGTTGTGATTGACTGCTCACCATGATCCACCCGCTCTCTATGAAGATACTTCGTCATTAACACAGTAACGCCTGAGAGACTTTGTATTTTCACATCATCCATAAGTGTTTCAATTAAAAAAAGTCCGAGACCTCCTTCATTCATTTCATCAATTGTTGTTAAACTGTTATAAGGTCCTAAGGTTTTCTTCATTTCCTGAACATTAAAGCTTTTCCCACTATCCGAAACCATTACTTCCAGCTGATTTTCATACACACCAAAACCTATCGTAACTTCTCCACCTTCATTATCGTCATAAGCATGGTGAACTGCATTTGTACAAGCCTCTGATGCTGCTACTTTTAAATCTTCTATATCCTCATACGTAAAGCCCATTCTACTTGCTATCCCTGATAAGGTTAGTCTCATAACACCTACATACTCTGGTTTGGCAGGAATTTTCATCTCGATGTAATCAAAAGGCTGCTCCATTTATTACTCCCCCCCAGAAATATCCATGATTTCGTGTAAACCAGTTATTTTAAGGAGTCTGTTAATCCTATCGTTAACACCCGTTAACTTCAGACTTCCTCCTGTTTGCCTAGTTATTTTAAGCGCACTCACTAAAACACCAAGTCCGGTGCTATCAATATAAGAAACTCCATGTAGATCAATTATCAATTGAATTTCTTCCTCTAAAAGGATATCATCCAATTGTCCCTTTAATTGAGGAGCTGTATATGCATCTATTTCTCCTTTTACAACTACGGTATTTATACTCTCGCTTTTTTTTATATCGATCTGTAGATTCATCTCTCCACTCCCCTACCAAAAATAAGTGTCATTCAAAAGTTATTTACCCGCTTACAATTGCTCATAAACCTTTTCGTCTTAAAATGATTAGAGTAAAATCATCCTTTAGTTCAAAGTCCTGGATTTTCTCTAATTCTTTATAGACGTTATCGACAATCTGTTGAGCAGGTAAATGAATATATTGTTCAATTAACCTAATAATTCCTTGCCTCTCTATAAATCCTTCCTGCGATCTGGATTCTGTAACTCCATCGGAAAGAAGAATAATAAGGTCATTTTCCGCTATTGTCTTCCGATATTCCTTATACTTCGCATATCGGTCTACGCCAAGAACAAGGCCCGTCGTCTCAATATCATAAAACGTTTCATCCATTGACGAGTAAAAAAATCCTGGCTCATGCCCTGCAGACGAGAAATAAAACTCATGTGTTTCCGTGTTATAAATCCCATAGAACATTGTGATAAACATAGTTGAATCAACATTTTGTTCCACAACACGATTTAAATTTTCCAACACAAATCCTGGATTGTTCCTAGACTCTGGTAAACTGTCCATTGCGTATTTAATCATGGACATACACAAGGCAGCAGGCATCCCTTTGCCAATGACATCTGCAACAGCAACACTAACACAGCCGTTATCATCCTCAACGAATTGGAAGTAATCTCCATTCATTTGTCTCGCCGGAACAGTAATTGCTCCAATATCCAAACCCTTAACAGATGGCACTTCAGATCCAAGTAAGGTATGTTGAACATTTGCAGCAATTTCCATTTCACTCTTTATTTCTTGTTGTTGATTCCGTAATATTTGATGTTCACGGTACAAGAGTCCATACCCAATCATGACCTCTAACAACAAATCAAAGGAGTCTAAAATTTTATCTGGAATATCGGGATACAGCTTGTGAAGTACAGATTTATGTATCGAGACAATTTCTTCAGGAGTTACATCATTCTCAATAGATTGTCTACTAAACTTCTGACCTCGGTATAAAAGTTGTTCATTTGAGTTTTGCATGTAGCGTAAAAGCAGCTCTTCATATTTATTAAGTATTGCCTGTTGTTCTTCCATATCCTTCTCCCCTTTGTCCTTCCTTTGAAGAAACTGTACTCTCAAGGATATATGCCAATCTCTGACTGTTCATTCGAAAAAAATCGGTTGTTTAACGTAACCACTTTATTGCAATGATTTCTGTCCCTTTTCCTACTTCAGATTCTATTGCGAAGTCATCCATCAATCTCTTCACCCCCGGCAAACCAGCACCCAGTCCCCCCGAAGAAGAGTACCCATCCTCCATTACTCTTCGAATGTCTGATATTCCAGGACCTTCGTCAGAAGCCGTAACCTTAAGCCCTTTTTGATCAGGAGCGATAAGCTGATCAATACAAACGCTCCCTTTTTCAGCATACAAGTATATATTTCGCGCTAATTCTGAGATAGCTGTCGCAATTCTTGCTTGGTCTACACTACTAAACCCCATTGTCTTTGCAATATCACGACCTGTCTGCCGAGCAGCAACGATGTCCCATTCTGAAACAATTTTAACGCAGGATTGGATATCCATCCCTATTCCCCCAATTCTTGCTGAAGTTTCTCAAGACCTTTCTCTAAGTCTAGAGCTGTTGGGACATTGTTTAAGTGAATTCCTAAGTCAATTAGTGTAATGGCAACAGCTGGTTGAATTCCAGTAAGCACGACTTTGGCTCCCATAAGATTTGACATATTTACGACATCACCAATAACTTTCGCAATAAAAGAATCAATAATTTCAACCGATGTTAAGTCAATAACAATTCCCTTTGCACCAGTTTCATGGATTTTCTTCAATAAATCCTCTTGGAATTGAATGGCTGTTTGATCATCTAATTCCCACTGTATCGTTACAAGTAAGTATCCACCAAGCTTAAGAATAGGAATTTTCATTTTGTTTTTCCCCCATGATCGCTGAGACAATTTTCTTATCTGTTAATAGCAACGCTTCCTCTAAGCCCTTTTTAAGGGAGTTTTTCGTGATAATATGACTCAAATCTATACCTAAATTAACGATTGTTTGTGCGATCTCAGGACGGATACCGACTAGTAAACATTTTGTTCCAACTAATCGAACCGCTTCTGCAGCTTGTATGATATGATGCGCTACCATCGTATCTACGACTGGCACACCAGTTATATCAATTAATACGACTTCAGAACGATGTTTTACGACTCCAGATAGTAAATTTTCCATTATTTTTTTTGCTCGATCTGTATCTATCGTTCCAATTAACGGCATAATCGTAATTTTATCGAAAACAGGGATTAACGGTGCCGAAAGTTCCTGCAGAGCAACCTTTTGCAGGGCAACAGTGTGTTCCCAAGACCCAGAATATGTACTTACCATATGATTGACGATTGGATCAATCCACTCATTTACTTTTTTCATCGCATTTAGTTGTCCACTTGCTTCAACTTCTCTTTCAATGAGCCAATCTAATGCGATTCCTCTAAACAATTGCAACCCTTCTGTTACAAAACTTAACGGCCAGCCTAGTTTAATGATTTTCTCTGAAAAATCATCTAAAGCGTTTGTCAAATTATCATTTGTAATTTCAATATTATTAATGATTAGATGAATAAATTCTCTACTAATGTTTAAAAATAATTGGTCTGATACCACTCTTAAACTTTTGTCTTTACTAACCGACCTTACTTCCTCTAGCCAGCGATTTACAATCTCCTCCTGGTTATCACGTATAAGCGTTAAGATATAAGTATCCATACGTTCCTCCCCCTTAGTATGTTTTCCCTCGGCTGCTTTTGCATTTTTAAGGAGAGCGCAATTACCTCTCTCTACTCATAAGGATCCTTAAAACGACCAAAAGCAAAAAAGTATCTCATTCTATTATTTCATTGAACAACCATTGTTTCAATTTATAAGTTTTCATTTTCCAAATATTACAAATATTTAAAATAGAATACATGGCGCAACCTCCCCGTTTAACCTCAGACAGAACATATAACCCTAAATGAGATAAAGGGCGCTCTTCCCCTTTTACTCATTTAGGGTTACCCCACTCCAACTGGCGGTAAAAACAAAACCGCCAGTTGGAGTCCGATTGGTGGTTCAACTTACCATCAGAAAAAATCGATGATTGAAGTTTCACTATATCTGACCTCGAGTAGGATGAAATGACAAAGATCATCGATTTCCCCTTGGCTGGGTGCTGGAGCCGGATTTAGCATAACATTGTATAAACTAGACACCAGAAACTTATACTTTCTAAACTAATTAAAAAAGCTGCCTAGATTTCTATCTAGGCAGCTTGATCTAATAAGATTAAAAATCGATGAGTCCAAGACTTATCTGTAAGGCTTCATCTACTTTCTCCATCATTTCATCATCTAAATGTGTAATTTTGTCCGTCAACCTTTGCTTATCTATTGTACGGATTTGTTCTAATAAAATGACAGAATCGCGCTCAAATCCATATCGCTTTGCATCAATCTCCACATGAGTTGGAAGCTTTGCTTTTTGGATTTGTGCAGTTATTGCAGCTACAATAACTGTGGGACTAAACCGATTCCCTATATCGTTTTGTAAGACAAGGACAGGACGTACTCCCCCTTGTTCCGATCCAACAACTGGGGAAAGGTCTGCAAAATAAACGTCGCCACGTTTAACAATCAAAGGATTACCCCCCGCTAACTAGGCGTTCGACGGTGTGATCTGCTTCTTCTTCAGCAAGAAATGCTTCTGATGCAATACCCAAGTTGATTTTCGCCATTTCCATATAACCACGTCTCATTGATTCACGAATATGACGCTTTTTTCTTTCACGAAGATACATTTTTGTCGCTTGATAAATGATGTCGCTATGACTGCCATTTTCCTGTTTGATAATGCCGTCTAATTCACTGATTAATTGTTGAGGTAATCTCACAATAATTTCAGTAGTTGTTGCGCTAGAATCGGACACAAACATACACCTCCACCATCAACTACACACACATTGCAAAAGGCTCAGCGCGCCACATACCCATGACTGAAGCTAGTCAAGCGGCCGGACGATGAAGCCTGAATACAATAAACATTGTAAAAAAGCAATTAAACATTACTAAATCCATTCTTAATGATATCACCAAATAGCCCAATTTGCAAAGCTGTTCTTTAAATCCTAACATATTATCTACTTTATACACTAGATTTTATTCAGCTTTCGTTAAATTCTTTCTATTTTTTCTTCATTCCTATACCTCATCGATAGACTTTCGTAAGATAAATCAATGATTGATATTAATTAAGATGGTTTTCTACCTCAACGATTTGATCTGATTGGATATAGATTCTTGGCACCCGAAAACTAATCATACAAGGTATTTCATAGTTAATTGTCTCTAATTCCCTTGCGATTTCGTCAATCGGAATAACCTCATTTCCTTGACTTCCAATAAGGGTTACTTTAGAACCTAATTCCATAGGGCCTGGCAATTTTACCATAAACTGATCCATACATATGCGGCCAATAATTGGTACACGTTGCCCTTCCACAATAACCTCTCGATTCTTTAAACGCCTTATCCATCCATCTGCATATCCAACTGGAATTGTCCCAATCCATTCTTCCTCTTCCGCTGTATACGTCGCCCCATAGCTCACCTTATCCCCTGGCTGCAATTTCTTAACGTGAATAAGACGACTATGAAGGGAGAAGGCTTCCTTTAAAGTGAAAGGCAATAATCCATTAATTTCCTCAGAAGGTGATAGGCCATACATCGCGATTCCCATTCGAACAACATTAAAAACCTTAGTCGGAAACCTTAAGCCGGCGGCACTATTCCCGCAATGAATATGAGGAATATCCACTTGATGAGCGTTCAAAATAGCTAACGCTTCTAAAAATGTTCCATACTGCCTATCAAAATAGTCCGTATTCACTTCATCTGCGGTTGCAAAGTGAGTATAAACACCATCAATATCTATATTTTCCTCATGCTGAATTAATTCAATAATTTCGTTTAATTCAGTAAACTCTTTAATCCCGAGTCGGCCCATCCCCGTATCAACCTTAAGGTGAATCCGCAATTTTTTTCGGAATGAATGATTTTTTAATGCTCGTAGAAGCCATTCCTTTTGATACACCGTCACCGTAATGTCGTGCTCAGCTGCTAGTATAGCATCCTCGTGTCTTATTGCACCAAGTACTAAAATCCGCACGTTAATTCCTTTCTTTCGTAACGAAAGTGCTTCATCCAAAAAAGCAACGGCTAAAAAAGAGGCCCCAGCCTGTAATGCTGTTTTTGCTACTTGAAACGCTCCATGTCCGTAGGCGTTAGCCTTGACTACAGCCATAATGTGAGTTTCTACAGGTAAATACTCTCTCATCGATTTTACATTTTCATAAATATGATCTAACTGTACTTCCACCCATGTGTCACGGTAAAAAGGGGCAATTTTCAAATAGAACACTTCCTTACGTTCAATTGGAACTTCCTAGTAATTTGATTATCAAACACATGGTTTTTCATGTCAATAAGGATTAAGCTCATTTTAGATGCTGTCTTCCATACAAATGGGAAGGATATATTGTACCATAAATATAGGCAAGTATTATAACCAATTGAATCCATTTTTTAGTAACAATGCTATGCGTATTTCCAGAACCCTAGTTCCCTATTCAATTTGTCTAGCCTAGCAAAAAGGAAACCAAACCCATAATTGAAAGTTTCTACTATCAACGAAAAGACCCAGGCTATAGCAGCTGGGTCTAAGCTTCAGTCATTCAAATTATTTTATCCCGTTG
>NZ_JBHUEM010000021.1:0-92702 GCF_042680805.1 Bacillus salitolerans | reverse complement strand
CTGGCGCTAAGCCCCCCACTTCAAAACTTTAGATGAATCGAGAAGTTTAAGTGGGGGATAAGCGCCAGTAAGAACCCGATTGGTTCAACTAACAATCAGTGGGGATGAGGAAAACCCCCACTGATTGAAGTTTCACTTTATGGATTGACCTTGGACAGATCTAGCAACCATTAACAACTCTTCTTGAGTTAAATTATTCGAGGCTAGGAGGAAGTCTACCCCGTTATGAGACCAAGCAACTGAACTATCAGAAAGTGCACCTACTGTAAAGCCAAGGTCTACTGGTTCCCCGCTTACAGAAGATGTAGTAGCCACATCAGCAATACGAGCACGCTCTTGAATAAGGGTAAAGGATTTATCCTCTCCGCCATATGTTAAAATGACACGCTTACCATTCTCAGTTTCCATTTCTTTCTCTCCAATTAATGCTACACCTTCTGGAATATCGAATGGATATAATACTTGCAGAGGTCCTTCGACCGAACCACTTGCCATCGTAGGAACTTCCATTTGAGCTCCTGTCATATTACGCTGCATATCAAATGCGCCTTCATCAAAGCTTGCATTTAATTCAATGCTTGTAAAGTCTACTTGTAATAATGGATTGCGATCTGGGTCCATCACCTTTACAGTAGCAGGTGTTAGATCACTCTTGTTAAGCGTAATTTCCTGAACAGGAAGTGCTTTATTGTTTTTATAATTCGTTTTTGTTTCAAACACATAGTGATTGTCGTTGGCTGTAAATACCGCTTCTGGATCCCTTAATATGTCTTTTACAAGTGATTCATAAAGATACGCTTGACTGCTATTCTGTGGCCAATCACTTTGGAAGCGGAAGCTTTTATTTAAGGCTGGCGTTAATACAAATACACCCTCATCATTTCGTAAAATCATTTGGCTCTGTTCTTTTTGAGTATTTTTCAAATTTACGCGGTAATAATGTGGTTTACTGTGCCAAATCTCTACTTCATAGACTTGTTCTTCACTACCTGTTTTTAATGTCATCGTTGCATTCGCTTTATAACCAGACATTTCTTCCATCTTTGCTTCCAATGACTTTACAACATCCGCCTGACTTTTTTCCCCACACCCTGCCAAAGCAAGGACAACTAGCATGGCTAGTAAAAACACACCTAACTTCTTCCTCATGTCTTCAACCCCTTTGTCTCATACTTGAAAAATTGATTCGCAATATGAATATATGAGACAAAGTATCCGAATATGCAGACTAGCTTGACGAGCTTTCAATAATTACTTGTGCAACCGCATATTCCTTACTATGAGAGATGGATAAGTGGACATTCTCCATATGAGGACGTGAAAAGTAAGGCTTTCCGAGTGAATCCTTCGAAACCTCTATATCTAAAAAGCTAAGCTCTTTACCGATTCCAGTACCCATAGCCTTCGAAAAAGCTTCTTTTGCCGCAAACCTTCCTGCCACGTATTCGCTCTTCCTCTTCCCTTCTAAAGCTACAAAATGTTCCTTCTCTTTCGCTGTCAGTATTCGGTCGGTAAACTTTACATTTTGAAGTAATTTCTCGATCCTACTAATTTCTATAATATCAATTCCAATCCCTTTGATCATTTTCATCCCTCCCACTATCGATTTATTAAAAGCTATCATGTATGTCTATACTCTTTACATATGTTAGTATTAAAAACAAAAGTTACAAATGTCTCGGATACTCTTTCCTATTCTCCCTAGACAAATATGTTAATCTAACCACAAAAGCTACATGCAATAAATAAGTAGAAAAGGAGTACTCTAATATGTTTTTGCGAACTGAAAATTTTCGTACCTTCCTCAGGTTTTATCCTATTGTATCATTTTTAGTTGCTATTCATTTCATATTGTGGGTTTGGATTAATTTCCGTTTACCTGGAGGA
This sequence comes from Bacillus salitolerans, assembly GCF_042680805.1. Lineage (NCBI taxonomy): Bacteria > Bacillati > Bacillota > Bacilli > Caryophanales > Bacillaceae > Bacillus > Bacillus salitolerans. The sequence continues at coordinate 90,815 of NZ_JBHUEM010000021.1, read as the reverse complement.
CTGTATTTACTCGAAATCATGGTCGGGTATAACATGTTCATCGAGCAAGGTGAATGGTGGCGTTTATTTACTCCCATTTTACTTCATGCTAGTTTCAGTCATGTGTTATTTAATTCGTTCTCGCTTGTTTTGTTCGGTCCAGCACTAGAGAAAATGTTAGGTACTTTGAAGTTTCTGATTCTATACATTGGTTCAGGATTAGTCGCAAACATTGCCACTCTATTCCTTGAACACTCTCATTTTAGTCATGTGGGGGCGTCTGGAGCGATATATGGTTTATTCGGAGCCTACCTTTACATGGTGTTTTATCGCAAGGATTTAATTGACCGAGCGAATTCCCAAATCATTTTGACGATATTAATTATTGGAATCATTATGTCGTTTTCTGGAGGAAATATCAATATTATCGGTCATATTTTCGGATTTATTGGCGGGGCAATCATCGCACCCTTTTTGTTACCGAAACGAGTAGGCTCCTATTCCTATAGCTATGCTTCATCATCGACACCTTCTTTTAACATAAAAGCATTGAAACAGATACTTCCTAAACGGTTTGATAAAACTGCGATATTTTGGATTGTCCTAGGCATCTTAGTGCTCTTTGGCTTCCTTTCAAAATAAAAAAGTGTAGAGAAGCTGCTTCTCTACACTTTTTTATTCAAATTTTTCATAAGAATACCATTTAAATAACTCATAGCCGTCGTCTTCATCAACATCAACTACTTTAAAATGCTTGCCTGCCATTTTAGACTGTACAGATATAACAATCGAGGTAAGCCTATTTTTCCTTTGGAAAAACGAATGAACAAGATTAAAAGACTGGATACGGTTCTTTTTTGCTAAAACCGTATGGCGATTAATAAATCTAAAACGTAACGACAGCCTGTTTTGCATTAATAACCATCCACTTTCACGGAACATTCTATTGCCCAATAGGAGAGCGAGTGGTATTAATACTATACTAATATAGCCCCAAGGAGGGAAAAACCAACTGATTAGTGCAGCAGCAACGATACTCGGAAACGTCGTTCTGAATAGAAAACGCTTCCTCGCTCGAATAGGCAGAGGCTGGAACTGTTCATCCTTACTAAAAAATTCAGGTGTAAATAACAATAAATGGTTCTTAATCTCACTCTTTTTAACGATAGGTAAAAGAAAGGTCGAATACTCTTCACTCTTCTCCATTGCCCCTCCGGCAACCTCAATATAAACAGAGGCAAACCCGAACAGTTGACGAATGATATTTTCCTGTATTCGAACCGCTTGAACTCGATGTAACGGTATCGTCAACTCCCTTTTTTCCAAGAGTCCTCTTGTTATTAACAATTCATTCCCTTTTTTGATCAGGGTGTATTTCCCGTATTTAATAGCTGTGCTTATAACAGAAATAATCCATGCAAGTATAAGAACTAGAAAACCACTAAACGTGACAAAAACAACCCCGGATTTTATAACTTCTTCTGTCACACTGAGAAGATAGTCATCTGGCAAAAGCTCATCAAATTGAGTGATAAAAGCAAAGACAGCAGAAAAAACTACCCCTATTCCACCTGATGTGGATGCCATGATAAACAAATCCTTAGGAAGAAGGGTAAAAACTTCGCTATGTTCTTCTTCTTTGTCAATATTCTCTTTCTTTTCACTTAGCAGCATGCTACGTAGTTGCTCTGCCTCTGTAGCAGTAATTGCGGAAAGAACGGCTTCTGCCTCATTTCCACCACCTGCCGTTTCCACCTGAACTTTGACGAGGCCAAATAGTCGTTGAATAATCCCAGCAGAAATATCAATCGTTTGGATTCGCTCAACCGGTATATATCGTTTCTTTCTAACCAGTACTCCATGTTCAATTCGTAATTCTCCATCTTCAATCCGATATGTATATAAGTACCAAGACAAAATACCATAAACTAAAAATCCTACAATTAATAACATGATTCCCATAATGTAGAGTAGACTAAAAAATCTGCCATCATTTCCCCCTCCAATAAAAACAAAAATTAATAGTGGAACAGCAAGTTCACGAAGTGATCTCAAAAATCGCAGAAGTGCCGCTACTGGGTGGAGTCTTCTCGGTTCATTCATCATGCTCAACCACCCTCGCTAGCTTTGAAATTTGATCCCGCAGTAAATCTGCCTCCTCTTCTTCTAGAGCAGGAATTTCATGAATAGTGGCTGCAGTAGAAATAGTTACCGATGCTAGTTTAAATCTTCTCAATAATGGTCCATGAACCGTATCAACATGTTGGACACGAACCATAGGAACAAGTGTTCTTTTCACAAAAAATACTCCATGCTGAATCTCAACTTCCGATTCAAACACATCATATTTCCATCTTCTCCACTGAATCCTTGGATAAAAGCCAATAAAGAAAATCGCAAGGACTAACCATAGAAACAGTAAAACTACACTAATCCAAAATGGCAAAGTAAAAATAAACGAAACAATAATAAAAGCTACAATAATAGCGAAGAAAATCGCCATATTCATTGCGGCGGTAATTCTCCAGACGGTTAATGCTTTTATACTCAATGAATTGGAAGGTTCTTTTCTCACAATATACTCTCCTATTTCACAATATCTCCTCTAACTATACCAAAAATATCCTTTTGATAGAACAAAATGCTCGCCGTCCTTGGTTCATCTTAAGCAACTAACTTATCTCCAAGTTAGTCCCTTTCACCCTATGACATTACGTTTATAGTGCTCAATTACATATAAAAACCCCTTTATAGGGGCTGGGCTAATTAATGAATCTTAAACGTCGACTCATTTATGATTTCAATATACTTTTCCTGTTTCAAATCACTCATGAGTTTAAATAAGGCATCATCCTTTTTCTTTGCTTCAATCATACAATCTATATGTTTGACTGAGCCCTTAACCTTCTCTAGAAATTCGAGTAAGTTCTTTGGATCAATATAGTCAGCGTGAGCACGAAAATCTTTGGCGTCTCGAGGTGAACTAATATGTACTTTGAGTGGTAAGGGGGATGTGGACCAAGTATTTGTAACTCTTTCCCAATCATCTTCCCAATGTTCATGCTCGAAATTCGCGAGGTGGTGATGATAATCAAAGACAAGTGGAATTCCTAATTTCTCACAAAGATATAGTGTATCGCGAAGATGAAACGTCACGTCGTCATTTTCAAGCATGATCATTTTTTGGATTGAGTGAGGAACATACTGCCAATTATGAATAAACTGTTCTAATGCCTTCTCTTTATCATTATACCCACCCCCAATATGCATGACACAACGGTGCTCAAGATCTACGTTCATCCCTTTCAATAAGGCCTCATGCATACTTAGAGTCTTTATCGACTGGTTTAACAATTCTACATCAGGTGAATTTAATATAACAAAATGGTCTGGATGAAAATCAATTCGCATCGAGTACTTATCTATCCATTCCCCTAGCCTTAAAAGTGGCTCTTTTAGGGGTCTCATATATCTCCAATCATTTAGTTCCTCATGGTTAGCTAGAGGAATCAGCTTGGAGCTAAGTCGAAAGAATGAAATATCATGGGCAACATTATGCTTCAGTAGGCGGAGGCAATTTTCCAAATTGGAGGCTGCAATTTTTTCTAGCTTTTCAATGGCTGCTTCACGATTTTTTATACGCTGAAATTGGGCAAAGGTCATTGTTTGGGATGGGGAGCAATTTTGCAAATGAACACTCATTGCCACATAACCAAGTCTAACAATAGTCAATGTAACACCTACTTTATCTCTTTTTTCGTAGTATGTCCCAGCCCGTTTTATCGGATACGAATCTTAAGTTTTGCACGTGTGTTCACATCAGGTGTAGAGTTTTCAATTAGGATTTCCTTTAAGTGTGTAGTACAGTTCGGACACCTTTTAGCGAGAGTAGGAATGTTTGTAAAGCAATGAGGACATTCCTTTTTCGTAATGGATTCAATTGGAGCTTTTTTCAGACGATTCATTTGTTTTATGAGTAAAAAGGTCGCAAAGGCAACAATGATAAAATGAATGACTGTATTGACAAAGATTCCATAATTAATGGTAGCTGCGCCTGCTTCTTTTGCTTCTAACACCGTCTGGTATTGGCTATTTGTTAAATTTACAAATAGGTTGGAGAAATCCACGCTTCCTACTAGTAATCCAATTGGCGGCATTAATATATCCGTAACTAACGAGTCGACAATTTTCCCAAAAGCCGTCCCAATAATTACTCCAATTCCCATATCAATTACATTCCCTCGCATGGCAAATTCTTTAAAGTCTTGGAAAAATCTCACCTTTCTCCCCTCCTCCCTTATAGGTATGAGGCTTGCTAGGAGGGATATGACAGCTTGACCTGTGTAGTAGGTTTAGATCTATTGAGTAATTATCTTATTGCTAAAGAAAGTTGATTAATTTTTCACATAACCAAAGGCTCAGTGCTTCCCGTTCAGCCTAAGGCAAAGCAAATGTTCTGTCATGAAAATAGGGTGGTTTTCCCTTTTATTCATGACAGGATATTTGACCAAGGAAAAAGTGATTTTCCTTTTTGCCTCGAGTAGGATGAAATGGCAAAAATCGTCGCCATTTCATCCTTGGCCGGACGCTGGAGCTAGATTTAGCCGGAACCTTGTATAAACTAAACACTTAACGTATAAAAAAACACAGCACTCCCAAAAAGTGCTGTGTTTTACCGTTCTTATTGCTGTGGCTGCTGTTTTGTACTGCCACGGCGAGGTCTTCTGTTATTCGTACTACCTGCTGTACCACCTGTAGATGGGCGAGATCCTTTAAAGCGGCTTCGATCTCTTCCACCCTCACGGTTACCTTTGTAGTCACGGTCACGTCCGCCTCTTCCACCTTGTCCATAACCACCTTTACCTTTTGGCTTTCGGTCTTTTACAACAACCGGTGGCTCAGATGTCAATTTAATAGGCGTCGTATCAGGCTCTTTTGTCATGAGCTTTAGGGCTGCTGCTACAATCGATACTGAATCATGCTCAGCTAAGAGCTCTTCAGCAGTTCTCTTATAGTAAGCTAAATTTTCTGCCTCTAACGATGAAATAATTCTCTCAACTACCATCTTTTGTTGACCTTCAAGAGCTTCATCAATGGTTGGTGGCTTCATCTTATCCATTTTGCGTTTTGTTGTATTTTCGATGTTTTTTAATTGTCCCATCTCTCTAGATGTAACAAACAACATTGCCACACCTGTTTTCCCAGCTCTTCCGGTACGGCCAATTCTGTGTACGTAGCTTTCAGGATCTTGCGGGATATCAAAGTTATAAACGTGTGAAACACCAGAGATATCTAATCCACGAGCCGCTACATCTGTTGCCACTAGGATATCAATCGTACCTTCTTTAAATTGACGCAACACAGACATACGTTTTGCTTGTGTCATGTCACCATGTATTCCCTCAGCAGCATATCCACGCGTGTTTAACGCCTCTGATAATTCATCTACTCTTCTTTTTGTACGACCAAAAATAATCGCAAGCTCAGGGGATTGAATATCAAGTAGTCTTGTTAATACATCAAATTTAGTTTTCTCATGTACTTCCACGAAATACTGTTGAATATTCGGTACTGTTACTTCTTTCGCTTTCACCTTTACAATTTGCGGGTTTTTCATAAAACGCTCTGCAATTCGTTGAATTGGTGCCGGCATTGTAGCCGAGAATAGAAGCGTTTGGCGCTCTCCTTCAATTTCAGAAAGAATGGACTCAATATCCTCAATAAAGCCCATGTTTAACATTTCATCTGCTTCATCTAAAACAACTGTTTCAATATTTTGTAGTCGTAAAGTCTTACGGTTAATGTGGTCAATGATACGGCCCGGTGTACCAACAATAATATGTGGTGTCTTATTTTTTAACGAGCGAATTTGACGACCAATATCCTGCCCTCCATAAATCGGAAGGACACGTACACGCTTTGAAGAGCCAATTTTATATAATTCCTCAGATACTTGAATGGCTAACTCACGTGTAGGTGCGATTACAATACCTTGTATCTTTTCTTGGCGAATATCAATTTTCTCAATTAGCGGAATTCCAAATGCTGCCGTCTTCCCTGTACCAGTTTGCGCTTGACCAATGACGTCGTTTCCTTCCAGAGCAAGTGGGATTGTTTGAGTTTGAATAGGTGTTGCTTCCTCAAACCCCATTTTGCTAATGGATCTCATTAAATCTGAACTAATGCCTAAATCTTGAAATTTACTCAATCTAACATTCTCCTTTGTTTTTTCATTACGTGTTTTTATGGTTTAAATGGAATCAACCTTTTACAATTTCCGTACCCTTATGAAATTCCATCTTTTAAGTAATACTAGTACTGTCATATTTTGACCTTATATTAGAAAAAGCATTCCTATTTGGAATGCAGGAATTTGTAAAAAGTTCGTTCATGAAACATTTTCCAAACACTAAATTTCATCATACCATTTCTACTCCCTTTATACAACTGTCATTCGTAACTAACGAATAAGGTTTAATTATGTTACTATGAACAAAAGGCTCAGGGCGCCCCGTTTAGCCAAGACAAGCAAATGTTCTGTCATGAAAAAAGAATGGTTTTCCCTTTTATTCATGATAGGTTATTTGATCTCGAGTGGCTGGGAGCTGGAGCCAGATTACGCAGGAACATCGGAAAAGGTAAACACGAGAAACTTATGCTTTCTGATTTTATGAAAAATACTTACAGCGATAAGTTCTCTAAACACAAAATTAGTAAGTGGGTGAATAGTTTTGGCAGTAAGAATTATTACAGATAGCTCTTCGGATTTACCAAAAGAAATTCAAGAAAAATATAAGATTGAAATTGTTCCTCTATATATACAGTTTGGTGAAGAACAATTTAAAGCAGGTGTAAACCTTGATAACGAAACGTTTTATCGTAAAATGAAAGAATCAAAGGAACTACCGAAGTCTGCTTGCCCAGCACCATATGACTTTTTAGAAACGTATAAAAAATTCCCTAAAGACGAGGAACTAATTGTCATCACTATTTCTAAAGGTTTAAGTGGCACTTATGATAGTGCTGTCCTTGCCAAGAACATGCTTCTAGAGGAACAGCCAGACCGTACAATCGAAGTGATTGACTCAAGCAATGGTTCACCTGGAATGGTTCTTTTAATTATTCAAGCTGCAAGGGAATTGGTGTCTGGGAAAACGTTTAATGAGGTGGTTCGCTCATTGAATGAAACCATTCCAAAACTGAATACATTTATTCTGTTAGATACATTAGAGAATGTTATTAAAGGTGGAAGATTAGATCGATTTAAAGGGGCAATCGCTAGTGCCCTCAATATTCGTATCTCCCTTAGAGTTGATTTGGAAGGGAAAATTGAAGTGTTTGAAAAGGTAAGAGGCGAGAAAAAAGCCCTTAAAAAATTTATTGATTCGATTGGTGAATACACAAATGAATATGAAGGTAAGACCATTTCTCTTTCTCACAGTAATTGTGAGGAAAAAGGAAAGGCCGTCTTGAATGAAATATTAAATAAGTATCCGTTTAAAGAAGGAATCTTAACCGAGATGGGGCCACTCATAGGAACATATGCAGGCGAAGGTGGACTTGTTCTTTCATTCCAAGGACCACTCCGCAATAAAAAGATTTAAGCTCCTTTAACAGGAGCTTTTTTCTTTTATTTGAAGGAAATGCGTCACTGCATTCTCTAATTGTTTATAATCAGGACCATGACAAACATGGTGGGGGGAGCTGCTTAGGAAGAGAAGTTTCTTTTCCTCTGATCCTATATGTTCAAATAAATAATGGGCACTTTTAACGGGGACAATACCGTCACATTCTCCTTGTACGATTAAGGTTGGAATTCGAATATTTTTCAGTAGTGGTCGAACCGTTCTTACTAGTAGTCGAAACTGTTTTGTCGCTGCTAATGGGGTTGCTATTACTTTTTTACGATACCGCTGATATAGAATGTTGTCTTTTAAATTTCCTTTAACCCCATCCCTTATCATTTCTGTAACATCCACTATTAACTGCTTCATATTCACGTAATAAGCCGATGCACTAAGTAATATCAACTTGTTTATTGGATAACGAGCTGCTAAGTAAGCAGCTAGCATTCCTCCCATAGAGAAACCAATAACATAAACGGTCTCACATTCATTAACTAATTCCTCTAACTCTTCCTCCACAAATTCAATCCAAAGCTTGTAGGAGATACCTAATAAATTACTTTCATCACCATGACCTGGTAGGGCTGGTGCTACTACCTTCCAATCTGTGGTTTCTCGGAGATAATGTACCAACGGCTCTACTTCGTAAGGTGAACCGGTAAAACCATGAATACAAAGACATCCAATCAAAATAAATGCCTCCTTTTACCCTTCAAATGATGAATCACTTTATTAATTGATCAACTGAGAGTGCCAGCAATTTAGCCATTTGTGCTCTTGTAATAGGCTTAGTCGGTTGAAATGTTCCATCATCATAACCAGAAAGAATACCAAGTGCATTTAAATCAGCGGTTGCCTTATAGGAATATCGAGTTGTAGATATATCCTTAAATGGCTGAGAAGTGAGAGAGCTTTCAATTGTATGCCCTTGTTTATCTTCAAGGATACGGTGGAGAACGACAGCCATCTGTTCTCTTGTAATGGGATCACCTGGCCGAAACTTCCCTTCACTATCACCCTGAAAATAACCATACTGCTTCATAATTGCTATCGCTCTTTGAGCCTCCGCATCCTTTGTGTGGACATCACTAAAATAACCATTTTTCGGTATAGTTTCAATTTCTTCTAACTGTAACATCCTAGTTAAAACAAGAGCAGCCTGTTGTCTCGTCAGCTGTCCATTTGGATTGAAGGTTGTTTCTGTGACACCTTTCATCCACCCTTTAATTCTTACTGTATCTATAAACTCTTTTGCCCAGCTTCCTTCATAATCTGTAGTAGCCGCAGGAACAATCGAATCTACTGGTACATTTCCAACTAACCAAGTTTGAAAGTCATTCCAAATGTCTGTATCTTCCTGCCCCAAAGCCCAGCTTCCAGTCCCACGTAATCCGTATTTTTTAACAAGCCTAACTTTCTTTTCAATCGATCGTTCATTTTCAAACCAAATATGATAAACACCTGGTTTAAGCGGTACCCCATTGATAGTTGTAACTGGATCACTTTGTTTGATCGTAACAATCGCTTTCGGTGATTCCATTACGCTATCATAAACAACTTTACTCTCATATTTATTTATAAGTTGTTCTATCCGTTCTTGTGAAAGGCCGTTACCACCTCTTGCTTCTCCTTCAATCCAATATCTTCCGAAAAAAGGGAGTCCTATTACGATCTTATCTCCTGGAACTCCTTGGGCTAATGCATATTGAATCCCCATCTCGACCCATGGTAAGCTCGCAATGGGTCCTTCTGGTCCACCAGGATAGCTTTCATCATAAGACATGATCATAAGGTAATCAGAATACTTGGCCAGTTCTTTATAATCGTATGAACCATGCCACCCCTTCGTCCAACCATTAGGATTAGCAGCTACGGCAACAGAAATTTGCTTATGGGCAGGAACTTTCTCTCTTAGCAATCGCACAAAATCCGTATAAGCTGCACGATCTGCATCTGTTACGTTTTCAATGTCGACATTCACACCGTCTAAATTATATTTTTCAATGGCTGCTGCAATTTGAGTGGACAGCTTTTCCCTATTTGCAAGTCCCGCTCTTCCAATTTCTCTACTCCAATGATTACTTAAAAAAGGAGTAACTTTAATTCCTTTTTTATGCATCTCTTCTATAAAAACCGGATTAAATTTGTCCGTTAAAATCAAATCACCAGTCGTACTTATATCAAAATAACTTGGTGCCACATAGTTTAGATTCCCTTTCGTCCTTTCCACTTGGGAAATAAACATATTTGTGTTACCAAAGTAAAGATACGACATATTAATGTACGGATCAGGAACTGCAGCCTCAGGTGCTTCAGGATTAGAAGTTAATGCCAAGGTGGCGACTAGCATAGTACCGACCATAACCTTTACACTGTTAATTTTGTATTGCGGTAGCCGTTCCTTAACAAAGTCCTCGACTCTTCCTTTTAAATCCTTACTTCTCTCAATAAAAAACTCACTGCCAAATTCAGATGAAAATTCTGTGGATTGTTGATCAATAAATAAGATCAACTCATATTCTTCACCTTTTTTCACAATTCGATATGATTGAAACATTTAGCTCCCTCCCGAGTCGCTTTTTTAGTAGTGTTTGCTATTGGTGTAGAAAAATAACCAGTCATTCCGAAGGTTGCTATTTTTTGGCAATTAGTTGAAAAGAGTTGAAAAATGGTTGAAATCTTTCTTTGTTTGGTTGAAATAACCAAACAAACACATGAAATCATCCCTTGTTTGGTTGAAATAACCCCAAAAATAGATGAAATCACTTTTCCATCGGGAAAACTCCAACGGCAATCAGGAGGAATTTGCCATTTAACCTAGAATATAAACACAAACTATGTAGGAGGCGATTCGTTGATCATTAAAAACCATGAGAAATCAATAAGATTGTTAATCACTGAGGCACTTCAACGACGATTACCACCATGGCACCCAAAATTAGCAGAAATTAAAGAGGATTGGAACAAACAAATGGCTGGTTATCGCGGAGAACAAGCACTCGATTACCACTTAAGTATCCTAGATTCAGATGAATTCTATATTTTATATGACCTCAGGCTTCCGTGTGGTGACTACTACTTCCAAATCGATACCCTCTTAATCCATCCCTCTTTTATTCTCATTATCGAAGTCAAAAATATGAAGGGATCCCTTCTATTTCACACTTCCTTTAACCAGCTAATCCGTACATTGAACGATCAAGAAGAAGGTTTTAAGAACCCGATTGCACAAGTGAAAAGACAAACACTCCAGCTTCAGAAATGGTTAAACAATCATCACATTTCACTCCCCATTTATTCTGTTGTGGTAATCAGCAATCCAAATGGAATAATAAAAGCTGATCAGACGGCGAATATCCACCAATTACGCAAACAGGTAATTCATCTCGAGAGCTTAACAGAGCATATCTACACACTAGCAAATAAAACAAATTCAAACGCCACTGATAAAAAATCATTGAAAAGGCTCTGCAAACAACTACTAAAAAGTCATACACCGTTGGAGACAAACATTGAATTGCTTTACCAACTAACACCCGACTTAATCTTAAATGGTGTTCAATGCCCCCAATGTTCCTCTGCACCTATGAAACGTATCAATGCAAATTGGTTTTGTCCCTCCTGTAAACTCACATCTAAACAAGCCCATATCCAGGCAATACAGGATTACTTCTTGTTAGTTTCTCCAACTATCACTACCCGAGAGGCCGCTATATTTCTTCAGGTTTCAACAGTACTTGCGTGCAAATTACTTAAAGGAATGAATCTCCATTCTACCGGTAGAACAAAGAACTTCGTTTTCCTAAGTCCGTTTTATAAAAAATAAAAAACACCTCCAACAAATGTTAGAGGTGTGGTGTATCTATAATGTTTAATCTTCCTTCAATTGCTCGACAACTTCTTCTAGCTTCATGCCTCTAGAAGCCTTTACTAACACAACATCGTTCTCTTTAACTTCTTGGACTAGGTCATTCATTAATTCATCTTTATTTAGGAAGGATTTTACCTTGTCTTTAGCTAACTTGCTTTTTGCACCTTCTGCAATATATTGACCTAGCTCTCCATACGTATAAACAAGGTGGACTCTTGCTGGGTCTATGGTAGCGCCTGTTTCAACATGGAACGCACGCTCATTTTCACCTAGTTCAAGCATATCACCTAATACGAGAATTCTCCTTTTGTATCCTTCTAAGTCTTGTAATAACTGAATAGCTGCTTTCATCGAAGTCGGGCTTGCGTTGTAGGCATCATTAATGATGGTTGTGCCATGCTTCCCTTGAATTAACTCCGTACGCATTTGTGTAACTTTTAATTGGGACAGCCCCTTAATAATATCTTCCCATGGTACATCTAATTCCTGAGCCGCTGCAATTGTTGCAAGGGCATTGAAAACATTATGCTTTCCAAGGACCGGGATATAGAACGGCCTTGTCACTTTATTAGTTGTAAAAGAGGTGCCTGTCGTCTCCTGTTTAACAAATACAGGGTAGTAATCATTCGTTTCACTTTCTCCAAACGGAATACGTTTGATAGTTGAATAACGTCCAACCCGCTCCTGAAGAAGTGGTTCATCTCCAAAATAGATTAAGGAGCTTCCATCTTTTAAACCTGCTGTAATTTCTAATTTTGCCTCGGCAATCTCTTCCCTTGAGCCAAGATCTTGCAGATGAGATTCACCAATATTTGTGATAATTGTTACATCTGGTTTTGCTAGTTTAGACAAGAATTCAATTTCTCCCCTACTACTCATCCCCATTTCCAGGACAAGCATATCTGTCTCTTCTTCTGTTTTTAGAAGCGTAAGAGGAAGGCCGATATGGTTATTATAATTACCTTCTGTTTTTTGAACTCGATATACAGTAGAGAGTACAGAAAACACCATGTCCTTTGTCGTTGTTTTTCCATTGCTGCCCGTAACCCCAATGACTTTTACATTCAGCTCATCCCGGTAGCTTTCTGCAAGCTGCTGTAAGGCAGAAAGCGTATCCTCTACAATAATTAACGGAACATTTTGGGGCGGATTGGGCTCATCCTTTGCCCACAAACTCGCCACGGCACCTTTTTCAAAAGCCTCCTGAACAAACGAATGTCCATTAAACCTTTCTCCTTTATAAGGAATGAAGAGCTTTCCTTTTAAATCTTCCCGAGTATTTATCGATACACCCTTCACTTGGACGGATTTATCTCCAACTATTTCTACACTTTCAAGCATCTCATTTATTTCAGATAGGCTTCTTCTGATCATCTTTTACAACCTCCTTGAATAAGCATTAACTCCCGAAAAGAAACACCATTTTTACAAATGGTGTAGGCTAGTTAAAATGTATGTTTGATTTTTTGCTTCTGTTCGTGTCTTTCTAATGCCAATTTCACAAGCTTTTCAATCAATTGAGGATACGTAACACCTGTGTGCTCCCACAATAATGGAAACATACTAAATGGTGTAAAGCCTGGCATTGTATTGACCTCATTAATTAAGAAATCGCCTTCCTTTGTTAAGAAAAAGTCTGCGCGCACTAAGCCAGCTCCATCAATTGCCTTAAACGCACGGATCGCCATTTCTTTCATTTCCTCATATTGGTCGTTTGTAAGATCAGCCGGAATAATGAGAGCTGTATCTCCATCTTCATATTTCGCTTTATAGTCATAGAAGGCTTTTTTCGGGACAATTTCACCTGCAACCGAGCATTCCGGTTCATCATTACCTAGAACCCCAATCTCAATCTCACGACCAATAATGCCCTCTTCAACGATGATTTTGCGGTCAAATTGGAAGGCTTCCACACATGCTACTTCTAATTCTTGACGGTTTTCACACTTACTTATACCGACACTTGAGCCTAAATTTGCCGGCTTAACAAAACAAGGATAACCTAACGTTTCTTCAATAGCGTTATATAATTCCGACTTTTGTTTCTCCCATTCACTACGGATAAAGGATACATACTTAGCCTGCTTGAGTCCTGCTTGAGCAAATAAATTCTTCATAATTACTTTATCCATTCCTGCTGCTGAGGAAAGAACACCATTCCCTACATAAGGGATGTTCATCAATTCAAGCATTCCTTGTACCGTTCCATCCTCACCATTGGGTCCATGAAGTAAAGGAAAGACAACATCAATCGATTGATCTTCTGCCTCAGTGGTGGTAGGAAATAATTCCTTATTCAAAGATAAGGGTGACACGGCTTGAGTTGCATTAAGCTCTAGTGACTGCACATCTTTTGCCGCCTCAAGAAGCTCGGGACCTCTTACCCATTCTCCTTTATCAGTAATATATATTGGATGCACTTCAAATTTTGTTAAGTCTAGTGCCTTTGTTACGGCTAATGCTGTTTGAAGTGACACTTTATGCTCTGCAGACTTTCCACCATATAATAGGCCGAGTTTTACCTTCATTGTCGTTCCCCCTTACTGTTGTAACATGCATCAACAGTTTTCATATCATCATCACTAAGATTATACAACGTTCCACTAAAAATATATATGATTCTTACTGCTCGTTTCAAAACTACCTGTTATAAATCACGGTAAGTCCACGCGTGAGATTCATCCTAGAACATTATGATCTCTTTTTAGGAAACTTTTGTTTAATTTCTTTTATATTTTGAATAAGAAACTGGACCTCTTCATCTGATAATATGCGAGTTCCATATCTCGCTATATGATAGATTTCGAGAACCCTTTTCGAATCACGATCAGTTAAGCCAATTCTCTCAAACCATTCCAGAGCCGTTTCTGATCCAAGACGCCCTTTTTCACGTTTTTTTAAGTATACCTGAAGCTTTTGAAAATGAACGCGAACTTCATTTTTCCCAGCTCGACTATAAAAAGCTTTTCTTAAATCTTTAAGAGGGGCAAATAGAGAGGTTTTGTCCCCATGTTCATCATCGCCTAAACGAATATCATTCGCGTTATCTTGTATACTACCTAATAATCGCTTACGAGCTATATACATCACCACGATAATCGTGATGACTACAGCTGCTACTAGGATGTAAATAACATTCATCTCCATGTTTGATTGCAGGTTTTGCTGGGCTTGTTCAAATGGTTTTTGTTGAAGCTTCTTTAGTCCCTTTTCTACATCATCATAGCCTGAATATTCTAGACTAATAGATGAAAAAATCCAGCTTAACGGATAACTAAACAAGAGCGCAACGCCTTGCCAGATAAACGGAAAGAAGGTATTCATCAAAAATAAGCCACTATGATATAAGATCAGGATCGCTACGAAAGAAACGAAAATATAGATAAACAAATATTGATAGCTTCTTCGTACAAATACCCACTGACTTTTCCTTAAGTGAATTATAATTCGAATACTAATGTAAATAATAATTAGAAGAACAAACCAACCTACATATTGAAATAAAAATTCTCTATTAATAAGTAGGAGGAGAAACGTTGATAACAACACGACAGCTAGCCAAACTCCTTGATTTTCAAGGTATGGCTCTCTTGATAGTACAATGATTCGCCAGCTTACAAAAATACCAACAAGTAAGATAGGTAGGAAATCATACCCTAACAGAAACAGAACAACCATTTGTATCAATGGAACCATCATGTAAAAAGCATACGGTATTCCACCAAGCTTAAGTTGAACCCACCTAACAAGTAATAACGGTACTAAATATACGAACAGTAAAGGGATTGGTTGTAAATCGACTACGATAATTCCAGCTAGTAAGAATAACGAAACGATTTCAAATATGTTAGTTAGTCCAAAGAGAATAAACAATATCCAATCCTGTTTGGTTAGCATCGCAAGAGCGCCCCCCCTTCATCTGAAGCTTGTAGCTCATAGTATGGCAGAGTATGGATACGCTTGTCAGAGGTTGTTTTTAACACTTCCTGCTTTGTAATCCCACATAAGATGACACAGAATGATCCCGCAAGCTTTGATTCAACTCTCTTCAAGAATCTTTCTGGTTTTAAAGTAGCGCTCGAATAGTCGATTCTAGCAAGCAATTCTAATCCTCTTATCACATGTTCTTTCCCGGCCCCCTCTTCCAGATGAAGAAGCTGAAAATGATTTTTGGCTAAAATATTTACAAACAACTCTACGGATATTCCTTGCTTTTCAGCAATTTGAAGTAAATACGCAATATGACTAATATGGTTTTCCAAATTTCTTGAAAAAGACAATGAGTAACTGTGATACTCCTGATCTTCTAGGACATTTAAGAGGATCGTCCATTTTAAATGGGTCGTTTTTTCAAGTATTTTCGTTTGAAGCTCACCCGTTCTTGCAGATGCCTTCCAGTGAATTTGTTGAAACGAATCAGTATGCTGATACCCTCTTATTCCAGATATGAGCAGTGGATCTTGAAAGTAAGAGTGACTATTTGGTTGATTTCCAACTTGATAAGTTACTAGCTTTTCTATTCCTTTCACTGGCGTCATTTTAGGAAGAATTAAAATTTCTGTACCGTAAAAGGGCTTAAACAGAAAGCTTGAATTCCCAATAAATAGTGGATCAAACACTTGAATTTCAATTTGTCTCATGACAGCACGTCCACGTTTTTTAGCTTGAATATGAAGATGATGATCTTTTCTTCCACTTGAAACATCTAGATAGTATTCCGTATCTTCATTTCTTTCAATTTCAAATTGTGCATTCGTTAACCGGACGGTATTGCTTAGACGAAATGATAGTTTCCCATAAAAAAGAGCGACGATACTTTTCCCACTTATGTTAAAGGGAACAGTAACGCTTTCATCCGGGAATACTCGAATAATCTTTCGTTTATTCACAAGATCAAGGGTTACGTATTTATGATATAGGTGGGCAATCGTAAAGACTACAATCACGCTGACTAGCATAATAGACAATGTAAGTGATAGCATAAAGTAATTCAGAATCGATAAGAAGACAACGATTACGAGTAAGACAGTTGCACTTTCTGGTTTAAAGGTTTGTTTGGTCCAGTCTCTCACTTTGTAGCTACGCCTTCCTCAACAGGTGTTTCAGTAGATAGTAGGATTTCTTGAATGACTTCTGGCTTCGTCACACGTAAGCTTCCTTCCATATTCAGTTGTAACCTATGGCTAAGCACATATGGTGCAACCTTCTTTACATCTTCAGGAGTTACATATTGTCTATTCTCTAACAGGGCCTTTGCTTGAACCGCCTTCATAAATGCAAGTGTTCCACGCGGGCTTACACCTGCTCCAACATACTCATGCGTTCTCGTTTTATGTACAATATGTAAAAGATAACGTTCCATATCCTCTGATACGTCCACCTTTTGAACCTGCTCTTGAAGCTGAATAAAATCTTCAATCGAAGAAAAATAAGCTTCAATATTCTTAATTGGTTCATTCTCACGATATAGTTTCATCATTTGGTGTTCTTCTTCAAAGCTAGGGTACCCCATATGTATACACATAAAGAAACGATCTAGCTGTGCATCCGGAAGTGGGAACGTGCCTTGTGATTCGAGTGGGTTTTGTGTTGCTAAAACAAAAAATGGTGCTGGAAGCGAGATGGTATCATTGCCAATCGATACTTGGCGTTCTTCCATGACTTCTAGTAAACTCGATTGTGTCCTTGGGGTTGCACGATTGATTTCATCGACCAATAAGATGTTCGTCATAACAGGTCCCATCCGCACCTCAAATTCCTTTTCCATCGGGTTGAAAAACTCAACCCCTGTAACATCACTTGGCAGTACATCTGGTGTGAATTGAAGTCTTCTAAATTGTCCCCCTAATAGCTTGGAAATGGTCTTTGCTAAAAGAGTCTTCCCCGTACCTGGTACATCTTCTAATAACACATGCCCTTTACAAAGCATGGAGATAAGTAATAACTCTGTGACTTCCTCTTTTCCAATTAATACTTGACTTACTCTGTCTCTTATATCATTTTTTATCGTAGATAGTTGCAAGATGACATCCCCCGTTTTTTGAATATTATTTCTACATTATACTATCATCAAGGATAAATGAAAATTACCATCACTTTCCATGTTATAAACACGATTAAGGAGTGAGGGAAGTCCGCTCACTCCTTAAAGATTTTCATTTATTCAATTTGATCATCTAGAGAATCTCCCTGCTGGTCTTTTAAAGCTGAGGTAATTAGGTCTTTTACCCATTGTGGTGTATCCTCTGAATCAGCTTTCGTGATCAGATCTATTGTGTCTTGATTCTCTAACTTTGATAAAATTCCTTTTATTTCATTTTGGTCACCAATGACCGTACCAAAGCCTTGATGATGTTTCTTGTGACTCGTAAAGTTATTAGGGAAATTATTCCCCATATTAAGGCAGGATGCACCTTCAATACTTCCTATTCGAATCGAACCTATCATAAATTTAGGAGAAAGGATGCTCATCATACCCTCCTTTCTGAATGTTTATTGTATGGAGTACGGTATTCTCTTGCCATTAATTAAAATGATAATACCATTTGAGGATTGGTTCTGCTCTGAAGACTGCTTCTGTTTCTTTTTTCGTGGTTCTTTTTGTAGATCCATTTTACCTTTTTGTTCAACCTTAGGTGAGAAATTATTCCCTAAGTTTAATGATCCGCTCAATTCTTTAATATCTAAAGCCTCCAAATTAAAACTGAGCTCTTTTAAAATGGGGTCATTCACATGAATATCGTGAATCGTTATATGGTATTCAATTTTCCTCTCTTTTATTTCCCGGAGCTGCTCTTCCATTTTCTCCATTTTTTGGAGGAGGAATTCTATGGCTGTATGTTCTGTATGATCCGTTACTTTATCCATTTCACTCATCCCTTTACTCCTTGCTTCTATTAAGACATGTATATTACCAATACTCCTATATTATTAAGGAAATGACAGAACTATAAATGTTAACCATTACTATTCCTAGATTTTTTCACGATTGATGTGTTATCTTTCATTTGATTATTTAGCCCATTTATCGTTCCAAATCCTTCTGAGGATGATTGAACATGAGACCAATTTGTCGGGATATTTATACCTGATTGAACGGATGAAGTGTGATTTATATTACCAATTTTAAAATGGTCAATTTTTATTTTTGTCAAACTAATAACCTCCTTCTTCTAAGTTAGTGGATATTCGTCAGCAAAATCGATGGGAATGGTTTTTTGGGGCTGATCTGGTATTTCGTGGTATAGAGGGATTCTAATATCTAACAGTCCTTTTGTGTAACTTGCTTTCATTTGATGGACAATACAATCTTCTAATAATCTAATTTTTCTTTTAAATGTTCCATTAAACCGCTCATCTTGAATAATTTGAAACTCCTCATTTATATAAGGCCGAATGATTTCACCTTCTATCACTAACATTGAACCATGTATGCTCACTCTTAGGCTTTCTTTTGAATAAATGCCGGCAGCATCCACCACAATTATCATCTCTTTATTTGTTTTAACCACATCAATCCTAGGTCCAATATATGGTAATACATCTGACATCACATCCCAAAAATCCTCGCCTAACAGTTCACTCGCATCTGCTAAATGAGCAAATCCTTTATTTCGTTTCATACTTACACCCTCCCTTCCTACGCATTACTACTATATATACGAGAGAGAAAGGACGAATAAAACCACCTTTCATACTTAGAATAAATAAAAGGAGTGAGACACCCCCACTCCTTTTCATGACCAATCACTATTCACTTATTTCTATAACAAATGGGTATGTGTATACTTGCCCATTTATTTGAAACTCTCCCCATACCTTATAAATCCCTGCCTTTGGAAAACTAGTTGCAAAAATTGTATCTTCTTCACTAACAGGATGGACATGAATATAATTGTCAGCTTCCTCATCAAGAATAACGACATGTCCCATTGCTCCAAGGTATGGTTCAAGATTCGTCCCTTCAGGAAAACTAAAGGTTAGTGTAACATCTTCTTGGACTTTAAATGAAGTAATGTTTAAGCTTACCGTTACATCATTTATGGTTTTCTGAAACTCTGTATCCACTTCTAGATGATCGTGTGCATGGCTTTCTTCTATATTCCCGATAGTAAATTCTATTGGGGATACTGTGTATGATAATTCTGAAGGCTTTATATCAACAAATGCCTTGTAGGCCCCTTCTTTAAAAGAATGCTTAACCATGAATTGACCAGTCCCTACCTCTTCAGGGTGTAGATGGTAATATTGATCTAAATGTTCATCTACTACAATTAAGTGTAATAGCTTTTCGTGATTGATTTCTAAGTTCGTAACGGGCTCACCTTTTAGATTCGTTAACGCAATCCTCATCTCGTCTCCCTCTACAATTAGGTCAACCTTTACTTCACTCACACCAGTTGGATTTTCATCCTGATGATCACCGTGTCCATGGCTATCAGTTTCATTTTCGTTGACTACCTCATGCTCCCCATGAGAATCCTCTGTTTGTGCTACATCGTCTTGAAACAGAGTAGAATAAATCATGTAACCAATAACCACAATTAGGAGATACCCTATTCCAGATAATATCCACTTCTTCATATCTTTCTCTCCTTCTACAATTTCACCTTTTGTAACCTTAAAGCATTCAGGACAACCGATACTGAACTAAACGCCATTGCCGCTCCAGCGAGCCAAGGTGCTAAGAAGCCTAAGGCAGCAATCGGAATTCCTAGCGTATTGTACCCAAATGCCCAAAATAGATTTTGTTTTATGTTCACGATTGTTTTTTTACTCATTAAGATTGCGTCAGCAATACTATTTAAATCACCACGAATTAAGGTAATATCTGCAGCTTCCATTGCCACATCAGTACCTGTTCCAATAGCCATACCTATATCTGCATGAGCAAGTGCTGGAGCATCGTTGATCCCATCTCCAACCATGGCTACTTTCTTTCCTTCTTGCTGTAGCTTTTTCACTTCATCTGCTTTACCTTCTGGTAAAACCTCAGCAATGACGCGATCTACTCCAACTTCTTCTGCAATTGCTTTAGCTGTTCTTTCGTTATCACCTGTCATCATGATCACTTCAAGTCCCATTTCCTGCAATCGTTTAATGGCAGCTGCTGAGGTTTCTTTAATCGTATCAGCAACTGCTACAATTCCAGTATATTTACGGTCAATAGCAACGAGCATTGCTGTTTTCCCTTGTAGCTCTAGCGCCTCCATGTTGGCTAATGCATGTTCAACATGAATCTCATATTTATGCATTAACTTTCGTGTTCCAACTACTACTTCGGTTCCATTTACATTTCCCATTATTCCATAGCCTGGAATTGCTTCAAACTCAGTTACATCAAGTAGTGTTATTCCCTTTGCTTTAATTCCGTCCACAATGGCAAGTGCTAATGGATGCTCTGAATTGTTCTCGGCTGATCCAACAAGCTGTAAGAAATCCTCTTCTGTAAGGGTGCCCTCTATCATTACATCTGTCAATTCTGGTGTACCTTTTGTTACAGTACCTGTTTTATCTAAAACAACAGTCGTAATTCGGTGAGTCGTTTCTAAGTGCTCTCCACCTTTAAACAAGATCCCAAATTCAGCTGCTCGACCTGATCCTGCCATAATGGATGTAGGAGTCGCTAATCCAAGTGCACAAGGGCATGCAATGACTAAAACAGCTATCAGTTTTTCAAGTGCAACTGCAAATTCTCCTGGATTAATCCATATGAACCAAATAAGGAAGGTAATGATGGCAACGACCACAACAATAGGAACAAAAATACCTGAGATTTGGTCTGCTAATCGCTGAATAGGTGCTTTAGATCCTTGCGCTTGCTCGACCACCTGAATAATTTGAGCTAACGCCGTGTCCTTTCCTATTTTCGTTGCTTTCATTTTAATAAACCCGTTTTTATTAATCGTTGATCCAATAACGATGTCACCAATTTCCTTATCGACTGGAACACTTTCTCCTGTAATCATTGACTCGTCAAATGCAGATCTTCCTTCAACAATTTCACCATCCACTGGAACTTTCTCACCTGGTTTTACATGAATAATATCTCCTACAATTACTTCTTCTAATGGAAGTTCGACTTCATTTCCATCACGTACTACCGTAGCTGTCTTCGCCTGCAAGCCCATCAATTTCTTGATTGCTTCAGAAGAACGACCTTTTGCCTTTGCTTCAAAAAGCTTTCCAAGTACAATGAGTGTAATTAATACTGCGCTAGTTTCATAATATAGCTCCGTCATATGTTCATTTGAGCCGATTGACATAAATGAAAGATACACACTGTAAAAGTACGCGGCTGATGTTCCAAGTGCAACAAGTACATCCATATTTGCACTAGCATTTCGAAGTGCCTTATAAGCTCCCACATAAAACTGCTTTCCAACGATAAACTGAACTGGGGTTGCAAGCGCTAATTGAACCCACGGATTCATAAACATGTCAGGTAAGTAAATCCAAGATGTAAATGAGAAATGGCTAACCATTGCCCATAATAAAGGAAGAGATAAGATCACTGAAAAAATAAACTTACCTGTTTGCTTTTCAATTTCAGCTTGACGGTGGTCTACCCCATCCGTTCGATCTTCATCCTTCACTTTTGCACCATATCCTAGCTTTTCAACCCGGGCTATAATATCCGAAGCAGTCACCTCTGATCCGTTATATTCAACAACAGCTGTTTCCAAAGCAAGATTTACTGTCGCTTTCGAAACACCTTCTAGCTTATTTAGTCCTTTTTCGATTCTCGCCGAACATGCTGCACAGGTCATTCCTGTTATTACAAACTCTTTTTTTTCCATTGCAACTCCATAACCTAAGTCTTCAATTTTCTTTTGAAGGGCAGCCACGTTTGTTACAGTAGGGTCATATTTTACAGTTGATTTTTCAAGTGCGAGATTAACAGTCGCCGCTTGAACTCCTTCTACTTTATTTAAACCCTTTTCAATTCGTATCGCACAAGCCGCACACGTCATTCCTGTTATGGGCATTGTCGTTTCTTTTTGTGATTCATTCATATTTTTATCCCTCCAATATACCACATAGGGGTATGTTAATGACCGGAAGAAACGCGCTATTTTAGCGCGTTTTATGCAACATCATATCCTTGGTCATCAATCGTTTCTTTAATTTGATCTAGGGTAACTTCAGCAGAATTAAATTCTAGGTCTACTGTACCTTGCTCTAGATTTACCTTGACATGATTTACGCCTGAAAGCTCACCAACACTACCTTCAATCGCTTTGATACAATGTCCACATGACATTCCATTTACTTTCAGTGTTATTTTTTCCATATTTTTTACATCTCCTTTTATTTTTTCATCATTCGTTGTATCGTTACTAATAATTCATCTAAAACCTCTTCATCCCCATCTTGAATACGTTCAATCACACAGCTTTTCAAGTGGCTCTCTAGAAGCAATTTTCCTACACTATTTAATGCTGATTGAACAGCCGAGATTTGAGTAATAATATCATCACAGTACGTATCTTTTTCAATCAAACCTTTAATTCCTCGTATTTGACCCTCAATTCGATTTAAGCGACTGACTAAATTTTTTTTATGCTTTTCTGAATGATGGCTTTTTCGTTCCCCATTTTCAAGTGCACAACAGTCGTCATTATGGGTATTTTCCATATTGAACCACCTCCCGCATGTAAAATATACCATACTAGGGTATACTATGCAACACATTAATTTATCTTTTTTCCATTTTTTCAAGTGTATGACCTTTTAGTTAAACAACAGACCTTGTCCTACAGGTTGAACCGTTTCAAGAATTATCTTTACCATTTCATCACCAATTAACTCTTTGACAATCCAGCTTACTAACTCTTCCGCTGCTAAACAGCCTGCTGCTGTTGAAATATTCCCTTCATTTACAAAGCTACTTTCCACAACGTCAACATTAAATTCTTTTAATTGGTGAACAACAGTTGGATAGG
This sequence comes from Bacillus salitolerans, assembly GCF_042680805.1. Classification (NCBI taxonomy): domain Bacteria; kingdom Bacillati; phylum Bacillota; class Bacilli; order Caryophanales; family Bacillaceae; genus Bacillus; species Bacillus salitolerans. The sequence goes on along the minus strand of NZ_JBHUEM010000021.1, from coordinate 67,395 downwards.
TCGTCGCTTTTTTACCATCAAGTAGCTTTAACGCTCCCAGCAATAATGCTCCAGAACACATAGATCCAATTAACTGATTCTTTGGGTCCAATTTAAATCTGTTAAGATAGTCTTCATCTCGGATTAATCGTTGAATACCTGTGCCACTAGCAAATATTACAGCATCAGCCCCATTCGCTTCTTCAACCATACCGTGGGTAGGTATCGTTAAACCTGCCATCGAAGTATGTGTATCAGCTGTTCCAAGGATTTTAACTTCCCAGTTATTCTCCTTCCCTACTAAACGAACACGGTTTAATAAATCCCATGGCATGAATACGTCTATGTCTGTAAATTGATCGAAGCATACAATGGCTATTTTTCTCGTCTTTCCTTTTTCGATAAAATCAATAATTTGCTGCTTATGTTTTAAATCATGCTCAATTAATACATCAAAATAGTCAAGCGTCCGAATTTCTTTACTTGTTTTAATGGTTCCATTAAAAATCTCATCTGGTATTTCATCTAAATAAGCTGTCACTTTTCTTCTAATTTCTTGAAATTCGTTAATAATCTGTTCCTTTGATTTTCCGGAACGTGCATAATGCGAAGCATCGTTATTCACTTTTTCGACATCAATATCTACTTTAGGAAAGGGTTCCTGTTTCATGATATACGGTAAACGATAATCTAGTAAAAATTGATCCCATGTTATGAAATGGGAGATGACATCAGCCGCCCCCCACTTCCCCTTTTCAAAGGGTTGGAACCACGTTTCGTCACTCAATTCGTTTAAACTCTGGACCCAATCACCTATTGATTTTTTTTTATTGATAATGTGTTGTTTAGTCGTCAAACTTCCAACTCCCAATTTATGGCTTTCCTTCTATTATAAAAGTTATCTTTACTTCTCTCTACATTAATGCTTATAAAGTGAAACTTCAATCAGTGGGGGTTATCCTCATCCCCCACTGATTGTTAGCCCCGGCCCGCATGATGTGGGTCACACAGACGTTGCCACAGGATGTGGCGATCTTAGTCTGTGTTCATATTATCGGGTTCTTACTGGCGCTTATCCCCCACTTAAACTTTTCAATCCATCTAAAGTTGAAGTGGGGGTCTTAGCGCCAGTTGGAACGGGATAAATATTAATCTGGATTCCTAGTTTACTCTGTTTTGTCTTTTTAGAACTAAAAAGACAAGGGCTAGCCCTTGTCTTAAACTCAAATGTTTAACTGCTTTTCATAATCAAAATTTGTCTTCTTACCAAATCGTTTTCCTGCTAAATAAATAAACGTTCCAACTGCCATCCATATAAGAAGAACATCAATGACCGAAATAATCATGGTAAAACTAAAGAAGGATAAGACAGAAATGGAGAATACCCCCGCAATCAGCATTAAGAAGCGTGACGGTTTAAACTGAGCCAGCTCATACAGCTCAGGCCTTACATACGGTAGAGCAATCATAGCTGCTGAATGACCAATATACATTAAGAACATTCCTTGTAGAGCAATACTTAATACAAAACTCATGGTGCCTGTCCATATCAGAATAAGAACCAAGACGGTATTGATCATTAACGTAAGATGCGGTGTCCCGAACCGATCACTAACTTTTGCTAGAGCTGGCGGAATAATACGATCATCTGCGAACGTAAATAAAATTCTTGAAACGACCATCATTAACGAATTTAAGGTTGTAGCAAAAGCCATCATAATTCCAACGTTGACAATCCAAGTTCCAAATCCAGGTAAATATGATGCTGCAACCTCAGACATCGCACCCTTTGACTGAGCAAGTTGCTCATAAGGTAGAACGCCGAATGCAACAAAAGAAACGAGAAAATATATAACCATTGTTAGTAAAGAACCTCTTAGCATCGTCTTCGGCATTTCTTTTTGAGCATTTTTCATCTCCCCACCAGCCTGTGCTAACTGTTCAAATCCAAAATAAGCAAAAAACAAACTTGGGAGAATACTTAAGAACCCCTCTAAACCAAAAGGAAATAATGGGGTGAAGTTACCAGACTTCACAAAGAACAACCCTGGAATCACTAGAACTGCAATGGCTATAAATAATATGACAGTCATTGCGAGTTGGACTTGGCCAAACCATTTTACACCTGTAACATTTAAGAAGAAGAAAAAGAGTAATAATGCTGTACCTATCATTAAAGGATGTCCAACCCCTATTAAACTTGCCACAAACTCGCCAAACGATATCGAGATAACCGCCATAACTCCTAATAAAGCTATATATTGAAACCACATAAATATAAATCCCACAAAAAAGCTTTTAAATGTTCGACTAATATGTGTGTAAGCTCCTCCAGGACTGTTTCCTAAGGGAGTACTTAAATATACAAGATAAGCTAAAGCGGAAGATAGTAAGATTGGTAATAAAACAATATATCCCAGAGGTACAGATGGCCCTGCTTGTCCTCCCGCTTCTCCTGTTACAACAAAGATTCCAGAGCCAATCATCCCACCGATCATTAGGGCATATCCATGCCATTTATTTAAACCTCTTTGTAATCCTTTCATGATTAACCTCTCCTATGATGAAATTATACTTCGATTAAGATTTCATGTAATAATCTTTTTGTTATGTTCGGTACCTCGCAGCCCTTCTTTGGGTACCTAACGGGTTTACGACTTCATCGAGTGCCTCCAGATAGACTATTAATTGCTTCCCTTACATCATTTAACAATAAAATTATTTACCATATCCTCACTCCATTTTGTGTAAAATAAAAAAACCTTCTCCCTAAAGCAAGGGACGAAGAGTTCTCCGCGGTACCACCCTAATTGATAGATACTAGTTAATCTATCCACTCGTTTGTAACTTAGCTATCCCATAGTAGTGTAAATTCACCTTATTATTCCCTGGGTTTTCACTACCCACCCAGTCTCTAAATTCTGTAAATAAAAGGCTACTAGTCTACAAAGCTAATTCTCTATCATACTTAAACGCTTAGACGCTTTTAAGCGCTAAAGTTATTTTGTTAAAATCTATCTTACTTCCCCATCCAAACGATGTCAACCTTAAATTTGTTTAGATATAAAAAAACATAGAGGAAGCATTCCTCTATGTTAAACGGTTACTCGTTCGACTGCTACTGTCTTCTTTTTCTCAAACTGCTGATACATCACATAATAAATCAGTGCACTTACTACACACAAGATAGTCAAAATAATAAATGTACCTGTATATCCAATCCAAAGCGAAATGGAGAGAGTAAATGGTGCAATTGTACGTCCAATTGTGAAACGCAAACTAGCTGCAGCAAAATATTGACCTCTTATCTGTTCAGGGGCAAGCTTAGACACAAATCCTTGTTGAATTCCCACTACCATTACTTCTGCTAACGTGAAAACTACCATGGCCACTAGAAGTAACCAGATCAGAGTCGTTTGACCAAACATAAAAATACCTACACCATAAAGTAGTGAAGAGGCAATGAACACATCACGCTCTCTGAATTTATCGGCCTGTTTTGTAATATATACGGTGAATAGTGCAACCAATAAACCATTAAAAGCTACAATTAATCCAAATGCTTTTTCTCCACCCACTCTGATGTCCCAGTCCCCAAGTAATAATAAAGTTTGCATCGGAACTAGTTCCTTCGTATACACAGCCATAATTAAATCTAATTGCATGAACGTCTGGGCTGCTAGAACACCCGCTACTATAAATAATAAAAATGTTTTATCCTTAAAAATCACTTTATAGTTTGCTACCTGTTTGGCCACAGCTCCGTACCAAGAAAGCTGTTCATTCGTTTTAATTTTTTGCTCCCTTAAGGCAGGAGAGGTTTCCCTCACAAGCTTCTGCAATAGTAATCCTACAACAAAACTCGTTACAGCCGCTGCTAAAAGTAATTCAAATCGATGTTGGAAGAAGAATATTCCCCCAATTACCGGGCCAAATACTACAGCAATATTAATAGCAGTATAAAATACAGCAAATACAGAATTTCGATCCTTCTCTTCCACTACATCTGCTACCATTGCCATGCTAGCTGGCCAGTAGAAAGAGCCAAAAATCCCGTTTATAGTAAAGCAGATAAAGCTTAACATCGGAGCATCTAACCAAGGAGAATTAGCAAATGCAAACACTAAAAATGAGAACCCTTGACCAATCGAAGAAATCACCATCATCTTTTTACGCCCAAAATGATCGGCACAATATCCGCCAACTAAATTAGCTAACACTCCAAAAATTTGTGATACGACTAATAGTAACCCAGCCATCCCTTTTCCGAATTCGTCTGAGAAATAAATGGCCATAAACGGGAAGAACATCCAAAATAGAACATTCACAAAAAATTCACCGTACAAGCGAACCTTTAAGTTTACATCCCAATGTTTAATTTTCATGATCTATAACCTCATCGCTGGTAATTTAAAAGCATAAAGAGATTATAAGCTAATTCTTTCGATTGTGGAAATAAAATTCCTCATATTTACAACTATTTAAATAATAGAAGGTATGTGGCTTCCCACATACCTTCTAAATGTTTGACATTTATCCCAATCGTAATTATATTGGTGCCATTCCTTACGCTTCAATCGCTTCTTGTTCGCCAATATAAACGGTCTCATCTAACTCGCCGGTTATTTTACTCGTCAATACACCCGAAGTCATACTTCCACTTACATTCACGGCTGTTCGGCCCATATCAATTAAAGGTTCGATTGAGATAAGTAATCCAGCTAATGCAACTGGAAGATCCATAGCCGAGAGAACAATAAGGGCTGCAAATGTCGCGCCACCACCAACACCTGCAACACCGAAAGAACTAATAGCCACGACAAGAATCAGCGTAAAGATAAAAGATGGCGAAAGTGGATTTATACCAACTGTTGGTGCGATCATAACCGCTAACATGGCTGGATAAATACCTGCACATCCATTTTGCCCAATCGATAACCCGAGTGAACCAGAGAAGTTCGCCACTCCCTCAGGTACTCCTAACCGTTGTGATTGAGTCTTAACATTTAACGGAAGTGTACCTGCACTTGTGCGTGAGGTAAAGGCAAATAGCAAAACTGGAAATGTCTTTTTTACATACGTAACAGGATTTAACCCTGCAAAAATGAGTAGTAATAAATGAACGCCAAACATAATAAGTAGAGCAACATATGAAGCTATTACAAATTCACCTAACTTCATGATAGCACCGTAATCACTTGTAGCAGTCACTCTTGTCATTAACGCGAGGACCCCATATGGTGTAAGACGTAAGATGATTGTAACGATTCTCATTGTGATGGAATAGAGGGTATTTACGATTTTCGCAAAAAACTCTGCAGCCTCTGGTTCTTTTCGTTTGACCCCCAAGAAGGCTAAGCCAATGAAAGCAGCGAAGATAACGACTGCAATCGTTGAAGTTGGGCGATCACCTGTGAAATCTAAAAATGGGTTCGCTGGTAATAATTGAATCACTTGCTGCGGAAGAGTCATATCTTGAACACTCTCAAGTCTTTGTTCTAATGACGCTCCTCGTGCCTGCTCTGCTTCTCCTTGCTCAATTTCAATCGCCTCTAAATCAAAAACGGCAGTAGTTCCTATACCAATAGCTGCTGCAATTGCTGTTGTACCTACTAATATACCAATTATAAGTCCACTAATTTTACCAATATTATGGGATAACTTTAATTTTGTAAACGCAGCTAAAATTGAAATAAATACAAGAGGCATGACAACCATTTGGAGTAGCCTTACATATCCTACTCCGACTATATTAAACCAATCAACTGAATTTTTGATGACCTCTGATGATGCTCCATACATTAATTGCAGAACTACACCAAGGACTATACCAATACCTAGAGCAGCAAAAACGCGTTTTGAAAATGACACATGTTTCTTTTGCATGGTAAATAACCCAAAAATAAGCGCTACCATAATGACAACATTCAAGATGGTCAAGATTGCGGTCATACCTATCACTCCTATCGTAATGTTTTAAGCCTATCTAATCGCTTGTATCCCTCCTTTCCCCAAAAAGCTATTTATATTAAGATATTAGAGGACAAAAGTGTTTTATTCCGATAATTTTAATAGAATTAAGAACAAAAGGCTCAGGGCGCTCCGTTTTCCCTCAGACATAGCAAAGAAGCGTCGCCATTTCAGTTCCTTATGAATTTAATTATCTTATTTAGCTTCATCCCATTAACTAGATTTTTTTCAACTCTAATTTATCATCTATTATGCGAGGTAAAACCCAGGATTTTTTTATTGATTCAGACTGATTAACAAGAATGATTTCTTCCTAATTATCTTTAATGAGGTTAGATCATAAGCATACGTGTAGAGTATTAAAACTGGATATATTAAACTTTAACGCCAAAAACGCACCGGAGGTAATCGGTGCGTTTTTAGCGTTAAAAATCCAAGGGAGTAAGCATAAGAATGGTGAAGCTGTGCAAATATAAGCAAAAAGGACTGTTTGTATGGAGATTGTTATTTATTTTACGTTGGCATGGCTTGTGTGCATGACGATCTTCCTTCTTCCAAAGCCATTGTCCCCCATCGAAAATGTATTTCTATTCTTTATCATTTCTCTTGCTATTAAAAACTCCTTTTCCATTGTAGGAGTAAATCTAAAACTTATTGAGCCTTCAACTAAGCATGTTCTATTTATTGCTTATATTTTGTACAGAACCATTATTTATCCTGGAACATTACTAATTGTTACGAACATATTGTTTAGCCACCTTCCTGCCAAAACAAAAGGACTATTGTTAGGACTTGGAATCCTGTTCATCTTCTCCGTTGAAAATCTAGGTGAATATCTTCATTTATACAAATATGTAAAATGGAACAATTGGTACAATACCCTTGAAATCTTCATATTATTTATGATTTGTATCGTTACTTCGAGAATCATAATGAAAGTCCATAGAAAGGAGAAGGCAATTGAAAGTTTATGATACTCAATTTAATGCAAATGAATGGTATTTCCTTCTCCTGCTACTCGGCGGATTGATTATCATGATTAAGCTTCCAAAGCAGTTTTCTCTTGCAAAAGCCATTACCTATTTTACGTTAGGATCATACCTTGGGATGCTTCTAGATCACACGATTAGTGTAGAACCGTTTAATTTTTATGACGTTAATGATACTTCTAATTATTCTGTATTTGACTTTATCTCTTATCTAGCTTATGGTCCTTCCAGTTTTTTGTTTATCTATATTTACAATCGATTTCAGCTTAAAGGTTTTCAAATCCTATTTTATATTGTAATTTGGTCTCTTGGAGGAATGTGTCTTGAAGGGATTGGCCATCTTTTGGGAGCTTACCACTATCTGAATGGATATAAATTTTTATACTCTTTTCCTTTTTATTTATCTCTAAAAGTTTTCACCATCTGTTTTTACCACCTTCTTACTTACTTCGAGGGAAAATGGAGAGCGGGTACTTAATCTACCGTGTAAACAGGTTTACACTTTCTTAACATAATCAGGCTTGAAATCTTACTAACTTTCTCTTAACATATAATCAAATGCTTATATATTTATTTTTCTATTTATCAATATGGTGGTGAAAATAGTTTTGAATAATCATATAGTTGAGATTGATCATGCCGCTCCATTACTGAAGCTCCTTGGTGATAAAACAAGATTAACGATGATTAAGATTTTAGACTCTCACGATTGTTGCGTGTGTGAGTTTGTAGAGATATTTCAAATGAGTCAGCCCGCCATTAGTCAGCATCTCCGTAAGCTCAAAGATGTAGGTGTTGTGAAAGAAACGAGAAGAGGTCAGTGGATTTTCTACGCGTTAAATAAAGAAAATAACTTGTATCCTTTCGTCAAAGATCTACTTCAACACTTACCAAATCAAGATAATAAATTAAAAGAATTGGAAGAACAGGGATTAAGAATCTCTTGTGAGTAATTGGAGGGAAAACATTGTATTTAACTATTACAGCTATCACCATTTTTCTACTCACCCTAGTCCTTGTCATCTGGCAACCTAAAAATTTATCAATAGGTTGGTCTGCATGTGGAGGGGCAATACTCGCTTTACTATTTGGTGTTGTTACCTTACAAGATGTCGTGGATGTTACGGGCATTGTTTGGAATGCTACTCTTACCTTTATCGCCCTCATCATTATATCACTCATACTTGATGAAATTGGCTTTTTCGAATGGTCAGCACTACACATGGCCCGCTTTGCAAAAGGAAATGGACTGAAAATGTTCTTACTAGTTACGATTCTAGGAGCTATTGTGGCTGCCTTTTTTGCCAATGACGGTGCAGCACTTATACTAACACCGATTGTATTAGCGATGGTAAGAGCCTTACACTTTAAAGATAAAATGATCCTTCCATTTATTATGGCAAGTGGGTTTATCGCAGATACTACATCACTTCCACTTGTTGTTAGTAATCTTGTAAACATCGTATCAGCCGATTTCTTTTCTATCGGATTTGCAGAGTATGCAAGTAGGATGATCGTTCCAAACTTTTTCTCATTAGGTGCTAGCATTCTTGTTCTGTATCTATTTTTCAGAAAAAGTATTCCAAATGAATATAACCTTTCTAAGCTAAAGGAACCGACCGAAGCAATAAAGGACCAAAAGCTATTTAAGCTCTCTTGGCTCGTGTTATCCATTCTTCTGATTGGCTATTTCGCAAGTGAATTTATTGGTATTCCTGTTTCCTTTATTGCAGGAACCATCGCCATTATCTTCTTAGTCATTGCGAAGGACAGTCCTGCTGTCCAAACAAAGAAAGTCCTAAAAGGCGCACCATGGGCAATTGTATTTTTCTCCATCGGAATGTACGTTGTTGTATACGGCCTTAAAAATGTGGGTCTAACAAATCTATTATCTGATCTTATTCAAGTTGCAGCTGACCAAGGTCTTTTTATTGCAACAATATCAATGGGTTTTATTGCAGCAATCCTCTCTTCTTTCATGAATAATATGCCTACTGTCATGATTGATGCATTAGCAATTGCTGACACTAATACATCGGGTACTATACGGGAAGCCTTAATCTATGCAAACATCATAGGTTCTGACTTAGGACCGAAAATAACCCCTATTGGTTCTCTAGCAACACTTTTATGGTTACATGTCCTGTCTACAAAAGGCGTCAAAATTACATGGGGTTATTACTTTAAAGTGGGAATTATCCTAACAATTCCAACCCTCTTTATCACTCTTGTAGGGCTATATTTATGGTTATTATTCATATAAAGGAGTTATTAAGATGACAAAAAAAACAATCTATTTCCTATGTACAGGTAATTCTTGCCGAAGTCAAATGGCAGAAGGATGGGCGAAACAATATTTAAGTGACGAATGGGATGTGTATAGTGCGGGTCTTGAAGCCCATGGATTAAACCCGAGTGCTGTAAAGGCTATGCAGGAAGCAGGCATTGATATTTCTAAGCAAACATCTGATGTCATTAGTAAGGATATATTAGACCGTTCCGATTTAATTGTGACACTTTGCGGTCATGCTGCTGACCATTGCCCTGTTACTCCTCCTCACATTAAGCGTGTTCATTGGGGATTCGACGACCCAGCAAAAGCTGAAGGTACGGATGAAGAAAAATGGGCATTCTTCCAGCGCGTTCGTGATGAAATTGGAGACCGTATTAAGCGCTTTTCTGAAACAGGTGAATAATGTTGCTAGTCGAGAACAAAGCTTCTCGACTGTTTTTTTACTAGATTGAAAAAGGAGAATTCATATGACCAACAAAATTGAGATCTTTGACCCTGCATTGTGCTGCCCAACAGGAGTATGTGGACCATCTGTGGATCCTGAACTCACAAGAGTTGCCTCTACTATTTTCACTCTTGAAAATAAAGGCTTTTATATAAAACGATTTAATCTTGGAACTGAACCTAGGATGTTTGTTGAAAATAAAGTCATTAACACCCTTCTTCACGAAAAAGGCCCTGATGCCTTGCCAATCACACTATTGAATGGTGAAGCTGTAAAAATTGGAGAGTACCCATCGAATGAAGAGTTTGCAGAATGGCTTCATGTAAACGAACAAGATCTACAAGAACCAGCTTCCAAAACAAGACTATTATAGGAGGAACACTATTCATGCAAATGTTTGAGCCCCAGTCTGTCAGCCATACCCCATTCCTCTTTTTTACCGGAAAAGGTGGCGTTGGGAAAACATCTACTGCCTGCGCAACTGCAGTTAGCTTAGCCGACCTCGGTAAAAAGGTATTGATTGTTAGCACAGACCCTGCTTCAAATCTCCAGGATGTTTTTGAGATTGAACTGACAAGTGAACCAAAGCAGATTCCCCATACTGAGAATTTGTATGCCTGTAACTTAGACCCTGAAGAGGCTGCAAGTAAATATCGCGAAAGAGTGATTGGGCCTTATCGCGGTTTATTACCACAATCTGTACTCGTCACGATGGAGGAACAATTATCTGGCGCCTGTACAGTTGAAATTGCCGCATTTGATGAGTTTACAAACCTGTTAACAAATACGGATTTAGTTGAAGAGTATGACTACATCCTTTTTGATACGGCACCTACTGGCCATACCATTCGCCTTTTGCAATTACCCCTTGCTTGGAGTGGATATTTGGAAGAGAGTACACACGGAGCTTCCTGCCTTGGTCCTCTTTCTGGGTTAGGTGAGAAAAAGGAGATTTACGAAAAAACAGTCAATGCTTTATCTGATCCTAGTCAAACCACCTTACTGATTGTAACAAGACCCGAGTCGTCATCCTTTTATGAGGCTGAAAGAGCCTCAAAGGAACTACGTGAATTAGGTATTAACAACCAGCGCCTTATCATTAACGGGGTCTTACAGAGGCAAATAGAAAATGATCCTATATCACATGCCTTTTATAAACGGCAGCAAGAAGCAATAGAGAACATACCGAACGGCTTAAAGGAAATAACAACATTCTCGTTGCCTTTTGTTTCTTATACACTTACAGGCTTGGAGCATTTGCGACTCTTGTTCTCAAATTCCAATGAAATGTCTACTATGACTGAAGAAACGGTCATTGATGACAAATCAGTTTCCTCTATAAAATCTTTAATCTCTTCTTTTTCTGAACAAGGTACGAGAATAATTTTTACCATGGGAAAGGGAGGAGTCGGGAAAACAACAGTGGCTTCCATGATAGCAGTGGGATTAGTTGAAAAAGGACACAAGGTACACTTAACCACAACTGATCCAGCTGCCCACCTTGACCTGATGTTTCAAGCTGAGAATAACAATGATCTCCTAACCATTAGCCGTATTAATCCAACTCATGAAGTTGAAGTTTATAAGAATGAAGTTGTACGTAACGCAAGTGCTACACTAAATGAAGAAGCTCTTGCCTACCTTGAGGAAGACTTAAATTCCCCATGTACAGAAGAAATTGCTGTGTTCCGTGCATTTGCTGCGATGGTTGAGAAATCAAAGGACGAGGTTATCGTTATCGATACTGCTCCAACGGGCCATACACTATTACTTTTGGATGCGGCAGAGGCCTATCATAAAGAAATCGCCCGTTCTACTGGTGAAGTGCCAGAAAGTGTGAGGAACCTTCTTCCTCGTCTTCGAAACAAAACAGAAACGAGTGTTGTCATCGTCACACTTGCAGAAGCTACACCAGTGTTAGAAGCAAGCAGGCTTCAGGAAGATTTAAAAAGGGCTGATATTATTCCAACCTGGTGGATCATCAATCAATCGTTGTATACTACGAAAACCATTGACCCTATTCTAAACGGTAGAGCAAAGGCTGAAAAAGCTTGGATTCAAAAAGTAACAAGTGAATTAGCTACTAAATGTACGATTCTCCCATGGTTTCCAGAAGAGAAGGTTGGCTATGAATCCATCCTCCAATCGTTAGAGTAATTATAATTATTTGTATCTAAATACCCATACCGTTTATACTAATGGAGAAAGCGAGGGTTTCCATGAATATTTCAAACGAAGCAAAGACAAAATTACTTGAATTTCTTGAAGAACATAATGCTAGTAACATTCGAATCATTTTCGCAGGCTATGGCTGAGGATCGCCTAAATTAGGACTGACTCTGGATGAGCCAGAAAATGATGATGAAGTAAAAACAGTGAATGGAATTACAGTTGCCATTGATCAACGTATTTTAGCGATGACAGACACCTTAACGTTGGATGTACGCGAGGATGGCCTTATTTTTACAGGCATGCCTGAATCCGATTGTTGTTAAAAGAAAGCTATTTTGTTAGCTTTCTTTTTTTTGTTTTTGGTTCCCCCTCTCCTTTGATAAGGTGGTAAAATGATGGAAGGAAGCATTGATGAGAGGAGTGTAACCTGTGTTAACCCATGAAGATCGTTTTGAAAAAGCACTAAAAACGAGAAAGATTTTATCTATACTTTTAGGCCTCTTTATCATCCTTGGTATTTTTTTTAGTGTAGTGAGATTACCGATTCAAATGGCAAGTTGGTTTGTCCCTTTCGACGTCTCAAGTCCTACTTATCTCCCTATCCAGTCTAATAATCACTATGCAAAGGTTAGTCTATATAATCGAGTAAAAATGATTTTTGAAAATGAAAATGAGCGTGTGACTGTATGGGTTACTAGTCAAATCGGTTGGCATAATGTTTCTAGCTGGGATGAACAAACAAGACTTTTAGACGGAACAACAGCGTATTATCAAGAAAATGAGCATAACCAAATGCTTAGCTGGCGAATAAATGATGTGGAGTACTCCATTGTTTACGAAGGTCCATCACAGTTATCTAAAGAAGAAATGATGGAGATGGCCATGTCTTTTAGATGATGGCATTAATTCTACTGACAGTTGAGGAGATATATCATCATATTCAACTACTAGTTGATAGCTGTGTAATAGAGCAGGTGTTAAGATGAGGGTGACAGGGCGCACTGTACATTGTTCACTAGGAGGTTTTTAGATGCTAGATGCACGTAAAATTGGGGCTTATATTTCAAAGCTTCGGAAGGAACAAGACTTTACACAGGTAGAGCTTGCAGAGAAATTAAACGTTACTCATCAGGCTGTTTCAAAGTGGGAACGAGGAGAATCTTTACCTGATATTGGTACATTCCCAGTAATTGCTCAAACATTCAACAAAACGATTGACGAAATGATGAATGCAGGGGAAGCGAAAGAAAATTGGAATCATCGTCACTTAGGAACAATTGTTGAAAACATATCATCTAATCAAATCGACCAAGTAGCAGGACTAATTAACTCTAATGAAGTACAATTAGATGAGCTTATCGATGTTGCTCCCATCATTAAGACAAGTACTCTGGATAAGTTAACAGAGAAATTACACACTTCAAAATTTCACCTAGATACACTAACTAGCCTCGCTCCATTTCTAAGCTCAGAGCTGTTAGATCAGATAGTTCGTGATGCAATTGCAGAAGATATCACACCAGATTTTCTGGTGGGCATCGCTCCCTTTATTGCAGATGAAACATTGAACTTATTAGTAGAGAGCTGTGCCGATGGATCAATTGGTGCCGAAACCTTAGTATCCTTAGCACCTTTCTTAGGGCGAGAACAGGTAGATTTTTTTGTAAAAAAAGCAGATTTCAACCAGATTAATGTGCAAACCATTTGTAGATTGGCTCCTTTTATGAGCTCAGATACCCTTGACTACATCCTAGAGCGCTCTGAAGAAAAACAAGTGAGACCTAGCCTCCTCCTTAGCCTCGCTCCTTTTTTACGAAAGGAACAGCTTGAAACTCACATTCAAAATGTAGGTGTTGAAGAAATGTCGCCTGATTTTTTAGCAGGTCTCGCTCCATTTATTCATAAAGAAACGTTGAGTAAACTAGTTTCAGCCATGCTTTCAAAATAAACAAATGCAAAGGGGCCCATGTGCAGCCACGTTCTGACATTGAAAAACGGGTGAATTTCACATTTGTCTATGTCAGGTAGCCTTAAGAAAGATGAACTTGCAAGGACATTGCAAGTTCATCTTGGCTGGCGCTAGAGCCAGATTACTAAAGAAAACGTAATCAGATAGTAATAAACCTTTTACTTCCTAATCGTTAACAAAAATGAATCCCGCCAAACGACCTTTGGTGGGATTTTAACTAGTGCCATATTCTTACATCATACCGGAGGAACTCTCCTTAGTTATTATTCATGCTATTTCACCTGTAATGCTTTCAATTCCTTAATTTGTTCAATATGCCTCTCTTCATGTAAATACACAATATCGACCCATTGATTTAAGGCGAGTTCACCGAAGATTGGATGTTTCGTCGCCCTCTCCCATAAAATGGAATGATCTTCTAAGGAATTTAACACATGTAGAAGCTTACTCCTCGATTCTTGCAATCCTTCAAGAAGTTTATGTAAATCAAAAGGACCATCATGAGGAAGAACGATTTCAGGAGCGTCTATCTTTCGACTGCGATCTAACGTTAAATCTACTTGTTTTTGTTCCACATTAACCTGATCATTCTTTTTCAGTCCATAAACTATCGCCTTTGTAAACACTGTTTCAGATACAATTAAATGGTGGCAAACTTGACCGATACTCCATTCTTCACTTGTTTGTTTTTCATTTAACTCCTCCCATTTTAACGAGGAAATTTCCTTCACTAAATTCTCTCTTGTATCAATCAAGTTCTGAACATTGATTACTCTACTCATTCCATTACCCCCTTTTTATATGTTTACAGTGTTTATATTCGGCGTTTCCTAAAATAATTCCTTGAAAAATTACCTTTTCTTGGTGAAAAAATTTATTTGTAAATCTTCAAAAAAAAGAGTCTGATTTAGATAGAAGTCAAAAACATGACTAAAATCGACAAAAACAGCAAAATATTAAATATTTTGAATATTTACAATTTACAGATAAATAATGTATGATTAGGACAAGTTAAAGAAAGGAAGGTGAAACAAGTGAAATCAAAAAAACATCATAAACCTTGAATTCACAATAAGGAAGGGCGTGATTCCATTGAAAAAACGAAAGGCGAAATGTACAACTGGTACATGGGTATGTATGATCAACCTACTATTTTAGAAAAGAGGGAATCCAATGAAGTAGCGTTAGGCAACATGTTTCAAAACCGATACATGGGAATTTATTAACAAGTCAATCATGAAAAGGTGATGCCATTGAAATAGAGAAAGGCGAAGGCATACTACATATGCTGGGACTCTCAAATGAACGAACAAGGAAAGCTCTCTTGCCAAATAGTAGCTTCCTAGAAAGGACAATAAAAGTGGATATTAGTGAAATAGTATAGGCGATCTTGTTACTTCCAAATGAAGCTAACAAGATCGCTATTTATTTGATAGAATTCTCAAGCTAATCCTTAAATGGAAAAAAATCACTACAAATTTACCCTTGAATATCTCCCTCAATTCAGCTAATATAATAAAAATCATCCAATACAATTTTATATGAAGAAGTTATGACAGGATACAGTAGTTTTTATCTCCCTGTTTTAGAGAGCTGATGGTTGGTGAAAATCAGTACACAGATAAGAATGAATTACTTCCTTGAACTTTCTTTGTGAACGATACGTAGCAAAGAACGGATATACCGTTATATACACAAGTGGAAGAGCAATCTTCAATAAGGGTGGTACCGCGTAAACCACGTCCCTTTCTTAGGGGCGTGGTTTTTTTATTTCTAAAACAGGAGGGAACATTGATGGAGAATTTTTTAGAGAAGTTAACAAGTGATCAATTTGCAGAAGTTGAGAGGCAGTTTAAGATTTATCATAACGGTGTTCACGAGATTATTCCCGCCGAAGAATTTAAAAACAAACTTGCAAAATCTATTTTCTTATCAAAGCCATTAAAGATCAAATTAGGATTAGATCCTTCGGCTCCAGATGTTCATATTGGACATACCGTCGTGTTAAATAAATTAAAACAATTTCAGGAAAATGGTCATGTCATTCAATTAATCATTGGTGATTTCACAGGAAAAATTGGCGACCCTACCGGAAAATCTGTGGCAAGAAAGCAATTAACAAATGAACAAGTAAAACATAACGCCCAAACGTACTTCGAACAATTTGGCAAGGTATTAGATATGAAAAAGGTTGAGCTATTTTACAATTCAACATGGTTATCGTCCTTAAATTTAGAAGATATTATCCGACTATCTGCCTCTATTACGGTAGCAAGATTATTAGAGAGAAATGACTTTTCTGAGCGTCTATCTACCGGAAAGCCTATTTCCTTACATGAGTTCTTCTACCCTCTCATGCAAGGCTATGACTCGGTTGAATTAGAGAGTGATGTTGAGTTAGGTGGAACCGATCAGCATTTCAACGTACTAATGGGCAGACACCTTCAAGAGTTCTTTGATAAGGAAAAGCAAGTTGTCATCCTTCTCCCTCTCCTTGAGGGCTTAGACGGGATTGAAAAAATGTCAAAATCAAAGCATAACTATATCGGAGTGAACGACGAGCCAAGCGATATGTATGGAAAGACTATGTCCATTCCAGATGAATTAATTATTAAATACTTCAACCTTGCCACTGACCTTGACGTACATGAAAAAGAATCGATTGCCAGTGATTTGACCGAAGGGAAGCTCCATCCTCGTGATGCAAAGATGTACCTTGGAAAAACCCTTGTAAGGATGTACCATGGACTGGAAGCTTCTAATCAAGCTGAAGATCACTTCAAAGCAGTGTTTCAAAAGGGAACAATTCCAGATGATATACCTGAAGTTGTTTGGGAAGGAGAAAGCACAGCTCTCATACTAGATTTATTAGTCGAATTAACGTTATTACCCTCTAAAAGTGAAGCAAGAAAAATGATTGAAAATGGTGGGGTTAGGGTGAATGGTGAAAAGGTGATGGACCACACTTTATCCATTACTGTTGAAAATGATCTTATCATACAAGTGGGTAAAAGAAAGTTTGTAAAGCTGACTACGTAACTCCTACTCCCTATAACGACCCTCAAGATTGAATAATCCTCCATAGCTTACACATCTTAATAAGAATAGAGGCTATGGAGGTCACAATATGGTAAATATGCTGAAGAACAAGATATCTCTTTTTATCATGGCAGTCGGTGCTGTTATGATTATTTCGAACATTTATACTTTCTTAGTGGGCTATACCGCTTCATCCTCTTCCCCCTCAGAAATAAAGACTAAAGAGGATGTTAAGGTATATGAACAGAAAAAGGTTAATCTATATTATACTATTCCCGTTATAGGAGATAAATTCGGAGACCTCTACATTCCAAAACTTAAAAAGCACTTGCCAATTTACCAAGGGACGTCTGAGGATGTATTGAAGAAGGGTATTGGACATGTATATAGAAGCGCTTTACCAGGTGAAAATAATCACGCTATCTTATCAGGTCATAGGGATACCGTCTTTAGAAACTTAGATCAACTTAAGCTACAGGATGAACTAATTGTAAGGACAGAAGCTGGCGAATTCCTTTACAAAATTAAAAAAATACGTATAGTAGATGCCAATGATCGCACGGTGAATACACCAAAGCCAAAAGGAATGCTCACATTAACAACCTGCTATCCCTTCCAGTTTATTGGTCCCGCTCCAAAGCGTTATATTATTACAAGTGAATTAATCGTAAAGCAACATAAAAAATCCACTAGTCCTTAGTGGATTTTTTAACATATAGCATCACCTACCATTTAATGGTAGGTGATTTTAACATATATTGTATCTCTTCTAAAGGCATAGGTTTATAGAAGTAATAGCCTTGTCCAATAAAACAGCCATTCTTTAGCAAAAATTCGATTTGTTCTTCTTTTTCAATTCCTTCAGCAATGACCGTGAAGTTTAAATTTTGGCTCATATCAATGATTGCTTTTACAATGGATCCTTGACTGGACTCATCTAATATATCATCAATAAATGATTTATCTATTTTTATGTTATCAATTGGAAGATGCTTCAAATAACTTAAGGAAGAATACCCTGTTCCAAAATCATCAATGGCAAGCTTGACCCCTATTTGTTTTAGTTGCTTTAACATGAGCGTGGACTTTTCAATATCCTGCATAATACTCTCTGTAAGTTCAAATTCTATGTATCTTTTATCTATATTATAGTAATCTAAAATTTCTATCACATCTTCTATAAAATGATCATCCTGGATTTGCCTAACTGAGATATTAATCGCGATAGGAATTTGGCTCAACCCTTCATCATGCCATGTGTTAATCTGATTACACACCTCTTTTAATACCCATTTACCAATGGGGACAATTAGACCTGTTTCTTCAGCTATCGGTATAAACTCTCCCGGTGACACCATTCCAAACTCAGGATGTTTCCAGCGGATAAGTGCTTCTAAACCTATCATTCTATTAGCCTGTAAATCTACTTGAGGCTGGTAATATAACATTAGTTGATTAAGTTCAATTGCTTTTCTTAAAGCATTTTCCAACTCCATTTTTCTGTCAGAATGATGATCTAAATTCGAATGATAAAACTGAAAGTTATTCTTTCCTTTTTCTTTCGCTACATACATAGCGCTGTCAGCATGCTTGATAAGCGTGTCTTTATCTGTCCCATTATCAGGATACATACTGATACCAATACTTGGTGTCACATAGAAATCCTGCTCATCTATGACAATTGGCTTTGTAAACCTATTGATCATTCGTTGCGAAACTTCTGACACTCTTGGTTTATCCATATTCTCTAGAATAATGATAAACTCATCTCCACCTTGACGGAAGACAACACCATCACTTCGAAGGGTTTGCTCTATTCGCTTTGCTACTTCTCTAAGAATTAAATCCCCAGTTGTATGACCTTTCGTATCATTAATCACTTTAAATCGATCAAGATCTAAAAATAAAATAGCGAATGATTGATTACTTTCCGAACGGATTAGACCATTTAAATGAAGCCTAAACATATTTCGGTTAGGAAGTCCTGTTAAGGCATCGTAATAGGCCATCTGATGAATGGTCTTTTCTGCCTTTTTCCGCTCTGAAATATCTCTTCCAACAATTTGGATAGCCTTTCTTCCTCCATACATTATATTCCTAGCAGAAATCTCCAGCTCCATCTTCTTACCATCAATTCGGACAGCCTGAACTTCATATTGGTTTTTCGATTTATTGTCAGATGCACCCATTAACTGATTTCTAATAGCTTCAATAATTTGAGGGGAAGCAAAATCGAAAATCGATCTACCGATAATATCTGAAGGAGATGTCGCACCAAACAATCTACTCCCAGCTTCGTTCATGTACTCCACTTTTTCGTTTCGAACGACCGTTATAATGTCTGGTGACATTTCTACTAAGCTCTTATAGCGGTCATCACTTTCTTTTCGATCAGTTATATCAAACAGAACACTGGTGAAGTCCACCAGGTTCTTCTTTTCGTCTAACGTCGGAATTCCTCTATCTTGTATCCACCTTACTTCCCCATCAGGTCTAATAATTCGGTAAATACTGGTTGTAGATTGACCTTCTAATAAAGCTTCTCCTCTTTCCGCTAAAACTTGAAAGTCCTCAGGTGGTATTACTTTTCTCCATAGCTCATGATCATTATAAAATTCCTCCATTGAATGTCCGTATAGCTTTTGAATCCCTGGTGTGATTAATAATGTATCCTCTTTAATATCATGAGACCATATTGCTACATCTAACGTATCAAATATCGTTTGTAGTTTTTGCTTACTCTCACTTAGTTCTTTTGTTGTTTTATTTGTATATTTAACCAGTGCCAATAGTAGGATAATGGTGAATAAGCTAAATAATAAATGAGTCAACTTATAAGATAAATTACTAGAAGAGAAGAAAAACTGTTGCACTTCATTGACGACCAGAAACATCACAATACCACTAATTAGCAACATCCACTTCTTTCTATGGTTAATTTTTCTAAATAGCATGTATAGGTTCTCCTAAACTTCAAATTTTAGCTTTCTGTAAAATAATTTACCACTAATAGGAAGGGGTCACAATATTGAATTAGTCCATTTGTAGATGAATATAATATATTATATCCCCTCATTTTCTAATTAATGGCAAACTACAACACCGAAAGGATCCACCTGCTTTAATTAACTCAGAAAACGGGACCTCAATGACTTCAAAACCACGGTTTCGGAGTTTTCTGTTTACCTCTTCATTCATCGGTTCACTAATGATCCTTTTATGACCTATAGATAAAATATTCGTTCCGAGAGTGGCTTGTTCCCTCTTTGACAGTTCAATAATTTCATATTTAGAAGTAATAAATGCCTCATCTTCCTTTGAAAGTTCTCCTGGGTACAACAATGCCTCGGTCGGAGAAACAATATTAAATATACAATCAAGATGTAAAAACTTATCACTAAAAGGAAGAGCCTTCACCTCAAAATTTAGAAGTAATGCTTGAAGATGCTGTACCGATACTAAATTAGTTCGATTACTAACACCAACAAAAATATACCTTCCGTCAACGAGAACATCACCACCTTCAATATGGTCCTTTGTTAAATCTTGATGAGGGATTCCTTCATGATTTAACCAATCGATTAAAACCTGTTCCTCTCCTACTCTTGGTGGATGCGCCATCTTTGAGATGAACATTTCCTCACCTAATACAAAACCTACATCACGGGTGAATACACCTTCTGTATATGGTGCTTTTGGCTCGAGATAGTTAACCTCAATTTCGTATTCTTGAAGCTTTTTTATAAATAAACCGTGTTGACTCATTGCTTTGTCTAGATCAATTGTTGTTTCGATTGAACCTCTGTTTACTACCCTCAGTGGATTTCCAAGTGATAAGAACGTAGGTTTACATACGACCACCCGTTTCATCACGTCATACTCATTTCGACAATAAACTTGCTTGAGGTATAAATTCGTTTCCATTTATTTTCCCCCTGAAAAGGTTACTATTACTACTCTTTCCCTTTTCAGATTGGATATGAATTGTAAAAATAGATACAATAGAAAAAACTACCATGGAAGGAGACGCAGATGATTCTGACCCAGCCTTATATTAAAACAACCAGATCTATACAGTTAAACAAACAAGTAATCAAAAGAGAAGAAATGGTCCTTGAGCTATATAGAGACAAAATAAAAACTAATATTGAGGAGTTTGCCTTACAGGATGTTCATGACATATCCTTCCGATCCTTTACTCATAATCTTGGTCTTTTGTATTTGCATACTCATAGAGGTGTGTATTCATTTGAGGTCGAACAAAATCCTTCCTTATTTATCAATACGTTTAGAGAAATAGTTAAACGTAGCCCCGATGAAAATTCTCACCGAGGCTAGTTTAACTGCTTACATAACCCTATAGACTGGATGATAAGGGACCTCTCACAACAATGGAAGAGGGTTCTGCTTCGTATCCAAGATGCTCATTTAATTTTAATATCGGTTGATTGGAATGGTCCATAAAGGTAATCATTTTAGTAAATCCTTTTTTCATTGCCCACTGAATTTGTGTTTCTTTCATTAGTTTGGCAATCCCTTGACCGCGCCACTTTCGCTTGACTCCTGTCAGCAGATTTTCCGCATGACTCGCTGTCATTTTCGAAAGACCAGCGTACCCAATAACCATTCCATCCACTTTAGCCACAAATGAACCTTCTAATAGGACTTCACCCGATGTGATCTGAGTTTCTACCCATTTGTCAAAGGGAGGAACAGTGAGGGGTTCAGGCATCGGGATATCTGGTATGGATTCTAAAGCTACTTCATACGCTCCTTGCCATAAATCCTCTCTCCCATTCAAGCTTACAACTTCAATCCCCTCCTTTTGAAGGGGGATTTTTTCTTCTACCGCAAGTAGATTTAGTATCACCTTACTTTCCCTTGTTACTTCTTTAAAGCCTCTTTTTGTAAGAAAATCTATCGTATGATCTTCACTCTCTCTAACCCTTCCTTGTAAGCTAAAAAGACTAAGAGACCTAGCGTGTTTCGAGACTTGTTCATAAAGTAGTTCTCCTATTCCTTTTCCTCTCCAGTTTGGTAGGACTCGCAGCATGGCAAATGCTTGCCCAGGTGATGAAGAAGGAGCACAAACAGCACTCCCTACAACCTCGTGATTGAATCTCGCTACCCATAGAGAAAAGTTCGGATCGTGTGCTTTACTTTCCTTCAGTACATCTGGGCTAATCGGCTCCTTCGGCGATAATTGATTCGTTACGAATGCACAGTCTATATAATCCTGATCTGTTATTGTTTCTTTAATAAAAAATTCCATCTTCTCTCCCCATTTCTCCTATTTCGCAGAAGCAAACTCTCTCTCTTCTAATAGAGCTTGCAACCACTGAGATGGTTTATTATAGTCCGACTTGTCCTCTACAGTCGGAGTCAAATGTAAATACCAGCTTAATGCTCGATGAATGCATCCTAATTGATCAGACATTCTTAGTGCTTTCTCAAGCTTTTCCATCGGGGCAAACTCTGTCCAAGGTTCCAAGTATATAGGTCTAAACTCATCAATCATTGCAATCCATTCAGATTCTGTCTCAACTAACTCAAAAATTGAATTCCAGAACACTCTCGTGCTAAAAAACGGATGAGTAACGACTGCATCTCCCCAGTCGAGGAATACATAGCTTTCATTTACGAGCTGAATGTTTGCAGAATGTAAATCTCCGTGATCAAGTGTATAAATAGGTAAAAGTGCTTCCAGTTCATCACACATCTCAAGTAGTTCAGGTTGTAGTTTCATCACCTTTTCCTTTTGTTCAGGGGATAGCCCTGTATCACACATTCCTTCTAAATGCATGTTAATATCATCTTTTAATTTCGAAATTCTTCTGTCAGGTACGCCTATTTGTATCAACTTATGGGAGCTCTTAATCTCATCTATTTGAAACTTAGCGTATTCTAAAATGGCTTGCTGCCAAATCTCTTTATCTTTTACAATTCGTAAAGGAGAGCCGCCCATATCGTTCATTAAGAACCAACCTGTCCGTTCATTTACAGCTAAAATAGCCGTTGATTTACCTGGATACTTTTTATCTAAATACTGACTTATAGACGCCTCATAACGAGCAGCTGTTCCAGTTGCTTTAAAATATAAATTTCCACCTATCGTTGGAACTAGCATAACTAATGAGTAATCAGTTGCTTTTATTTGCTGAATATCCCCTGAAATAGAGAGACCCGCTTGTCGTACTTCTGAATCTATCCACGCTTCGGCTTTTTGATAGAAATGACCTTGAAACCATGGAGCACGAAGATTGGGAATTTCTGTTTCATCAAACCAAGCATTTAACACTTTTACATATTTATCATCCGTAATCGTACCAGTGAAGTCCTCTTTCTTAAACCACCTTGCATGCTGAATATCTTCCTGAAGAAGCTGTGCCTCATACACATACGCTGTTAACCCTCGGTGTTCATCTCTATTTTTCAATAACTGCCGTCCTAAAGCCACTTTATAGCCAAGCTGGTCTTTAATAGCCTTTTGTAACGCTTGTAAATTTGTACTGTTATGAGGCCCTTCTGACACTTCTGGGAGTGACCAGCCTTTTTCAACCTGTACCATTAATACATGTTTCACTTCTGTATCCGCCCAAATAATTACTGTTGTTTTACTCGTCATATAACTCTCCTCCAAAATAAAAAAATCGCAGATAGTCTCTGCGATAAGTGAACAAGGGAATATAATGACAGTATACGTAATTAGACATACCTCAAATAAAAGTATACATAAATAAACCTTTGTAGAGGAGTTTAATCAATTTTCGTAATCTGTAAAAAGACATAGCTATCCCGATCACCCATCACAGAGTGTTTTTGGTTATTATTAAACTCCAAAAATTAGGGATTAGTTTATCATTTCTACAGACGTCCTCCTTTACGTAATTAATTTTATTATAAGGATATATTTGTTAATTGGTCAATTCCTATTTTAGTTTAGTGAATATCTTTCTTCTTAAATCTTCCACCACGAACCTCATTGATATCCGCAACCGCTAAAAAGGCGGCAGGATCAAGCTCTTCAACGATAGATTTTAGCTTCGCTTCCTCAAGTCTTGTGACAATACAAAAAACAACCTTTTTATCCTCTCCTGTGTAGCCACCCTCTCCTTTTAAGTACGTGACACCACGACCCAAACGGGCTAAAATAGCTTCGCCGATTTCTTGATGCTTCTCACTAATAATCCATGCTGACTTTGACTCATCAAGTCCATCAATCACAATATCAATTGTTTTAAAAGCAATCATATAAGCAAGGACAGAGTACATGGCGCGGTCCCAACCAAGTACAAAGCCTCCCCATGCAAAAATAAACACATTAAAGAACATGATAAATTCACCAACAGAAAAAGGGAGCTGTTTATTTAACAGGATAGCAAGGATCTCACTACCATCTAAGGCACCACCATATCTAATTACCAAGCCCACTCCTGCTCCTAATACAATTCCACCAAATACTGTCGCAAGAAGCATGTCATGTGTAAAGGCTGCCACATGGTGTAGATAAATTGTGGCTACTGATAGCACCGCGATCCCAAATACCGTTGAAATGGCAAATGTCTTTCCAATTTGTTTATAACCTAAAAAGAAGAACGGAATATTTAATAAGAAGATAAATACACCAAGCTTTATTCCTGTCAGATTGTATAAAATAATGGAAATCCCAACAATTCCACCATCCATGATATTGTTGGGTACTAGAAAGACTTCAATCCCAAGTGCCATTAGGATGGCACCTAGCAGAATAAAAAACGTCCGCTTGATTATTTTCCCTTTACTTAATTTCGAGTGTTGTAGCTCTTTTTGGAGCTGTTGATTCATTGTGGCTTCACTCATAACTATCTCCCCTTAAAAACTTATTTTATATATTAAGTCACTTACTATCATGTCATCTTGCTTCATACTTCAATGCTTTTCTTTTCGAATCTATTCATTATAAATTCACATCAACTTTTATGGATAATTTTTCATTTTTATTGATTCCTAAATACTTTAATGTTTCAGAAGATGAGGAATGATTGAAGATTTTTTGAAGGAGAGATATCGAAATTCCTTTTCGATACGCATGATAACCGAACGTTTTTCGTAGAGTATGTAGTCCAATTCTCCCCGTAACTCCCACTTGACTAGCAGCATTATTAATAATTCTATATGCTTGTTGCCGAGTTATGGGCTGATTATTTTTTTTAGACTTAAAGAGGAAGCTCTCCTTCGAGAGTGGATATTGTGATAAGTAGTCTTTTATTGCTACTTTCACTTTACTATTTAAGAAGTAATCGCAATCATTTTCTTCGGAGTAGTAGAAGTCTTGAATATGTTTACCGTCCCATATATCTTCTATTTTAATTTTTAATAAGTCAGTGATACGTAATCCTGTATTTATTCCGAGAACAAATAATAGATAATCTCTTTGAGATTGCGCTTGGAGTAGCTTCTTTATCTCATTTATTTTTTTTATATCCTTAATAGGGTCTACATATTCCATCTTATTCCTCCGTAATGTTACTTATCATTTATTTTATCAGAGTTTTGTAACATTAATCAAAAATTCTGATGTAGAAAAGTGTCGTCTCCTACTTTTTATATTAGTATATGATTCTTAAATAAAAATGAGCCCTACTTATAATTAAGTAGAGCTACAATCAAGACTATTTGTTCATTAATTTCTCATATTCCTTGCGGCGGATATTTTTTCTCGGTCTCAGTTAAGTCCTGTCCCCAGTTGCCATTTACGACATTGAACATTACATTTCCTTCTGTATCTAGCATCCGTACCCTTTATTATCATTTTGAATAAGTCTGTCAATATATATTCAGGATCAGGTATGAAGGACATGCCTTCTCCATACCTTTCAGCTGTACATTATTACTTTTGAGCTTTGTTTGTGATTATATGTAGTTGGCGCACCACTTCCATAAACATTCCTTATTGATTATTGACCCTTTATGTACCAAATTTAGTAGATTCTCTTTTTCCCAACATTATAAGCTGTCTCACTAATAATTAGACTTAACTTAAGACGACTTAACCAAGCCTCTGTATCATTTACCTGTGTATTTACACTATTTATTTTCTCATGATATTCTAATCCTTCAACCGCGTGATAACCAACTTCTAAATTTGCTATCCTATGTACGATCATGGGCCATTCTACATCTGTCATTTTTTCTTTAGAATGTTGTTGGATATATTCCCCTGCTACTCGAGAAAAAGAACATGAGCCTGCCGTAATATCTACTTCTCTACCTAGCTCTAAGGAGCAAATCTTATTCGTTATCTTTTCTGTTTCAATCCATTCAATCGGATGTGTAGCAAATGCTCGCTTTGTTCTACCAATAATCAAATAATCAAACTGATGAAGTAATTGTACAGTTTTCTTTAATTCATTCAAATGGTTCTGAGCCCACGTTAATAATCGATCAAAGTCGCAGTAATGGAAATGTGAACTCGTTCCCCCTAGACCAAATTTTACAGCTTCTCTTCTTGCATGGGCCGCCCCTAGTTTAGGGATAATCTTTGTGTTGAATTTACTCTTTTGGACTTCATGTATTAACGTAGGAGAAGATTCTTCACTTATCGTAATAAAAAATTCGGAATAAGTATCTCCAATCCATTCTTGTAATTCATGAAATAAATCAACATTCCTTCCAATTGGATCATGAGTAACTGTGACGATTGCTGTTTGTTGCATTTTTTCCACCCCTCAATTGTATCTTCCATTTGATGTTGATATACTACATTTTGTTGTGGTTTTCCTTTATAAACAACTTTGATATTTTGGAAAAGAACTCAACTTGGAAAACTATGGGGAAATGAAAGTACTAACCACCAGTGTTTCATTAGTGTTATTAAAAGAGGTACATTAAGTAAAGGTTATAAGGGGATTATGTTATGTTGGTCCGTAATAGTCTTGTAAACAAGTTCATGAGGTACAGTCTAGTTGGTATTCTCTGTACTTCTATCTACTTTCTATCCATGTTCATTTTTGTTGAACTGCTAAATATAAAGCCCTTGCTAGGCTCATGCATTTCCTTCGTCCTAATGACTATCTTCTCTTATGTGTTAAATAAATCGTATACATTTGGAGGGTCTTACTCTCATGCTCAGTTTGTAAAATTTATAACCGTGGCCACCATCGGCTTTTTCATGAATTTTGGCATCATGTATTTGATCATTTCTGTACTATCCTTACACTACTTTATAGGAGAGCTTGTGACAGTAATTGTTATCCCGCTTGTGAATTTTTTTCTGAATAACTACTGGACGTTTAGTGATAAATCTAAGTGAAAATCATAAAAATTGGCTTTAGAATCAGTTGCACACTCTGCTTAAGCAGCTTACAATAACAAGTTACGAACTATACAGTTAATTAAAATCTTTAGGGCTTAATTGTAATTAGCAAACGATATAATAAATAGAGGTCGAAATGATAAAAAAGAGGAATCATTTTTTGTGATTCCTCTTCTATTTTATTCCTATAAGTATGAAGGCTGTTTATACTTCACTTAAAATGATTCATTATCCAGTACATATCATTATGACATTTTGATCAGGATCACATATGGTGAAAAATGAAAAGTCATCAAAACTTATGATTTCTGATTTTATTTCATAGCCTAATTTCTTTATATATTCATAGGAATTGTGAATGTTATCTGTATGAAAATTGAGCAAAGGATGCTCACTAGGAGACTGTGTTTTATCTACTCCCCCTGGACCTGCATCTAAGGTTAACCCTGTCGATCCATGTATCCTTATATTATAAACAGGTCTAAACACTTCATTTACATCATATTCCTGACCTAGTAGCTTAGAGTACCAGTCTACAGACCTTTCTAAATTGGATACGTGTACAAAAATAGTATTGATTTGATTTTGAATTGGGCTGTTCATCATAACACTCCTCATTATTATTAAGATCACGCGTTTGATCTCATCCTATATAACGAAATAAGGAGTGAAAATCTTACAATACATTTTAAAAAATATGATAAAAATATTCCGCATTTAATCCTACTTCTAATTCTCTAGCTACAAGTTGCATGATATCCCACGAAAAGCAATAAAACTTCCAATATGTAACTTTACTATCTATTATTTCGAAAAAATGAATATTATTGAGATAGAGTTTTTGATCTTGTTTTCTTTCAAATTCCAATATAACCGGTCTTCCCCACAGCTCTACATATTCTGAATAGATAATGTGCTGCGTGTGAACAATTTCTGTCCAATCCTTTAAGGAATTCTTTAACGTTTCCTTTTTACCCATTTCAACTCCTGAATGAGTAATATCTGTTACAACATTGTCATCTAGGATCGAGGCAATCAATACCGGATCCTTCTCCCTAAATCCTTTTAGAAGCACATCAATTTCAGAATTAGTGGTAACCTCTCGATTGATACTTTTCCTTGATGAATGCTTTTTCGTCTCATTACTTTTCGACTTCCTCAAACAATCTCTCGCTCTACTTAAGTTTGTATGGACCGCACCCTCGGTCGTTGCAAGGATTTCGGCTATTTCCTTTCCTTTATATTGAAAAGAGTCAGCTAATAGTAACACGACATATTGTATCGGAGTTAACTCCTTTACCAATATCTCAATATTTTCATACAAGTGCAGATCCTCATCAGTGTCGATTTGTTGAAACAAATGTTCATCAAAAAGCATTACATTATGGTGTTTTCTTACTTGATCAATCCAAAGGTTTGTAGCAATTTTAAATAAATACGCTTTTGTATTGACTGGCTGGAATAGCTTTGCAAGCATAGATAAGGACTTAAGTAACGTTTCTTGAACCAAATCTTCTGCATCCCAAGGGGATCTTGTTAACTTGTAACAATACTTCCATAAATCAGTACGATACGGCTCAATCTTATGTTTGAATTCTCTTTCTATATTTCGTAAATCGTTACTGAGTCCATTTAAATTATCAATCGGCATTTTCTTTTATACCTCCCGCTTACGTCACAAATATTTGCACTTACAATCATTTACAATTCTATGTGGGTATTTATATTCCTTCTTGTAATCTCACCTAAGAACAAAAGGCACAAGCGCCCCGTTTAGCCACGACAAGCAAAGGTTCAATTAACCATCAGACAAAATCACTGATGGAAGTTTCACTCTATCTGACCTCGACTAGGGTGAAATGGAAAGATCGTCGCCATTACATCTTGGCTGGGTGCTGGAGCCGGATTACTAAAGGACATTGTAATAAGATACAATCAAAATTAATAATTTCTTATTCATAAATAAAAGCTTTGTTTCCTCCTAAGGAACAAAGCTCAGAAAAATGTCTCTTTGCCAGCTATCACCATTAATCTAGGTATATACAAATAATAGTAGCTAGGTGTCCATGATAGTTTCCGATTGGGTCTCTTAACCTAACAAAAAATTACACACCAGCGTGAACTGGAATTTTGACATGCTGCAATTTGTCTGGATTCCTAACGATATAGATCGTTGATTTAGAATATGACGTACTTGAAAACAAATGACCGTTTTTACTTGATCTGCTCCAGTAGCCAAAAAACCAGCTTGACCCTTTTAACAATCGCTGGCTTCTTTTCAATGTGATGTGTATCTTATAAGGGTTTCGATAGTATTAAAAGCCTAATAAATTTAAAACCCTATCAATAATCCTGGAACTAAAAAGACCATAGGCAAGAAAACGGGGCCCAATAGCAAACCAAACAACTTAAGTTTCGTGGAATACAATAAACCTCCTGTGACAAAAAAAGCTCCGCATACAAATGGGAGAGAAGAAAAACTAGTGGTTTCCCCTGCTGCTTCACGGGAAGCATCCCACAACGCAAACATATATAAACAAGGATAAAACATAAGCCATTGATAATTGGTAACTTCAATGGCGTTATTGATTTCTCCATTAAATGACATCAATATGGCTAAATTAAACTTGCTTTGAACATTTATAAGAAACTCTAATATAAGAAGCAAAATCCCTTTGACTATCCTTCCGTTTAGAAATTGACCGAATTCAGGTAATGCTATACTCCATAATAAAGCCTCTGTTTTTTTTTAGGCTTTTTATTCATAATATTAACCCATCATTCCTGTTTGCTTCCAATAGAATTGTTAGAAAGTTTTTGGCGATCAGCAGCAGTAGGTGGTTCTTCTAACCATCCCTGATTTATCATCATATTCAAGCCCTCATTCCCATATTTCATAATACCTGCTGTTAACGTCGCAAACTGGGCATGTATATCGTGTCTCATTATTTTAGAAACTGCTGTACCATAGTTTTGTATCCCAATTGCGTTAGATAAAACTGTATGATACATCAATAACTTATCTGAAAATGGTGAAGTTGTTGAATCCGTAATATGAGTATCCATCAGTTTAGGGGATGGGAGATTCTCATTCATAAGTATTTCTCCCAATTGCTTAATTTGCCTTTCTGCTAATGAAGCTCCTTCTTGAAAATATTTTCTTAATTTATCAGTAGACGCAACCTGGCTAAATGCAGTCATCATGGCTTTTCCTAGTGTGTTTGTATTGATATTAATTTGTAAATGCTTAATTTCTAATGCAGTTACAGGTCTAGACTTACCAGCTATTAAAGAAATAAAGGATTGATTCTCAACAAAATCAACCTTCTTAGGATAAGGGATGCTAGGGGGGATAATATCCATTCCTTTTGAAAGTAACAAATATAGCCCTTTTTTATAAATTTTAATTGTGTCTTGAATACACATATCAAAGTAATCAACAATATCATGCCTTGAAGAAGCGGAGAGGGCATTCGCATATGTCATTAAACCTGCTCTAGACATCTCTGTGATATAAAACACCATAAACATATCACTGAACAGTCGTGGTGTGTCCTTTCTAACATCCTGTCCACCAAAACCAATTGGAATGGGGATATTCTCCTTTGTATAAATATCTTTAATCATGTTAAGATGTTCCTTTGAAGTATTCAACGCAAAAACAATAAAATCCCTAACTTCATCATCTTCTACAACTTGAAGGTGATGCTCAAATACACAACAAAACAAAGAATCTCCAAGATAATTAGCAAATAAATCACCAATTTCTGATGCTGCTAACTTTTTATTTTGCTGGTGTTCCTTTACTTGTTCAATTAATTCCTTGTCTATCTGAGACGATGTATTTGTATCCATTCATGGCCAACCTCCATAAAAAATATGGGATTAGTATTTACGAATACTTCCAAATTATGATTTCATACTAAAAAGATGTAGTTGTTCATTAAAAAAAGGACCTCAACTTCATTCTAGGTTCTCTGTATCGTTGTATATTTAATTTAATTATTCCTCTTACCCTAACATCCTTGTTGACCTACTATAACTGAATAAGAATGAGCTGCCGAAATGACAACTCCTGTTCTTAAAGTCTTGCTCTCAAAAATTGAAGTACATTAGCCTTGTCCAACGGGTAAATGTAGATGCCAATATCCCGAAGGAAATTCGGACGTTGTTGCCTGAACAATTCTCTTTACCATATTTTTCACTTTACGATTTAATCCTCTACCTTTTTATCAGGCATTTCTTCACCTACCATCTTTAGTTATTGCCACTTTAGTTGAACATCACTAAAAATTTTGTAACCCATGCAATATACATTGCACCAGGAATAAATAATAGTTGAGCAATTAGGGTTCCTAGTAACCTTGATGTAATCATCATAATAGATATTCCTTTAAGTGTTGAGTAATTGCCTCTTCCATTGACAACATCATCTGCAAGCACTGATATTTTAGGATCGATAAAAAGCGATAATAAAATTGTTGCTATGCCATTAATTAACCCTGAAGCCATTATCGTTGATCCATATCTTTCAGGTGCCAACAACGAGGCATAAAGTGCTGATAAAACCCCAATTGTATAGACAGATGTGACAATCATATTAAATAAGAATAGTTGCTTAGGAATTTCACTAAATTTAATATCTTTTAAGTATGTGAATTTAGGGAAACTTAAATGCTTAATACCTCTTTTTAGATATTCAAGGGAGAGACCCTTTTTAGCCAATGACAACACTGAACCTCGTTCATTGGATAAGTGAATAATTGCTCTTGAAAATATTGCAACAAAGGTTGGTAGCAATAAAATGCCTAATATTGTTCCTACTGTAGATGCTCCAATTAGGATCCTATATTGATTTTCTACGAATTGTAGAACATTCTCTTTAGGAGCTGTATCAACTATACTTCCTGTAAATGGTTGCTGCATCATATTTGCCATTCTTGAGATGATAACCATCATACTAAACAATGATAATCCTGAGGCAATCAGTTTCACTCTTGCCCCGGACAATCTAACAGCATAAGCAAGTGTTTCTATACTATGAATCATTATTATGAATAAAGATATAAACATGACTTTAGTAGTCAAGATTTCCAAAACAAACACTACCTTTAAGATACTATTTTTCCCCATTGTATCATGTTGTTTAATAATAGGTTAATGTACTAACTGAATTATATAAAGAGCTTGAGGATAGGACCCGTTATCTTAAGTGAAAATATATACAATCTTTTTTACTTTAACAAAATATAATATCTTAATGTGTAAAGACATATTTAATTGACGCCTTTTTATTCAAGAATTGTGTCAATCGCTAAATAACAAGAAATTACATAAGTGGTTATATGCTTCACTGTGATACGTTTCACTGAATGCATCTATATGAGGTTTATCTGGCACTGCTTATGGGGCAGCATTGAAATAATCTCTCTTGCATACCTTCTAAGACTTCTTCTGGCACTTTCCTGATCCTGATATCCCCACCTAGGAAAAGCAGCCAATTTGTTAAATCGGATAATTCTTCGGGATTATTAACATTGATAAAAGTCTTTAGAATGGCTGTGGTTTGATAAGGATCCGTATAGGAAATTGAAACTTTTAAAGGATGGTATTTTTTGAACTGGGCAATCGCCTTAAAGCCTTGCAAAAAATTACGGAATCTAATCGTGTGGATAAAGAAACAAAAAGTCTTATCCGCAGTATGAAACGGGGATAGGGAGGTAAAGAGGTTAATGAAATTGTTCAACATAAAAAATAAGTTTGCATGATTCTGTCATGCGTTTTATACATTTTCATTATCCCTCTTATCTTTTCTTTTTTAAAGAATATTCCTTGAAGCAACTTACCCATCGATTTGTTTTCTGAATTGGTTTCTTTTTTGAAAAGCTATGAAATTATTCACGTGACTGGTCTTCCATTTTTCTGTTAATAGACACACGTAGTATAAGATATCCTTTTTCTTGACATAGACCAGTCATGTGCCACATTCCTTTTTTATATACTTTTTTTAAAAGAAGGTTTCCATTCTGACAAATCCTGATAAATAAACGTTATATTGTCACATATTTTATCTGCAACTTCATACATATGTTTTATATCATTAGCCGTAAATAATATATATCCTTTGCGCCCTGTACTGTCAACAATAGTTGGTATGGTGTCGCCCTCTTTTACTAATAGATCAATTAATACGATCTCGGATATGTTAGCTAACCCTTTATACTTGATTTCTTTTAAAGAACCTGGTTTTGGAATTAAGCTTAAAGACATAGCTTGACATTTTGAAGGTACACATCTAAATTCATCTATAGTCTGAGTAGCTAACGTATCGTAATAGTATCCAAATTGAGATATGCCGGTTGTTAGTTCCACCATTCTCCAAATATTACCCCCACCTATCCTGACTTGAGACTCTATGATTATTGGCTTATTTTGTTTGTCTATCTTTACCTCTGTATGAGTAATGCCGTCTTCCAGTTGTATGTCATCCAAAAATAGCATTACTTTCTCAATGATTATTTTTTTTTGAGATTCATCTATAGGTGCCGGCATAATAGTATAGTTTATTATAAACGTATCTTCTTTAAATATTTCAGCTGATATAGCTAGTATAGAATGTTTTTTGTTATAAGAAACGGCTTCGACCGTATAAACTACGTCACCTTCAACGTACTCTTCCACTAAAATTGGTAGTTGAATACCGTTATCTTTAATAAATACCTCTACGTCATCTCCCATGTCTAGCTTAGATACCCCTTTACCACCTGCGCCAATCGGGGGTTTTATTATAATACTATCTTTTTTGTTCAAAAATTCATCAATGTCTTTTATGTTGTTGCAAACTATCGAATCTATCGAAAAGTCTTTGCCTGCTATAATTTTACGCATCATGTCTTTATTGCGGGTTATCATATTAGCGTTGTAAGAAAATCCTTTAACATTAAAAATCTTGGCAATTATGCCAGCCGTATCTAAGGCTGCCTCGTTGAAAGATACAACCACATCAAACGGTTTCTCTTTGTACAATTCTTCAGCATAGTATACACACACGGGTATGTTTGTTGTATCTATATCTTTTTTATAGAAACACTCTTCTAAGATAGTTCCATCGAAATATATGTGTTTAGTGTAAGACCCTATATACGAAACAGTAAAGCCCCTGTCTAAAGCATCTTGTATAGGCTTTGTCCATCCCCCTATAAATAAAACGTGTGGTATATTTTCTACGTCAGTTCCGTTTAATAGCTTATACATCATAATCATCTCCTCTAAATTGAACTCGTATATTCAATGTCGGTTCCTTTTAATATACCTCGCCTTACCAACGCTATTAAACACAATGCTGTTCCGAAGCCCCCTATAAATAACGTAATTTGAAGCCCAAATACAGAAACTAAAAATGCACTAGCAAAACTTCCTAATGCCCATGCTCCCCAATTAAGCGTACGCTGTACAGAGTTTACTCTGCCTAGCATGTGACTTGGTGAGGCAAGTTGTCGTATGGTTGCAGCGTAAGGGCCAAATACACCTTCTCCCATACCATGTATGATACTTACAGCCACTATACCGTAAACGGTTCCAAAATACCCCATTATGGGTATTAAGGACAGACCTATAACTGATACAGTAGCGCTATAAATAAGCATTTTTGTATTATTAAATTGTTTGCTTTTTTTTACGAGTATCGTATTGCCTATTAAAAATCCCACTGCTGCTGAACCTACAACAAAGCCTATTTCAAGTTCAGATAGATCCATCACCCTATAAAGGAATATTACTAAAATGCTACTTAGTATATATTTAAAAAAACCGTAAACAGCGCCACAGCTTACAATTGGTTCTAATACAGGGTGTTTTTTAAAATATATCAAACCTTCATATATGTTTTTGTACACGGACTTTATATTTACGTTATTTAAAGAGCCCTCTGTATGAGGTTTAAACCTTGAAATAAATAATACAAACACAAAACAAACAAAATACGTTACTGCGTCAACAGTGAAAGAGCCTGTTAATCCAACTAGAGTAATAACAATTCCTGCTAGCATAGGACCAATTACTATAGAAAGAGACTCCGAAAGTGCTAGTTGAGCATTTCCTTTCTTTAAGTTATCTTTATCTGTTAATATTTCAGGTAAGAAAGAAGGAATTGCAATGTTGTAAAACGTGGTGAATATTCCATTTAAAAACATGAGAAACACCAATAAAGGGAACGAAATTATATTTGTTACAGTCAGTATGAATACTGATAAAAATAAAACACCTTGACATATACTACAAATCAACAAAACTTTTTTTCTATGAAGGATGTCTATCAAAGCACCGGCTACTAATCCGAAAATTAGGTAGGGTATGAATATAATCCCACGAAGCAAGGCAGCATTCGCCTCACTTGTTTCTAGCACCTCTAATGCAAAAAGAGGCAATGCTACTAATGTAAACTGGGTACCTAACAAACTTATAGACTGTCCTATCCAAAGCTTGTAAAAATTATCATCTTTTTTATTTTTCATAATACACCCCCATTATGTCTGTATCACATAAAAATTCGAAACCTGTTATTAACCTCAATCCATTGTACGGCAATAATTACTCATTGCTAGATGAAGCTCGCTTTTCCAGATCCAGGAGCAGTGTCTTCATTTCTAATCCGCCCCGATAGCCAGTTAATGAGCCATTCTTTCCTATTACACGATGGCACGGTACAGTAATTAATACCGGGTTAGCCCCAATCGCCGCGCCTACAGCACGAACAGCTGTTGATTTATTTATATCATTTGCAATGTCGGAATAGGATTTCGTCTGTCCATAAGGAATTTCACAGAGTGCATTCCAGACTGCTAGCTGAAATTGCGTGCCTACGTACTCAAATGGAACAGTAAAGGTGTTCCGCTTTCCTTCTAGATACTGAGTGAGTTCAACGACATAGGGTTCAAGCTTTTCATCATCTTCAACAAGAGGACTCCCTGGAAAGCGTTTCTTAGCCCATTCGAACAATTCCTCGAATGGTTTGTTCTGTGAACCTACAAACACAAGCCCCTTTGAAATTGAAGCAATATAAATATTCCAATCTTTAAACTTTAGTAAAGACCAAAAAAGGGTTGGTTTATTCTTTGTTTCCATTATACTTTTCCTCCATTTTACTCATTTGACGAAATTGTGCCGGTGTCTGTCCAGTTTTCTTTTTAAATAAAGTAATAAAATAAGGCGCGTTAGCCATACCCACACATATGGCAATATCTCCAATCGCTTTATTTGTCTGAATCAAATACTTTTTAGCCGCATGTACTCTAACTTGTTGTATATACTCAACTGGCGTAATGCCTTTAATCTTTTTAAATGTTCGATGCATATGATACGGACTCCCATGACAAATATTTGCTAACGATTCTAGAGTTAATTTTTCTGTGAAATTTTTATCAATGTATTCAGTAATTAAATCAACCCACTCGCTATCAGGCAGATTTTCATTAGTGGGCTTGCAACGTTTACAAGGGCGAAAATTTGCGCGGAGAGCTTGTTCTGCATTTGGAAAAATGCATACATTTTCTTTTTTCGGAACGCGAGATTTACAGGATGGTTTACAGAATATCCCTGTCGACTTTACAGCGTAGAAAAACTGATTATTGTACGCTGTATCATTATTTATAATTGCTTGCCATTTTACATCTGTTATCATTTCTACATCATTCAAAGTTCTATGATCTTGACTCTCTTTATCTCCGTTATTGATACTATCTGGCATTTATCTCACCTCTTCTTACAATATAATCCATATAAATTCAGAATGTACAATTCTAGGAATGGAATAGCAAGATATTGAAGTTTAATTATTATTTAGAATCGTGAAAAATGATTCCAAGACCGTATCGTTCCCCAGAAGTAACCGTGCTTACACCGTGACGAACCGTATTTTTGTAATATCCTTTTTTACCTTGAACAGGTCTATGGTTTGTAGGAAAGATCAGCGCACTGCCTTGTTCTAAAGTAATTACATGTCCCCTACTCTGAGCACGAGGAATTTGTTCTACTAATAGAAATTCACCACCGCAAAAATCTTTGTCTCGTTGATTTAGTACAAATACTACTTGAAACGGGAAAAATATGTCGCCATATAAATCTTGATGCAAACAATTAAACCCTCCTGTTTCATACTTTAATAGTAAAGGTGTCGGTCTAGTTTGTTCATATTCTTTACAGGTGTTCAAAAAATCTTGAAGATGAGCTGGAAACTGTTCTGTTTTGTTTAAATAACCCAACCATCGATTGGCTGTTTTGGCCAATTCTAGATAAAAGGACTCTCTTAAACTTTGGATGATTTCAGGTAATGGATAGGAAAAATATTTGTACTCCCCATTCCCAAAGCGATATCTCGTCATATTGATTGTCGTTCTGTATGACTCTTCCTCACAATACAATTCTATGAAGAATTCACATTCCTTTTTTGTTAAAATCTCTGGAAGCTTTGCAAATCCTTGCTCATCTAATTCATTTTGAATTGAATCCCAATTTAAGTTTTCGACACGTGTATTTATATCTTGGACCATTTTTATCCACTCCTATTTATCAATCTTGATAACTAACACTATAACCTCATAAATAGAAAAAAATAAGGTGTTTAGAATGTAATGGCAAGATAACAAAATTAGTAAAGAGTATTATGTGATAAAGTAAATTTATATCAGAGTGAGTTTTTTTATAATTGTTTTGTAATTAGTATAGAAAATCGTAATAAGATGAGGAGAATGAAAAAGTGACATGGCATGAAGTCAATGATGTTATTGTAATTTCACTACCTGAAAATTTCGACATAAATGCTAACCTAGGCTATCTAACAAGGGAAAAAAATGAATGCATGTATGAAATAGAGAACGATATAATTACAAAAGTTATAGCCATTGGGGAAATTCGGTCCTTAGTACAGGTAAGCGTAATCAATAATAAACAAATGGTTGTTCAATTCCTAAATGATTCTAGACCTATTGAAAGGTGGAAACGGGAAGAGATTGTAAAATATATTCATGAATGGTTTGATCTTGATAACGATTTAACGCCATTTTATGAAATGGCAAAAGCAGACCCATTACTTGAAATGCCTGCCCGAAAATTCTATGGGTTGCGAGTTGTCGGCATTCCCGATTTATTTGAAGCTTTATGTTGGGGAATTTTAGGGCAACAAATTAACTTAGCCTTCGCGTACTCCTTAAAGAAGCAATTTGTAGAAGGATTTGGCGATTCCATCGAATGGAATGGTAAAAAATATTGGGTGTTCCCACCATACGAACGAATTGCACAGTTAACACCTACCGACCTAGCAGATATTAAAATGACGGTAAAAAAAAGTGAATATATCATTGGTATTGCCAGGTTAATGGCAAGTGGAGCATTATCGAGGGAAAAATTAATGAAAATGAACTTTAAAGATGCTGAAAAAAACTTAATTAAAATACGAGGAATCGGTCCTTGGACAGCCAATTATGTTCTAATGCGCTGCCTCAGGTTCCAGACAGCTTTTCCAATTGATGATGTGGGTCTTATTAATTCGATAAAAATATTACGTAATATGAACCGAAAGCCCACCAAAGATGAAATCTTAGAAATATCGTTTCCATGGAAAAACTGGGAATCATACGCTACCTTTTATTTATGGCGTGTCCTTTACTGAACAGAACATGACTTTATTAATTAAAATCAATAAAACTTTACGCAATAAAACAGAGTAGGGTGACCAAATCCATCCCATGTATCGGAGAAAAAATCGCCGCCACGATTATTTCTGAAATTGGTGAGATAGATCGATTTACAAATCCTAAGAACCCTATGAGAGAATAAAAGAAGCCCAACTATTAAAAGCTCCATCTTTCTTGAACTAAATGGGGCAAATGTTGAATAGTAGCTTAATATGTTTCTTGAATCAAGGAATTTAACTCATAAAGTGAAAGGGTGATATTAAGTAGTGACAGTGGATCAAAAGGAGGGGTATTATCTGTGGGAGTAGGAAAAATGTTAATAATAGCATTATTCGCAGGGATTTATGGTCTTATTTTTTCTAAATATGAAGAAGAGTTGGGGTTAAATGTAATTACAGAATCAATACTTATTGGGCTTTTAACAGGTATTACAGCCTATACATTGATTAAATTTAACAATAAAAAATAAGAGTGAATATCTGTATTCAACTACCTGGGTACCAATTTTTAAAAGCACACCTTTATGTTTTATTAGAGGTAGATAAAAAAAGCATAAAATATCCTTACCTTACAATCCAACAGGCTTGGAGGATACCTAGTACCACCTACTGAGTTCAATAATATTTTATTGTTTCTTAAAGAAGGGAGAGTATTATTATGAGAGATAGAGGTTCTGCTGTTCTTATTGAAAATAAAAAAGTCGCATTAATTAAAAGAATAAAAAATGATGTAACTTATTATGTCTTCCCAGGTGGAGGTATAGAAAACAGCGAAACACCTAAAGAGGCAACTAAAAGAGAAGCCTATGAAGAGTTAGGCATTGATATTGATGTAAAAGGCTGTATTGCCGAAATTGATTTTGGTGGTAAGCAATATTTCTTTTTAGGGGATATAGTTGGTGGAACTTTTGGTACAGGTCAAGGCGAGGAATTTTCGGATGAAAATAAAGGGTCATACATACCTATGTGGGTGAATATTGATAACCTTTCATCCATAGATGTTAAACCAAAGGAAGTTGCTGAAAAAATCCAATCCTTATTCAAGTAACGGGAGCAAATGTGGAATAAAAATATGGTTTAAATCCTAAAGAGCGATTAGCTTAGTGCTTTTTGTGTGTAACAAGTAGAAAGGGATACACGTTTTGGGGGAGGGATTTAATTTTTGAGAAATAGAAAAATATGGGTTTTTGTGATATTAGCAGTTCTAGTTACATCCTATTCTTTTATGATATATTCAAACAGTAGTAAGATTGCCAGAGATTATATTTTTGATTATAACTATTTATTAATCTGGTCATACGGAGATATACATTCATATTCCTTAGATAAAAATAATTTATTTGAAATGCCTTATGATAATATTTGGAGTTTACAAGATAAAAGTCCAGTTCATTACTTAAATCAAGAAATTACTAGTGAACGGTTTTTAGGCTTTCATCCTCAATATGGTTTAAGGCATTTATTTGTTCTGAAGGCTAATCAAGAGATAATTGGTGGTCATTCCAATGATTTTAGACTCCTCCCTAGTAATGGTTTATCAGAGTCTATTACTGGAGAAGAAGTGACAAAAGAAAGTTTTCTCAAATGGAAGGAAAAAACAAAATTGGAAATAAGCAAACTCAATTAAGAGTAAGGGTTCTTACGGAATAGGTGCGTTGTCCAAGAAGGATTAACGCACTTTTTTTTGTTGAAGTTATTCAATGTAGTGTAGTGCATTAATAAAAAGACAAATACATTAATACATCAAAAATCCCTACTTTAAATCAAAAAAGAGGGATTTTTAGCAAATTAATGGACTTAGGGATGTTTACTTATAGGATCTTTTTCAAGAAAAATCCTCGTTAATGTATGGTGACTCACGAATTTCCTAAATCACGATGTTTATTTACAAAATTAAATCTCCAATCCTATTGCTTTATTTGAGCTAATTTAAGAGCTAGCACTAGCAAGGAATTCATATACGAACGCATCATGCTTACTATCTACTGAAGATACATGATTATTAACTATACAATTATAATCCATTTCTAAAAAGTAATTTGCTTTGCTTAATGTATCGTAAAAAAAAGGGACAAACTCCAAATCCTTAAATACATACACTTCTATTTGATTATCTTTATTTTTATTTGCTTCAAATATTCGGTGATTTCCATTAACACAGTAAGGTTTGTTTTCGGTTAAATAAACACTTTGGAGCACCATAACAGGGTTCTTGTGATTGTATTTTATTCGTGTTGGATCCTTGTTTATATTACCTTCGTCAACCGAGTTAATAATGGTTGAAGGACAACATGTTATCGGTTTAAGATTTTTCTCTTTTATTAGTCTAGTGGCACCATCTATATCTAAAGCATATTCATATACTCCTGTTGGGTACTCTTTATATAACGAGAAAGTTTCTTGACCAATAGGATGGACCACTGGATATTTTTCCTTAATAAGGGATTCAGATAAGACTTTCGCCCATTCTTTGGCAACTTTAGCTCCGAAACTTGATTTACTCTCAATCTCTTGAATGCGTGATTTAAAATGTACAAATGGGTTAAACAGCTGTGATTCTTTTTCAAACACTTCAATTTTGTTTGTCATTCTTTCTTTACAACCCTTTTCTTAATACTGTCTTATTTTAATTTGTTGAATTCAGGAGTCTTCATCATATTTAGGAAAAACTCATTCTTTGCTTCCCTATATTCATCCATTTCTTTTCCTTCGTATTTCTTTTTTAACTTATCGTATTCAAACCTATATTGATGGTTTAATAATAAAACATCTCGGAACTTCCAAAAAAAATCAAATTCAGAATCAATAATAGTTAATTGTACTCCTAAGGGTGGATCTATTGAGTCATCTTTGAATGCCCTGAACGTTTCAGTTTTTACACTACCTTCGTTGAGTTTATATAATAGTGAAAGTACCTTTACTGCTTCAGGGAACTGATCTGACACTACACGGACTTGAATATCTATATCGCCCTTTGTTAGGCTGTTTGGGATTGCTGAACTTCCAACGTGCTGAACATCAGCCTCTGGTAAACGCTCCTTAATTAACATCTTATGTGAAAAG
Organism: Bacillus salitolerans; assembly: GCF_042680805.1. NCBI lineage: Bacteria > Bacillati > Bacillota > Bacilli > Caryophanales > Bacillaceae > Bacillus > Bacillus salitolerans. Next base: position 25,493 of record NZ_JBHUEM010000021.1, on the reverse strand, counting down.
AATGTCTTTTCGGTATTTTCATAGATTTGACTACTATTTATAAAATTTACTCTTGTCATATAGCACCTCCTTCAGAAAAAAATTCATACGTTTTGTTTCGCTAACCTGGACTATCCGTTTAATAACAAATGTTCTTCATTTATTTTAGGATTAAGGTCTTTCCAGTACTAATGGAGCCTATTACCAATGCGTAATATATGTGGCTCATTCCCAAAGACGCGAAAAGCCTGCAGACAGGCGGCGAAAAGAAAAATGTAATGTTCATACACCATGTTGTGTAATCTATGTGGCTATATCTGTAAAGTGTTCCTCTTATATTGAGATACTAAAATCCCATTGTTATACTACTTTTGAAACATGGCTATGTATCAAGATGAACGAAAGGAGGTTGCAATTTGAAAATCAAACTTGACATTAGTAATGAGCGTTATGATGAAATTAAATCTGCACTCGAAGAACGAGGAATTGAAATAGATGATACTGCCGACTTGGTATTAAGTGAAACCAACAGCTTCATTGATAATCTGACTGTGAGAGAAAAAGGAACAAATGCGCGGATCATTTTATCGGTAGAAAATATTGTTTGTATCGAATCGTTCGGTCATACAGTTGAGGTACAAACGCAAGAATCACTATATCAAGCTACCGACCGATTATACCGAATTGTCAGTTTGCTTGACCCAACAAAATTTTTGCGTATAAGTAACTCTGTTGTAATTGCAAGAAATAAGGTTAAACGAATTACACCTACTCTTTCGTCGAAGTTTATCCTTACAATGACTAATGGTAAAAGTGTTGATGTAACAAGAGGCTATTACTACATTTTCAAAGAATATTTCGGAATATAGAGGAGGCAATTACATGGGTTTTCCTATTTATTTTCTCGCACTGTTTGCAATTCTAATTATATTAGTCGCTACCGTTATTGTCTATTTTCAAGTATATAAACGGCATATCAATAAGGCTTTAGGAGCAACCGAGGGCAAGCGTACTTCAATGGTTCCTCCATATACAGTCGCTATTGTTATGACCATAATAGTTTTACTCATTGGCATATTGATTAGCTATTATGCGGGATATGTTAATGCCTATAAAGATTACGAAGAAGATGCATGGGTGATGTCACATTCTGATATTCAGACATTCTATGCAGAAGTAAAAGAAGTTGGCGATAAATCTATATTGGTTGAAGGAATTTCCCTCAATGATGAGAATTTTCGAGGTGAGTTTCAATATGATGTATGGGGAGAAGTGAGTATATATCGTCAGGATACTATTATCCAACTTTCTGATTTGTCAGAGGGTGATTTGATTTCAATCACACTAGTCACCGACCGCGCAGGCATTACAGATATCTTCAAAATTCAGCTTTTAGCCGACAAGAAGTAACCTTGTGTTCCGAACATACCATTGTCATAGGGGTGTTGTTGTGGAAGAGAAAAGATGGTGCTATGCCCTGCTTGTGGCAACAGAACACGCGGAGACATGGTGTTGATAAAATTCCCGTTATATTGCCCAAAATGTAAACAGATTTGAGAGTGAGTTTTTGCTACTGTAATCTCTAGCAAATTATCCTCCAGGCTATTACGGTGGCGATTATATATGGCCATCATATCCTTTTGTTCTTCAAATTGTTCTTTTACATTTTTACTGCAAACTTTAAAGAAATTCATTCGTTCCATATATTTAATAGGACTTGCCCCCATTAGTGCAGTAAGAACTATTTTCTTTTTCTTATCAATAAATAGATAATTAAACCACTAAAAGTGAATATAACTGTACCAACTAACACTTTTACTATTGAAACACCTATTTGAATATTATCTTCAGTTGTTTGTTTTATTTCTTGGACTGTCCACCATTTATCCATTGAAGATTCATATATTGCGAAATACAGCCATGCTAACAAACAAATAATAGTTAATAAAAAGACACTAATTTTTCTGTTCATAGGCACCATCACTTTACAATAAGAAGTTACCATAGAAAAGTGTGTTACACTAGCCTGCGGTAATTAAAATAACTTCCACATTAAAAGCGTCAATCCCTTATTGGACCATACGCCCTTTTGTTTGGTAACCATTTAGGTCATTAAAAAAATTTCTGTATTAATAAAGAAATGAGATAACTCGCAATATATATGATTATAATTTAAAAAACCGCTTTTACAATGTCCTTCTGCGTGAATGTATTGCAAATGAACAATGACGAAATAATCACAAAAGCAGCTCCAAAATAAATCCAAAATGCATTATTTATGATTATAGCTAGAGCTATAAACGGTAACGGAGCCCAGTTAAAATAACTCGATTGCCTTAATTTTTGTCTAATAGTTATAGATTCCTCCCTCATCTTTCTTCTATAATCCAGAACATATATTTCAATAATGACAGACACTAATCCTGCTGAATTAGTGTCTGTCATTATTGAAGAAGTGCCACCCATTAGTTTACTAACATCGTATTCAACGAAAGACATCCCTTTCACGAAATAATTGAGCGGATCTAATGATCATATAAGTAAGTATTGTTGTAAAAAGGAATATGATTAAGCTAACAATAATGGGTTTAATATCAATACTAATTGTTTCTTCTTTTTCTTCTATTGAAATTCTTAAGTTAATTAAATCATCTGGTATCAGAATCATCGGTCTCACCACTGAAATGGAGATTGGATTATGGAGTAACAGGTATGAACTCCCTAATGACAAACCGATTATTATAGGTATTGTTAAAGTCTTATACTTCAGTATTACTTCCTCCTTTTATCATTTACTTTTAGTCTTTAGATTTAACTTCTATAAAAAGGGAGCTAATCCCGCTAGGACTAGCTCCTTCTTATTGCTTATTGCCCCCGTTAATTTAAGTACACTGCTTCACAAACTATTTAAATATCTTATTCAAATAAAAAGATCTATTCTACATCTAGTATGAATTCTCCTAGATGGTTCCCATCGACATACACTGAAACTTCCCAAAGACCTGATTTTTCAAACCCAACATATGATGGCATCGTTTTAGTTGCTCCAAAATTGGGTTGAGTAAAATATCCATGATTAAATTCCCAAGTTGCATCCTTGAGACTATATGAATTCAATAGTAAAGGTGATTTTTCTCCCGTTTCTAGATGAGTTCCCTCAACTCGTACTATCCCTTTGATTTCATCTGATTCTCCCCAAAAATGCCATAAAGTCTTTTCAGGTTCATTTTCTTTAAAGTTGTTGTTCATGAAACCTACTTTGCCTTCAAGACCTACAAATTCCTCACCTTCAGAAATAAATGTTGGAGTAGCCTCATAATTGATAGTTGTTTCTTTCTGACATCCTACTACGAAAATTCCCAGTAGCATTACTATTAAAACAATACGTAAAGCACCTGCCAATAAAATCCCCTCCCTCTATATAATAGACGTACAAATTCAGCTTGTGTTGCACTATAGAAAAAAAGTGTATCAATATGTTTCACCCTTTTGTTCCACTATCCTGCTCCTTTACATCAACAAAATTAGGCACTAATCCTGCTGGATCAGTGCCCATCGCTATTACAGAAATGCTACCCTTTACTTAAATACGTCCACTTTTAATCTATAACCTTTCATAATCTTTCATCAACAATTGCTTTTGGACTCCTACTTATAAGTTCTAAAATCATTTCTCTATTTCTGATGAATAGTAATCGAATTACAGCTTCATCTTTGTTAACAATTGAATAAATGGGAGAAACTCTCCTCTTTGTTCCTAAGATAGATTTTATCTCCTTGTAATCCCATTGAAGGGGCATATGAAAAATAGTTTTAACAATAAAGCTTTCTTCTTTTAAAATTACTCTTTGAAATTTTCTAGACAAAACAACAAATCCTAGAACAAAACAAATCAAGGACAAGAGCAAACCAATTAATAATAACGTCCAATTATTGTTGATATAATCTCTAATTATAAAGAGCATAATAATCATACCCAAAACAATGAGTTCGAGTCCAAACAATCTTGTTGTATAAAACACCATATATACTCCCTTATTCCACACTCTGTATTTTTCTTTCAATGTAATTAATATTATAAAGGATTAAATCCGAGGTATTAATGGTATATTTATCCGAAAATTTAGGCGCTCTTTATGCAACTAAACAACGCTTTTAAAAGAAGGATCAGCCGCAGATGATTCCATTCTGTTATTCAAATTTGCACCCGTTCGTACTAATAAGCTGTTGTGCAAAAGCTACCTGTTAGTTTAACGATACCTTTTTCTTTACAAATCCTTTTTCTTGAACAATTTGAAATCCGTATAAAAGAAATGACAACACCATAAAAACATACATTAACTGGTACTTTTTCATACGCACCAAAGATGCAATTCCAAACTTTTGAAGATAAGGCTCTAAAATATATGTAAAGGCTGAATGAGCAAATAAATTCAACCCTATATATCTTATAAAATTGCCGTAAGTATATTTCAAAATCCAAAAAGAGCTTACAAAGAATGAACCCCAGACAAAAGGAAATGAGCCCGAAACGGAAGGATGGATTTTTTCATACCACCACCACCATTTCCTTTTTTTCGCTATAATATTTACTATTCTCACTATAATAGCCATAAATAGAGAGGCAGGAAAAAAACGTTTAATCGATTTCTTACCTAAAAAAACAAGCGAAAACCAAGAAAAAAACATCATCAAAACTAAAATTAGCTTCGAATATTTCATATCAAGTAACAACCTCCCAATTTCTCTATTTGGAGTAACTTCCCCTATAAATAGAAAAATTATGAGTGAGAGATAAGGTTTCTTTCTTATTACCCAATTCAATTAACCTGCTTCGTTAGTGCAGTAAGAAGTTAATCTATTTTTCCTGAGTTGGCTTACACTTCTTACAAGGAACTACGGTAGCATCTCGAATATCCTCATAATACTCTTTGGGGCTGTAATATCCGTTCTTTCCCTGATTAGTAATCATTTTAAGGTTAAAGTTTTCTTCTGTGACAAAGGAACAACTTGTCTTGTGCAATTTGTTACCATTTGCATTGTCAAAAATAATAACAAAGGGGTATTTTAATACATCAGTAAATGTCTTAATATCCATTGAATGCCCTCCATTAAATGGGTTAATTCGTATTACTTTTATTTAAATATCCTACTCATTACTTAATAAGTTCAATAAAAAAAGCACTTCTCCTTCTTGTAGAAATGCCCCCTATAGTCATCCATGAAGCAAAAAAATCATCGCTTCACCACAGACAATGAAAATGTTGTACCAGAACCGTCAATACTGATTCTACGGCTGGGAGAGGAAGGTCGATGAACTATGGTGCCATTAGAGCCCGTCCGATAGTCAGACTCCTTCGACCACGGTGCACCACTGACTGTTGCTCCCTTGCGGAAGCACTCATGGTAGATTAATCCTATTCTGGTTGTGCACCAGCCTCCATTTTTAGTCGTAGAAAAGGTAGATGAACATGGAAGTCATTATTGAACGAGCTTGCGGTATGGATGTTCATAAAGATTCTATCACTGCATGTATTCTTACACCAAAAGGTCTATTAACACGGAAAGAAATGTATGTAGATTTAGGCGAAGATTACTTTGATAAACAAAGAGAACAATACATCGTAAGACATTCTCTTAGAAGACTAGAAAGCTTAGGCTATACCGTTTCACTTTCAGAAACAAAAGTATCTTGATCCAGTCCAAGTTGGTTATCTAATAACCTACAATCAGACGCTCCAATTTTTTAAAAAAAGAATGAGCTGCGTCTTCTTTAGTATTGCAATTTTTTCATAATCAAAGAATTTTAATTTTCATGGTAGTTTAATAAGTAATTCCACAATTAATATAGTTAAAATTAGTAATTCTAGATATGTATTAATGTATTACTTATAAATTCGCGGAGTATTGAATTTTGTGTTCTTCAATTAAATCGATATTTCGTTTTTCCAAAGTATAGTTCTTAATTTGGTTTTGTATATTTGCATAAAGTTCTATTTTCTCTAATTCTGCTATTGGTATCCATTTAACACCTGTCTGATTAGGGTCAGGATTTTCAGGTAGTTTAGGAAAGGAACCTTTTTTGATATCGCAATCAAACATCATTACTAATGTATGAGTTTTACCATATTTATTGTTATTAAGGTGTGGCACATATTCATAAGCAAAAGCTAATGGACCTACTTCTACGTTAATAGATGCCTCTTCCATAGCTTCCCTCTTTACTGCTTCTATAATTGATTTTTGGTTCCACCCCACCAGCAGGTAAATCATAAACAATCCCTCTAACTGGGTCATTATATTCTGTTAATAGAATCAAATCACCTTTTATAATTATTGCTCCTGCTCGAACTCTAATATGGTTTGACAGAATACTCACTTCCCATCATTATGAGAATTTTTTAAAAGTATTACTAAAAATAATCCTATTTCATCTATTAGCCTTAATAAAGAAATCTGCACTATTTTTTCAACAGAACCAGACCCTGCAGTTATTGCAGAAAAGCTCCCCTTTACTTTACGTACATTGTTTCACAAATAGCTCAAACAATCCGTTCAAATGCTCAGTATATTTGTACTACGCAGCAAATGACTTTGGTATGTTAGTTTAGTTTAGTTTAACAAGACAATATTTTAAAAGATAACTTCCAATTTTATGGAGGTTATCTTTTTCTATATAATATCAACATTAAACTTTAACAGAGCCATTAAATAAAGGAAGATTAGCCTCACGCTCAGCTTGTTCCTGTACCCATTGTTCTCGCTCAGCTTTTGATTTGCGTCTTTTTAGGCTCTACCTCAGGTTTCTCCTCCTTAGGTGGTGCCTGATCACGTGCCTCAAAATGGCAAGCATCAATGGCGACTGTATCATCGTCGATAAATTCCTCTGAGATCGCTTGAAGTAGAAGTGTCTCTTGAACACCTTCAAGAACATTTGATTCACTTATAATTGTAATCATTCTTGAATAAGTAGACTCAGACGGAACAGTATCAGATACTAAGAAGCTACAGTCCAGACGAAAGATCATATCATGTTTTAAGAGATGTACTAAATCCTTAATAAACATTATACGTTCAGTTATTCTAGCAATTAAAGAATAAATCATGGCTGCATAATTAAGCTTAACAGGCCGGCCTAAACGTGATTTCTTCGTTACCACAGCGAAGATTTGATCAATATCAATGGGTGAAAAAATAGCTTCAAATCGTTGGGTAGGTTCTAAGTCATATAAATCTTGTAGGTCAAATAGGCTTCCTTGTTGTATAATAGTCATAGGGAGTCATCTCCAGTCTTTTTAGTTTTGTGTGGTAACTTACTAATTCGACTATTTGGGGAGGTACTCCTTTTTTTGCGTCTCAAAAGCCTTGGGGCTCTAAGGCTGTAATTTATGAAATTCATTTACCTGAATGATAAAAATCACCGAGCAATTATTGAATATTCTATAGATGATTTTATAGATTGGTATGTCCTTTTTTAATTATCATTTATAACCAAATTTGATCAACAAGAGGCATTTGGTAATTTAATGTAAATGATAAATTGTTATTAAAAATATCCAACCACTTGTTATAATACATTGGAAATGGGCATCATTTTTACTAATCACCTTACTTTCTTTTAGTATAATTGGACATGCTTTTAGTCAAAGTAATGAAATAGAAGATTATAATAAAAGCGAGTCTGTAGACAAAGTAAACAAACAAAAAGAGCCAAAAGCAAAACGAAAAATTGAAAATATTATGTTAGAAACCTTTAGTTCTTTTCAAGAATTTAATGAAATTGGTTTAGTTTACACTGATAAAAAAAATGGAGATATCATAATAGGTTTTACAAAAGAGAACAGTAAAATCTTAGATTTTAAGAATAAATTAGCTTTAAAGGGATTAACTGAAAAAATAAAATATAAAAAAATAAAATATAGTATTAAGGATTTAAGGGATCAGCAAATTAAATTGTTAGATAAATTAACTGAACTTAACATAGATTCTAAAACTCAAACAATAATTATCTCTGTTGATACTGAAAAAGAAAAAATTGAACTTGAACTGAATCACATAGATGAGAACCAAAAAAAGGCTTTGGTGTCTATCTTTGGTGATTTATTAATAATAAACATAAGCAATAAAAATATTGAAGCTCAAAACATTGAAGCTCAAGCTTCCTCAACACCTGTTACCAGAGATCGGAACTGGACAAAATTAGGTGGCGGTATAACAGTCAGAGGAGTTCCGAATGGGCCTAGATGTTCCACAACAGCTATGGCCCAAAAAGATACTAGATATTTCCTAATAACTGCAGGTCATTGTGTAGATGCAGATAATGGATTTGTATATCAAGATAATGCAGCAGTAGGAATAGATTATAATAAGGCTATTTGGGCAGGATTAGATGTTGGAATTATTCAAGTGACAAATGATAGTACAATAGAAAGAAGAGTTTCTAATTATTTTTTTGAATATGCAGATGGAAAATATGACTATGACCAAAGAATTACTGGGTCGGGATATGCTTGGCAAAATGAGAGAGTTTGTAAATCTGGGATTAAAACAAATGTAACTTGCGGCTATATTTATAGACATGACACAACCTGGATAATCGAAGGAAAAACAGTAAGAGGTTCTGAGGTACAAACTGAAAATGTCAATATTGATTATTCGTCTCCTGGAGACAGTGGGGCAATTGTTTATGATCCCGATGATAATACAGTTTACGGAGTTCATTCAGCTGGCACCATTGAAGATTCACCTATTAATGGTTATTATGGGTATTTTACTAGAATTGAAGATGTTCTAGCACATTGGAGTTCACCAGGAAATCCTTTTACACTTTACACTAGTGACTTTGTTTATACAATAGCACAATAGGGAGAAATTATATGAAACTTAATAAGATTTTAATCTCTTCGTTAATCCTAATACCATTTATATTGTGTACTATAGTTTTTATTTGGTATATCACTAATCTTAAAGAAGATACTCGAAAAATTGAAGGTTATATTCAACAGATATATTCAGAACCTAATTCAAAAATATTAATTGCTAAACAGATGATAAATAAGTCAGTAGAAAATCTTACACCAGAAGAAGTAAATAAAAATTCAATTTATTTGGTTAGTATTAATTCCTCGGATTTAAACAAAATGGAAGTTGGCCAAAAAGTGATAATTTGGTTAAATAGTAATATTCAAGGTGATTCACTCCCACCTCTAGTAACCGCACAAAAAATAGAAATAATTAAATAATATTTCTAAATTTAACACTATTAATTAAGACAACCTGATTTCTATTACAAATAGATTTCAGGTTGTCTTACTTTTAAACAGTGTCTGGTTGGATTTGAATATTTTTGAACGTACCGGCCCATTGAAAACTATACTTGATATCCTAAATAGTCATATAGTTTGGATACTATTATCGCTTTGGAGGACGAAATCCAGCATTAACAGCTTCATCTTCAGAACATAACATAACTTCTGGTTTTGTTTGTTCATACCAAGGTGAGTCTGAGGTATGATAAATTTTCTCGGAGCCAATATTTCCTTTTATTAAACAGTCTTTAGATTCGTTCTCTTTTGAACTAGGATTCATTAATTCAGGGTGAAAACCGTCTTCTTGTACATAATTTTCAATTTCCCAAATACCAATTGCTTTTTGTTGTGCCTCTTTCTGCATGATTAAATTTAAATTCAATTCTCTTTACCAAGTGACTATAATAAACTTTATATACCTTCTATGTAATCTTTTTTATCTATAGTATCACCAAAACTTATTAAAGCAATTATCATCTTAATTGCATAAAAGAAAAGACGAGCTGCAGCTGATCGATTTTCCTATTCCATAATACATCCCTTAGTTGAGTAAAAGATTAATCCACACTAGTTTGAAATTGCTTGTTGGGCAGTATGTAGTCTAATACTCAATAAACAACACATACTTCCTACACCAAACAATCCTATAAAAAATGATCAGCCGCAGCTGACCAAAAATCGCTTATTAAAGTATTGCCCCCATTAGCCATCCATGAAGTGCAAAATACCAGAACTTCACCACAGAGAATGAAAATATATAGATCTGTCTATACTGGTTTTAATCCAGTCAACTAGTCAATCCAATTGCTATTAATTATAGCTCACTCCGTTTGTAAAACGAATGGAGATGGGGCTTCTTTGGTGTTGTGAATTTTTTATACTTGGAGACGTTTATTTTCATGGTAGTATAACAATACCCTGGTTTTCATATCATAATAAGTCCTATCCAAGGTGTGCTATCTCTTTTCCAGAACTGTCAAACCCTATAACTTCAGTTCTCGTTGATGGACTTCTAACAAGAAAATAAATTGGTTTCCAATCCGTTCTAATTATGATTGCGTCCGAGAAAGAACCATCTTCAAATGAACCAAGTCGAGTCCTTATTTTAATGTCGGAGATTTCAGGGTTATGAATTGTTCCAAATACAATATACTCTGTAATAGCACCATCTTTTGGAGGTCCCTCATCGAAAGGTAGTCTACTATCTCCTATTGTTTGTTGTCCTCCATCTAGTGCGTGTTCTTGATGGATAACTTCCCAACCTGTATTGTTATTACCTTTTAAAAACACAACAGACAATTTCATTTCACTATTTAATCCCACAACATTGGAGTCAGGAATAAAATTTATGAATACAATGGTTACATCCTTATATACTACCTTATGGAGAATCTCATCATAAGAAACAGGTAACTCACCTATGGCTTCTTCAATTGTCTTCGGAATGTCTTCTGGTAAATTACAACCAGTAATCAATAAAATTTGAAAAGAGATGACCAAAAGGGTTAAAAGTCTTTGCATATAACTATCCCCTTTCTATTAACATAACCCCCATATACTTCCACATAGATAATACCTTCTCCTGCTAAAAAACCTGCTGCTGATCCCCTTGCCCCCATTACTTTAAGAAAATACCTCACAATCTATTTGCCTTAAAAACTAATACCTTAAATACGTTATCATTGTACGTTTCACTTAAAGACGAATAGATCCATAATGATGTCTAGCCTCAAAAAGAAACGCAATTATACTCTCATAATAGGGTATGAATTTTTTAAGTTCAATTAGCTTTAAGATTTCCTCTTTAGAAGCCCATTTGACTGCTTGTACCTCTTCAGTCTGCAATGTCAAATCATTCAAATCGAAGTCATATTTAATTAAATAGTAATCATCAAAGCCACGTTCAAAGTTGATAGTAAGTTGTGGACGTATCTTTTCAAAGTTATACTGAATCCCCAACTCCTCGAATAACTCTCTTGAAGCCGCCTGCTGACTTGTATCGCCTGCAACCGCACTACCACCACAAGTTATATCCCAAAGGTTCGACCATCCTTGCTTAAAAGGCTGACGTTGTTGTATGAGCATTTCTCCTTTTGAATTAAATATACATACGTGTACTACTAAATGAAACTCGTCTGATGTCATTTTATCTCCACGGGTTATTTGTTTTTCTATTTTATTACGATGCTTATCATATAAATCCCACTTTTCCATTGCTTAACTCCTTTTTAAAAGTTCCTTCTTAAACAATCCTGCTCCTATACTTCAACAAAAAGTGGTACTAATCCTTCATGGATCAGTACCACTTCTATTGCATTCTCGCACCCTTTAGTTGAACATCTGCTTAATCACAGATATATTCAAAATGTAGGTTATAATTGTATTCGTTTCCTTTCTTTTCACTTACATTCATTACAACCCATACATCACCAATTTTTGATAAGTTCTTTAATACATTAATTCCATCAGGTCTTTTGTACAGAAAATAACCTTCATTTCCACTCAAACCATTTTTCAAAAATAATCTCATATCCCCATTTGAAACACCAACAAACAAGTGTTCTAGAGTGATTTTGTCGTAGTGATCTTTAATATTATCACCTATATTCATATTTAGGTCACTTCTTTCAATTTCTTTATATCCTGTTAAATCTAATTCAAAGCTCTTTACTATATCTTTTAAGACCTTCTCATTAACTGCTTCCCATTCTTCTTCAATATACTTTTCACATAGATCTTTATTATCAGATGTACCTTCATTTGCTCTTACTATCGTATTTAATGGAAAGGCTAACATACAGAGAATTAATATTGAAAAGTGAGTAAAGAGTTTTGGTGATTTATTCATTCTATGCACCTCTTAATTTTCATTACTATTAACATTTCCCAGTATAGAAATGGTAATTCTTCAGCTTTTATTATCCCATAATAAAAAAGCACCTCTGCTTTTACAGAAATTGCTCCTTCAACAAACAGTGGTGCTAATCATTCATGGATCAGCACCACTGTTATTGAATTCTCGCCCCCGTTTGTTCAATAAGAAACAACTCTATAAATTAATTTCCAAAATTTTACGAATGATCAAGATATACTTGTACATACACATTTAATGGGGGTGTTTAGAATGAATACAAAGGTAATCATAGAAGGATTAGTAATTTTAGTTATGGGAATTGGTGTCTTTTTTATGTTATACCAGGCAGAGGATATTACTGAAACTAGTATTTCTTCTCAGGAAGTAAATGTATATAGTGAAGTTTCGCATGCTGATATAAAATATATTCATGATGAATTAGTTGATATTACATTGGGATTAATGGAAGTCTTAGCAAAATATGATGTTGTTGGTGATGTTGAAAGTGATATTAGAAATAGACAAATTGTTGTAAATTCAACTGTAGGGTATGAACACTTTAAAGAAAATTCGATGTTAGTTGAAGAGATAATGGAAGATATTGAATTGTTGGTGAAAGAAAAGGATATGGAGTCCTATCGAATAAATTTGATTGACATAGATGGAATACCCATTTTCTCATTAGAATTTAAATAATTATTTATCAAAAAAAGTGAAGAGAGCAAATTTACTCTTTTTGTATTCTGGGACATTACATGAGGTGTAATCTAAGGACCAGATTCACCAACTTCTATTTCTGATAATAATTAACCAGCAAACGATCAATCATTCCTCATATTAAAGAAGTGCCATCCTTTACTTGAAGAAGGGAGCTATTTAATATCATCTATTTTTTTGCCTTCCTCATCTATTTGAGAACTACCTCCACCGAAGTTCCACCCTTTACTTTCAACAAACTTTATAAACTCATCCCAAAACTCGTCATGCTTTAAATCGTCACCATTATTTGTATATATACAACCCTCTATTTGAACACCAATTGGTCGTTTCACAATAAATCACTCCAGTTCTATTATTGATTGATTACATTTTAACAATTCTTTTTCACAGAACTGAAAAAAAAACATTACCGTTTTTGTTAAGCCCCCGTTCGTAATAGAAGCTGTTGTGCAAAAGCACCCTTTACTTCAACAAGGGTTAAAACTCATCTTTAAGAATAGAGTACATTTTCAAATCTTGATGCCTACCTTTAATGTACATACCCTTTCTTATGGTACCCTCGTAAGTCATTCCAGTCTTAATCATAACTTTTTCCGAGCCTATATTTTCAGTAAAGCACCTTGCTTGGATTCGTACTAATTCTAGCTCATTAAATCCGTAATTTATTACTTCACCTGCTGCTTCGGTCATTATTCCTTTACCCCAATATTCTTTTGATAGTACATAACCAATTTCACCGATTTTATGTTTTGTACTCAAAGATACGAAATCAATAGTTCCTATCAATTTCTTTTCATTCTTATATTCTATACCCCAAAATAAGTTTTTTTCTTCTTCGTATTGCTTTAATACAAAATCTAAAAAGTTTTTTGTATCAGAAATGGATTGATGAGTGTTCCATGATACAAATTCGGATACATCTTCATTTGAACCATATTCAAACATATCGTTAAGATCATCACTAGTAATTCTTCGTAGCCTTAACCGTTTTGTTTCTAGAACTTTTAATTTGTTATTTAAATCCCCCATGAATAAACCTCTATTTTGTTAAATTATTCCTATTATATAGTAAATATAGAAAGTAGGTTGTATTTTTTTATTGTATAACTAAAAACGCGAATCTTCTTGTTGAAGATTCGCCCCCTATAATGGAATAAGAGGTTCTTAGCCTTCTCCCACCACACAAACTCTATTAAATAATTCTGCTATCGCAATCATTGTTTATTTGTTAACTTTTGTTTCTAATCCAATCGTTTGATATTTAAATGTAATAATAGTCGTCATCAGTCCAATGTACAGATGGACCTGTCACTTTATTTTCAGTATAGAAACCTTTATATCCGTTTATCTTTACTACTCCTTGTTTTTCAAATTCTCTATCATTGAGTGAATGAATAATAACTGTGAGAATTTTCCCATTTTCACCTGTAAAATATAGTCGTTTAGTGAGAGGTCAACACTTTGTATTCTATCATAGCAATTATTTTAACCCGTTAACTCAATAAGGGACTGCTCCAAATTAACTAGCATCTATTCTCTTACTATCTAAATACTAACAATAAAGGGTAACAACAATATGGAGTAATATTAAACTAAAAAAGAATGAATTATTATAAAGTCTTACTCAATACTCTTCAGGGGGCAAATATCCATATGAGCACTTTACTTTTCCATTACTCTGTTCTATATTGAGAGAACTACACTCCATATAGTTCTTGATTAAAAAGAGAACTAATAAAATAATATTTTTAAGGAGGGGTAATGTGAATAATTTCAAAAAACTCTTATTAATCAGTTCGTTTATATTATTTGTAGTCATATCCATCCTTTTTGTGTTAGACTTCACTTATTTTAAAATTGATTCTAAAATGAATGGAATTGGCTTCCTGGCAATAATGGTAGGTCCCCCAATCGGTTTTGTATTTGCATATGTAGCAAAGACGAATAATAAAAATATGAGATTGTTTTTGCTATGTTCTCACTTTGCTTTATTTTTAATCACGCCCATCTATTGGGTTTTAGGTACTTTAGTTTTGGGACCTTGAATATTATTTTTAATTCCTATTATAAAACCAAATAGATTGTTGACTGTTTTTCACCCATCCTTATTTAAATACGATAACATCAGAAAATTCAGTTAAATAAAAGCAGTTCCGTTCCAAATCCGATAAAAAATCATGTTGTCTGCCGGTTTTTATACCTTTTAATCTTGTTGACCGACCTAATGAGGAAACATCTTGAATTTTAAGCCAAGGCTGATAATCTGCCCCACTGCCCGTTCCCCGACCTTCTTTAATCCACTTATCAATTTTAGATGTTCTTTTTCTTTTCGACACAAAAACACCCCTTTAGATAATCATATCCAAAGGGGCAAAACGTCGCGACTTTATTTTAAACATCGCATCTTTTTTATAAACATCGCGACTTTATTTCAAATCAACAATATTAATTCTAACCAACAATACTATTACTCCACTGTCACACTTTTCGCCAAGTTACGCGGCTTATCAACGTCACACTCTCTGTGCAGTGCTGCATAATAAGAGATTAACTGAACAGGAATAACGGAAACTAGTGGTGTAAATAGTTCGTGTACGGTTGGAATGACATAACGATCATCTTCTTCGTTTAAGCCTTTCATTGAAATGATACAAGGGTTTGCTCCACGAGCTACAACCTCTTTAACATTTCCACGGATTCCTAGGTTGACGTTCTCTTGGGTAGCTAAAGCAATAATTGGTGTTCCATCTTCAATTAACGCAATTGTACCGTGCTTTAATTCTCCACCTGCAAATCCTTCAGCTTGAATGTAAGAGATCTCCTTAAGTTTTAGAGCACCTTCCATTCCTACATAATAGTCAATTCCGCGTCCAATAAAGAAGCAGTTACGTGTTGTTGATAAATAATCACGTGCGATTTGTTCCATTTCTTCTTTCGCGTCGACTAACGTCTCCATTGCGCTAGCAACAATGCCTAGCTCTTGGCTTAAGTCAAAATCGATGTCGATTCCTTTTGCTCTTGCTGTGTCTCTCGCCAAAATAGCTAATACAGCGATTTGAGCTGTATAGGCCTTTGTTGAAGCTACTGCAATCTCAGGACCTGCATGTAACAATAACGTATAGTCTGCTTCACGAGAAAGCGTAGATCCTTGAACATTTGTAATTGTTAATGCCTTGTAACCCATTTCTTTAATTTGAACTAATACAGCACGGCTATCTGCTGTTTCGCCACTTTGAGAGATAAAGATGAATAATGGTTTTTCAGATAATAGTGGCATGTTATATGAGAATTCACTTGAAATATGAACCTCTACCGGAACATTTGCCAACTTCTCAATATATTGCTTTCCTACTAATCCAGCATGATAACTTGTTCCCGCTGCAATAATGTATATACGATCTGCACCAATCATCGCTTGACGAATATCTGAATCAACGGTTAACTCTCCATTTTCATTACGGTAATTTCCTATAATTTTACGAACAACGGCTGGCTGTTCATCGATTTCTTTCAGCATGTAATGAGGATACGTTCCTTTTTCAATATCGCTAGCATCTAGCTCTGCTGTATAAGGAGCACGCTCAATCACAGTTCCCTCTAGGTTTTTAATTGTAACGCTGTCTTTTTTTACGATGACCGTTTCTTTATCCATTAATTCTACATATTGATCTGTTACTTGAAGCATGGCCATTGCATCACTTGCCACAACATTAAATCCTTTTCCTAGGCCAATAAGAAGTGGACTTTTATTTTTAGCAACATAAATGGTATCTTGATCTTGGTTATCTAATAATCCAAGAGCATATGATCCTTTTAAAAGCTTTAATGTTTCTCTGAATGCACTTTCTACTTCAAGACCCTTATCAACAAATTGCTCAATTAATTGTACGATTACTTCTGTGTCTGTCTCACTTTCGAAGTGGACACTTTGCAGATAATCACGCTTTAAGTGGTTGTAGTTTTCAATTACACCGTTATGAACAAGCGTAAAACGCTTTGTGCTACTTTGATGTGGATGAGCATTCACTTTACTTGGAACACCATGTGTAGCCCAGCGAGTATGACCAATTCCAATAGGTGCACTAACAGATGCATCGACAATTTCACGTAATACGGCAATTCTTCCTTTTTCCTTAAATACATGTACACCATTATGATTTAAAACGGCAATTCCAGCTGAGTCATACCCACGATACTCAAGCTTTTCTAAGCCTCGTAATAAAATCTCTTTTGAATCTTGTTCACCGATATATCCTACAATTCCGCACATAGTGTACTTCCTCCCTAGAGGGGCATGGAAGCGGGGCCTCCATGCCCCTTTCTCATCGTTAGTTTGGGTTCGGACTAAATGGAACAGCAAACCTCTTCGTCAGTTTCATTCGTGCAGACCCTCACGTATGTTTATACGCTCCGATCTTACTTGTACAGGATGTACTGACTTCTGTGTTGGGCACAGGACGTGCTCGTTTTTAACAGAAGTTCCTTTGAATTCACTTCCTCGATCTTCTTGCTCCATTTAGCCTTCACGGTTTCGTTCAGGTCTTATACGCTTGTTCAGAAAGTCACCTTTCTGGTTTCGTAAAGACTTACGGCTGTGACGTTCAGCCGGGAGGTATCCGCCGAATATTTCGATAAACCTCCTCCTCGTCAACTAAACGCTATCGCACACGTTTAGTTCAGGCGCTTTATATAAAGTTTTACCTTACGATCCACCTTTCTATTTCAAAATAATCAAGAACAAAAATAATCATACACAGAATCTGTTCTCTCGTCAATCAAAAACCATTTTTTACAAACCATATAAAATATGCATAAGTGGGAATTTTGTCACCTATGCATATCTTATATATTTCTTATTTATTCAATTCCCATTTCATTTGTGACAACGTTAGCAATTTTTTCAACAACTTCACGACATTTCTCTTCCGTAGGTGCTTCAGCCATTACCCTCACAAGTGGTTCAGTACCTGATGGTCTAACAAGAATACGACCATTTCCATTCATTTCCGCTTCTACCGCTTGGATCGTAGAAACAATTTTCTCATTTTCCATCACTTTATACTTATCATTTACTTTTACATTCACTAACAACTGGGGAAACTTTCTCATTTCACTAGCTAGCTGTGATAATGGCTTTTTCGTCATCTTCATTATATTTACAAGTTGAATGGCTGTTAACATTCCATCACCTGTTGTATTGTAATCAAGAAATACAATGTGACCTGATTGCTCACCACCAAGGTTGTAGCCATTTTTCTTCATTTCTTCAACGACATAGCGATCCCCGACAGCTGTTTGAACACTTTTGATTTCACTCTCTTCAAGACCTTTATAAAAGCCAAGGTTACTCATCACAGTTGAAACAACGGTTTGATGCTTTAATTGCCCCTGATTTTTCATATACTTTGCACAAATAAACATGATTTGGTCTCCATCAACGATTTGACCTTTTTCATCAATGGCAATTAGACGATCTCCATCTCCATCAAATGCTAAACCAACATCAGCTCCCTTTTCGAGCACAACGTTAGCTAAACTCTCTGGATGAGTGGAACCAACACCTTCATTAATATTTAATCCATTAGGGGCATTCCCCATTGTTGTTAGATCCGCATCAAGGTCAGCAAATAAATGAACAGCCAATGAAGAAGTAGCACCATGTGCACAATCTAAGGCAACGTGTATACCTGAGAAATCATCATCCACCGTTTGTTTTAAAAACTGTAAATATTTTTGACCACCCTCGAAATAATCATTTACTTGTCCCAAGTCTTTCCCTGTCGGTCTTGGTAATGAATCCACTTCTTGTTCTAGAAGCTCTTCTATCTCTCTTTCCTGTTCGTCTGAAAGTTTAAATCCGTCTGATCCAAAAAACTTTATTCCATTATCTTGGACCGGATTATGAGAAGCAGATATCATAACACCCGCTTGTGCTCCCAATGCTTTTGTTAGAAAAGCGACACCTGGAGTTGAAATCACTCCTAAGCGCATAACCTCAGCTCCAATTGAAAGTAATCCAGCAACTAAAGCACCTTCTAACATGTGACCAGAAATACGAGTGTCACGGCCGATTAATACTTTTGGACGCTGTTTATCCTTTGTTAAAACATAACCTCCAAAACGACCTACTTTAAAAGCTAATTCAGGAGTTAGTTCGCTATTCGCTACTCCACGAACTCCATCTGTACCAAAGTATTTACTCATATTGATTAAATCGCTCCTTCTTAGACTTTCTTCTTAGTTAATTCAATTCGACAATGGCACTCTTGCTAGAAAGATTCCATTTGATACTGTCTGGTCCATTTACGAGAATTTCTACCTCGTGTTCTCCACTACCTAAATTCGTAACATCTATATATATGTCTAAGTCAGTTTCATCAATGTCTTTCAAAATCGAAAGTGGACCAATTAGCTCGATATCCACTACGCCTTCATCAGGTCTAATAAATGTTGCACTTAAAGAATTCGGTAGACCAATAACATTTATGGGAACATTCGTTAAAGTTCTTAATTCATTTTTCTCAATCTTTATTTGTACATCAATTGTTTTAGGTGATAGATCCTTTATTCCCGGTGGAATTGGAATATTAATTGTTTTAACAGTGTCTTCACTAATTTCATTAATATCGACTTCTATTTCACCGAGTGTATCTATTTTATCTAATACTTCTTTAGGACCGAATATAGTGATTTCCTTTTGTGCAGGCTCTAATCCTACAATACTATATCCATCCTCAGGAGTCCCTTTTGGTATTAACTTAAAAGAAACGAGCTTGTTTGGACTTATTATAGGGATTGTAACATTGACAGTGGCTGGTTCAATTTGGACGTTAAGACGATTTCCATCACTATCATAAACAGCAACTTGTGCTTCTTGCTTGATTGTTTCCGTCTCATCCTTCAAGTCAACGATTGCCTTAACTAAAGCAATTCGTTCAACTTGTTCTCTCGCACCAACTACCTTTACATGTTTCGGATTAATAATTGGTTTGTCTAATGTGTACCCGTCTTTCAGTTCATTTATATAATCAACTTCAACTGAGAATTCTGCTTCAACCTTTTCATGAATATGGACGGTCACAAAGGCAGGATCAATCTGTACCTCTACATTGTCATTTACACCTTTGTATTGGACCTTAACATTATGTGCCCCAGTGTCCAATGCTTCTATATCAATAAAGGTTTCGATAGATCGTTGAAGCTTTACCGGCTGAACTGCGCTACGTGGTCCATCTAATGTAACCGTTACAAATTCTGGAACCCCTGAAATGACATATTGATCCATATTATAATAAGCTTGGAGTGGTACTTCTGTGAGTGTCTCCGTCTCATTGGTTACAACCGGGAAGCTTATTGGTTCAGTTTGCTTTGTTTGCGTTTCGATATTCACTGATGTGTATAAGATTAACGCAAATAAAAGTGCAATAATCTTCATAACCCACCGATTATTCGTAAACTTATCCATTGTTCTTCCCCCTCCAAGTCCATAGAGATGAGGAAGCAGTTTTTGCTTGAGACACTAATTCCTTTGATAGCATTTCTTTTAATGAATCTTGGGTTAGATCTCTATGAAGCTCTCCATTTCTTGTTAAAGAAATGCTTCCTGTTTCTTCTGATACAACAATTGTGATACTATCAGTAACCTCACTAATTCCTAATGCTGCCCGGTGTCTTGTTCCTAACTCTTTGGATATAAATGGACTTTCTGATAAAGGCAGATAACAAGCTGCAGCAGATACCTGGTTTTTTTGAATAATGACAGCACCATCGTGTAAAGGGGTATTGGGTATAAAAATGTTAATCAACAACTCGGAAGTTACTTTTGCTTGCAACGGTATGCCAGTTTCTATGTAATCACCCATACCTGTTTCTCTTTCAATCGAAATAAGAGCCCCAATTCGGCGCTTTGCCATATAGCTAGTAGATTTCACTATGGCTTCTACTCGATTCGATTGTTCTTCTTCCTCTTGTCCACTTGTTCTTGCGAATAACCTACCTCTTCCAAGCTGCTCTAATGCTCTACGTAATTCTGGTTGGAAGATAATAATTATTGCTAGAAACCCCCATGTTAATGCTTGGTCCATAAGCCATTGAAGGGTATTCAATCCGAGAAAGCTACTCAAGATTCGAACAATGACGATTACAATAATTCCCGTTAGAATTTGAACGGCCTTTGTTCCTCGAATCACCATAATAAGCTTATATATTACGTACCAGACTAGGAGAATATCAATGATGTTACCAAGGTAATGTAGGATTGGAAATTCTCCAAACGTCATTCTTACACTTCCTTCGTATAATTTTTATAGTCTGAATGAAAACAATTAAGTATAAAATATGATATAACTTTATTATTATATCATATCTTTCCCAAACAAAGGAAAAATGCACAAGCATTAGAATAACTTGTCTAGCGCCAAGTCCTTGGATGCCAGTGGTGCATTGCTCTTCTCATTTTTGCGTAGTAATTAGCAATGAGTTCCTTTATATACATGAAAAGTTTTAAGCTTAAAATGAAAAAACCATCAAGTAGATGGCTTTTCTTCTGGTGATCCACTTATAAATGATATTGTATCTTTCACGGCCTCTTTCATATGGAACCATATCCATTCAAACATTTGATCAATCTCTTTTATTTCTCCTGTTACATTTCCAGCTGATGCTAAATATTGGTTACCATTAATGACCGTTACATTTCCTCTTACTTCACCCTCTATTTTGATATCTCCATTTCGAACAACTAAATCTCCTTCAATTACCTTACCTTCTGGGACAATAACTGTATTATCTTCAATTCTTATATTCGCTTGTTTTGATACTGCTAATTTCTGATCTTCAGACCAAATTGAGAAAACACTTCCCATCATTAAAACCATGAAGACTGCGGCTGCAGTAACAAGGGGATGAAATCTCATCCATCTTTTCACTCTAACTACTTTCTTTTCCTCTGGTAATCGAGCCATTACCTTTGCCGTAAAGTCAGGCGGTGCTTGTATATGGGACGTACTTTGTACTAAAGCAATTGCTTTTTTTAGTTCATGGAAGTGTTGTTGACACTCTGAACATATATATAGATGATCCCGAAGTTCCTTTTCAGCTTCTGTTGAAATATCTTCATCAAGGTAATCATGCATAAGTTCTATATATTTTGAATTACAGCTCATTTCTCTATACACCTCGCTTAAATATTTCTCAATTGATTCCGCAATGCTTCTCTTCCACGATGGATTCTTGTTTTAATTGTGCTAATTGGTAAGCCAAGAATATCACTAATTTCCTTTAACGATAATTCTTCAATGTACTTCAGAACAATAACAGCCCGATATTTGTCAGGTAATTTCAAGATTTCCTTTTGGACAGATTCCTGTAATTCCAGACTCTCTAACTCTTCTTCAGGTAAAGTTGTATCCGCTGCTACTTGTGAGTACATTGTTAACCCTTCGGTTCCTGCAACCTCAGCATCTAAATAAAAATCAGGCTTTTTCTTTCTTATACGATCGATTGACAAATTAGTTGCAATTCTATAAAGCCAAGTGGAAAACTTACGATCAATATTATAGCTATCAATATTGATATACGCTCGAATAAATGCCTCTTGCGCAATATCCTCCGCTTCATGAACGTTCCCAAGCATACGAAAGCATATCTGAAATACCTTGTCCTTATAAATTTCTATAATTTCACTAAATGCATCTTGATCTCCATTTTTTACTTGTTTAATCCTGTGCTTAACAATGGTTTCCATAAATATTACCCCCCGCTCTCTCGCGGCTATCTTTTCTATACGAACTCACACTCAAAAGGTTTCACAAAAATAGTAATTATTTTTTCGCTCTTTCCATTTTAACAAATAATGGGCAAAATGTTTTAAAAAGTTAAAAATTGGTTATAGATTTAAAAGGAACTTCAATACAATAGGAGGGGAAAGATCATGGTTAATGAAAAAAGGCAAAAAGAATCAATTGAACAGTTTCGACAGCAGTTACATGATGTAGCTTCCCGATCATCCTTCTTGTCACCAGAAGTCATAAAAGCAAGTAAAATGTTAGATAGAGCGCTTAATGAATATGAAGAGTCAAAAAAGAAAAGAACAGTAAACGCAAATTAACCCGTTTACTGTTCTTTTACCTTATTTAAGCTTTTCTCCAAATAATGAACCCATCAATGCAACAGCAACAGAGGCAGTTTTGTTTTTATCATCCAATATTGGATTTACTTCGACAAACTCAGCAGATGTAATGAGTTTAGATTCTTCTAACATTTCCATGGCTAAATGGCTCTCTCTATAACTTATGCCACCAATAACTGGAGTTCCTACACCTGGTGCATCATGTGGGTCTAATCCATCTAGATCCAATGACAAATGAACGCCATCTGTACGTTCTGATAAATACTTTATCGTTTCCTCCATAACAGCTGTCATACCCATACGATCTATTTCGTGCATTGTGTATACTTTAATACCCTTCTCACGAATAAGCTCCTTCTCTCCATCATCTAGTGAACGTGCGCCAATAATGACAATATTCTCTGGTTTAATCTTTGGATCAAATCCCCCAATTTTAGTTAATGTTGGATGACCTAAACCTAATGAAACAGCAAGCGGCATACCATGAATATTTCCAGATGGTGAAGTATCAGCTGTATTTAAATCTCCATGAGCATCATACCAAATGACCCCTAGATTTTTATAATGTTTTGCTACTCCAGCTAACGTACCAATTGCTATACTATGATCTCCGCCTAACACAAGCGGAAAGCGTTCTGATTCGATTGTTTCATGAACAGTACTTGCTAGTTTCTCACTCGCCTCTGCAACAGCTTTCAAATTACGTAAATTATCAACAGGTATATCCGACACCTTTTCTGGTCTACCAATTTGGATATCGCCAAGATCATCTATTTCATACTGTAGATTCTCTAGTCGTTCCACAACTCCAGCATATCGAATTGCACTAGGCCCCATATCTACACCACGTCGTGCTTGTCCTAAATCCATTGGAACACCGATTATCGATATCTTTTTCCTCTCCATATTATCTTCCTCCTCCAAAATATTTTCCTATTACTATTTTACCTAGAAAACTAAAAATGACTCAACTCGACATGTTTATGTATATATATTCGTAAAAAATAAGTGAAACAAGCACCTATCTATAGAGACAAACGGTTATTCTATCATGAATGTGAAAGAGAGTGTTCCCCCAAAGGCGATCTTGGAGATAAAACTGTATTAAAACTATGAGAAAGTATAGATTTAATGATCTCCTAAAGAAAAAAAGCGCAAGCGCCCGTTTAGCCTAAGACAGAGCAAATGTTCTGTCATGAAAAAAGGGGGTTTCCCTTTTATTCATGATAGGTTATTTTACCAAGGAAAAGTGATTTTTCTTTTTCCCTCGAGTAGGATGAAATGGCAAAGATCGTCGCCATTTCATCTTGGCTGAGTGTAGCAGTAACATCTATAAACTAAACACCAGAAACTTATACTTTATTAACACTACATTAAAACCTACAAGTTTTAATGTAGTGTTAACAAAAAACGAATCTGCAAGTTATAAAATATAAAAAAGCAAGGGATATTTTATCCCTTGCTTTTGATGAGCCATGAAGGACTCGAACCTTCGACCCTCTGATTAAAAGTCAGATGCTCTACCGACTGAGCTAATGGCTCTTGGCTGGGCTAGCTGGATTCGAACCAACGCATGACGGAGTCAAAGTCCGTTGCCTTACCGCTTGGCTATAGCCCAATAATAGTATTTTTTAGGATACCCTAAATTATTTTAATTATGTAATGGTGGAGGGGGACAGATTCGAACTGCCGAACCCAGAGGGAGCGGATTTACAGTCCGCCGCGTTTAGCCACTTCGCTACCCCTCCATTTTAATAGTAAGAGAAATGATATTTCTATTTAAGTTATATGTTATTTACATTCCTCAAAAAACAAGGACGGATAGTTTCCAGTCATAAAATTCGCTGGTGGAGGATGACGGGATCGAACCGCCGACCCCCTGCTTGTAAGGCAGGTGCTCTCCCAGCTGAGCTAATCCTCCGAAATGAAAGAGAGAGGTAAAAGTCTGAGAGAAATAGACCTTTACATCTCTCTAAAAGATGACCCATACGGGATTCGAACCCGTGTTACCGCCGTGAAAGGGCGGTGTCTTAACCGCTTGACCAATGGGCCATTACCATATTCTGGAGCTTCCAACCGGGCTCGAACCGGTGACCTCTTCCTTACCATGGAAGTGCTCTACCTGCTGAGCTATGGAAGCATGGCTCCACCAGTAGGATTCGAACCTACGACCCTTCGGTTAACAGCCGAATGCTCTACCGCTGAGCTATGGTGGAATGAAAAACGGTAGCTTTTGCAGATATTATTTACTACTAAATTGATAATGACTAGCATGGCGATGTCCTACTCTCACAGGGGCAATGCCCCAACTACCATCGGCGCTGAAGAGCTTAACTTCCGTGTTCGGAATGGGAACGGGTGTGACCTCTTCGCCATCATCACCATACTAGTGAAGGTTTTGTTCCTTCAAAACTAGATAACAGATTTGTATTCAAGAAAGTATTATTTCGGTTAAGTCCTCGACCGATTAGTATCTGTCAGCTCCACGTGTCGCCACGCTTCC
>NZ_JBHUEM010000020.1:325480-390798 GCF_042680805.1 Bacillus salitolerans | reverse complement strand
CTGTATTTTTGTTCCCCATTTATGGACACAACCTTTCGTTATCATTCTAGTCAAATTTTAAAGAACTTAACTAGGTTGTGTCCATGAAACTATACTAGCATCATAGCTTATTGAGAGCGTAGGAACAATTTGTTCCTACGCTTTTTTAAAATTTAATAGCAAGCTATTTGAGAACTCCAAGAGACAAAGAAGAAAATAGTATGGAATCCAACTAAATCCATATAGGGTCCTGCCGACAAAACGCGGAAAATATACGCTAAGCAAATTTAGACATAAAAAACGACAAAAATTTATACGCTAAGGGATTACCAAAAAAGAACGTTTATAAAATATCCTTGATAATTGCTTGAATTATGGAAAATATAGTCTGATTTCATAACCAAAACCTATGCCAAAATCAAGCTTTCAAAAGATTTAACAAAAATCCTTTTTGGTTATTGGAACTTAAATACTTTATATATCACCATTCCTACTAAACGTATAAAATTTGCGTTTTGACGGTGCTACCCCTTATAGAAGAAGTCTTGTAACTTTTTGAAATATGGAAAATATAGAGTAATTCCATAACCAAAAACAATCTACTAAAAAAGTGACAAACATCCTTGTTGGTTACTTGTTATAACGGAAGTATCAATATTACAGGTTCTTTAGCCTTAACGTATAAAATATGCGTTTTGACGGTGCTACCCCTAACTTATAAGCAAAACAAATCTCGCTGAAAATCTTTTATTAAGATTAGTATAAATTAATAGAGTTAATAATATAAATTAGAGAAACAAAAGGGGTGATTGTAAGTCAATGAATAATTCAAAAAAAACTAGTTACAGAGGTAACAGCTTTATTTACTTAATAGTATTGACTATTACAATAATAGTAACTTTCTTTGTTTTGGCTTCAATTATTTCATCAATAAAAAATGACATATTTGTAGGTAAACAAATCAATCAAAATGTTAAGGCAGCTCCATTAGAATTACTAGTTAGTTCTATGGGAGTTCAAAACGCATATTTTTCTCAAAATTTTTCTAAGGATGAAGGCATTTTGTCTTTTGAAAGGATATTACTTAAATCCGTTTTACAAATTAATTTTTGGGAAACTAAATCACTTTTTGGTGCTGAAATTCCAGGACTCTCTCTTTATAATACCAAGATTTTAATTCCTGGCGTCGGAACTGACAATAGTAATCTACCATTTGAGTCCTCCCCACCAGTTGAAGATTTATTACTTGAAAGAGAAATTGCACAAAAAGAATTAGAAAAGTTAAATGAGTTCCAAAAATCTAATAAACCAAAGAAACCTTTAGTGAATAATTTAGAAAATAAAAGGGTCCTGATTTATCATTCACATAGCTACGAATCTTTCTTACCATTACTGGGCCTTACGAATGACCCTGATAGAAATAAAGCTGTAGACGCTAAAACTAATATAACTTTGGTTGGTGAAATGTTGGCCCAGGAATTAGAGGAACAAGGAATTGGTTCGATTGTAGACAAAACAAACATTGGGCATGAATTAAATAAAAAAGGTTGGAAAACTGCTAAAGCTTATGAAGTTTCTAGATCAATAGTCCAAACTACAATCAGTAACAATAAAGATATTGAATATTTAATTGATATACACCGAGATTCAGCAAGGAAGAAGACAACAACAGCTGTAATAAATAACAAACCTTATGCAAGGGTTTACTTTGTAGTCGGGATGGCAAGTAAAAACTATGAGAAAAGTTTTACGTTGGCAAAAGAAATTCATTCAAAGTTAGAACTAGATTATCCTGGAATTAGTAGAGGGATATTTGAAAAGGGACTTGATGACGGTAATGGACATTATAATCAAGATCTTTCTCAAAATTCAATATTAATAGAGATTGGTGGTGTAGATAATAACATGGAAGAGATAAAAAACACAGTTGATGCCCTTGCTAAAGTTTTAGGTAATTACATTTTAAGTATAGAAAACGGTTTAGAATAAATTACAAAAGTAAGTAAGATGATCTAACTACGCTAAGAGTGTATTAGTAAAAAAATACAGACTATTGCATCTACATAGTTTCGCAATTTGACACGGGGCCTCTACGGGCATGCTACCTCAGCCCCAAATTCGACAATTCCAAGGGCTGGATGTTCCTAATTAGGCTAGCATACCCGTCTCTTCCTGTAAAATTGCGATTTTTCTTTGCAATACTCTGCACTTTGTTTGGCAATAAACAAAGAGTAAGGTACATGTTGTGAATCGAAGATAGGTTGGTTTCCTGCGTGGGTTTTATGTCAAAAGGTTGGTGATATCCCTTCAAGGAACACTAAGAGAGAAGTACCTTGATTTTGGTCCTTCTTTCCTTTAAGATAGGAGGTTACATGCAATTAAAGACTTATCACTACTTATTAATTATAAATTTTATATTAACTGTATTATTCTATATTTTTGTTGGCATCAGTATTATTACTTTATCTATTTTTATTACTGGTTTTATCATTAGTTGTATACATCTATTTAAGGAAGAAATTAAGAATCCCCCAAATTAACCACCCCTTTATGATTAGTTTTCAATGTCTTTTTAATATAGGGTAAAGGAAGATTAAATTGAGATCGACATATACGTACATATCTGTTTGGAAAAAAGCTATAGCGATGGAAATCCAATTTTTAAGAGAATACGGTAGTAAAAAGTATCGATTAATTCATGGTCAATTATTTTCAACTGAAACAGGTTATACATACTATTTTGAATCATTTATAACAATTCCCATTCCAATCGGTTCCATCATTAAACTTGAATGGGGTAGCGCAAAATATGAAGGAAGAATATTATCTTCAGAAGGAAGAAATATTGTTGTAGTCTTAGAACAATCAATTGGGGATTTAGTAAAAGAAGCTTTTTTACTCTATGACCCATGGGAGTTATTAGAGGAGCTTAGTGACCGCTTAGAAGAAATACGGAATAGTAGGAAGAAACGTGCACGTATTAAGAAACTAATGAATCCACAGATGCCAGCTAAACATCCAGTTGAGCGGATAAAAAATACTGTTCACGAACTACTATTACGATCTACCTATAATCCCGTTACATTTGTATGGGGACCACCTGGTACCGGAAAGACTTATACTCTAGCTAGAGTTGCTGCAAACCATTACAGTAAGCAAAAACGAATTCTATTACTATCACAAAGTAACCAAGCAGTCGATGTTCTGATTAGTGAAATATATACATTTTTAAAACGAAAGAACCGTTTTCAGGAAGGAGAGGTTATCAGATATGGCTCTCATACGACCAAGTGGCTAGATCATTATGAGGGGCTTACTACAATTCAGTTAATTTCCAACCATAATCCATCCTTGATAAAGGAAAAGGATGATTTGCTCTCAGAAAGAAATGGGGTCAAGCAAGATTTAATTCGCTCATTTAGTAAACGAGATTCAAAGAGACTAATTGACCTTGAGGAGAAAATCACAAGGATAGTAGAAAAAATCCGTTTAAAAGAAATACAGTATGTAAAAGAAGCTTATATCATCGGAACAACGTTAGCCAAAGCGGCAACTGATAGCACCATTTATGAAAGAGAGTATGATCTTGTAATCGTTGATGAGGCAAGTATGGCCTATGTTCCACAAGCGGCATTTGCTACTTCCTTAGGTAAGCGTGTTATTATATGTGGCGATTTTAAACAGTTACCTCCCATTGCATCATCCCGAGGTAGTTTAGTGGAGGAATGGTTAAGGCAAGATATTTTTCATAAATCAGGTGTTGCTGATCTGGTCGATACTGGAACATTACATCCTCACCTTTTCCTTTTAAGGCAACAACGCAGAATGCATCCAGAAATATCTGCTTTTACAAATCAATACATATACCATAATTTAGTAGAGGATGATGCTCATGTAAAACAAAAGAGAGAAGGGATTACAGCTAAAGATCCATTTCAACATCATGCTTCAATCTTGCTGAACTCAAGTTTCTCTTGTGAACATTGCATGATTGAGACTACCACAAAATCAAGAATTAATTTATGGCATTTGTTATTATCCTTTCAACTCATCCATGAGTCATTTGTTAGTGGAATCAGGTCTATTGGATATGTTACTCCCTATAGAGCTCAAGCGTTATTAATGGAATTACTGTTAGAGGAGCTGTATTCAAACGAACGTCAAATAGCTGATATTACTGCAGCCACTGTTCATAAGTTTCAAGGAAGTGAAAAAGAGGTTGTTATTTTTGACACGGTTGATGGATACCCTGAGCAGCGCCCTGGTATGCTCTTAACAGGGAAAGATAGTGAAAGGCTTATAAATGTAGCCATTACTAGAACAAAAGGAAAGTTTATTCATATATGTGATACAGATTTTTTTCTAAACAAGGTAAGTAGAAATAGAACAATACGCCAACTAGTGGATTATCAACTGTCAAATAATCTAGTTGTGACTAGAACTGATATCGGAAAATGGATTAAAAATCAACACCAACGATTAAAGTGGATTCATGCGAAAAAAACAGAATTTGCTTTTAATGATATGAAACGTTCTCGAAAGAATATTATTGTTTCTTTAACAGATGCTATCCTTCCTATGGAATGGATCGACGTATTATTGAACCGGCAAGAAAACGTAAAATTAACCATCATTTCAGGTAAGTATCCTCATCAAATACAGCCTGATATTTGGGTCCCGATTGAAATATCGTTTCCCTTTGTTATAATCGATCATCAGTTTTTATGGTTAGGTATTCCACTTGTATCTACTAATAGATTACAACCGCCTTTTGTTGCGTGTAGATTACAGTCAAAACCAATATGTGAACAGCTAATCTTACAAATATCTAAAAAAGAAGCCGACTAATTATGCTAAATCGGTCTTCTTGGTTAAGCTTCCTTCCTATATACAACATGTTGAAATGGCTGAACTAAGTGATCATCTAAAATCATAATATTTGAACAGTGATTAAAATGTTCTTCATAGGAAAATAGTAAATTTTGATAAAACTCCACAATTTGCTTGGATAAGAAAATATTCTGATCAGAAAAAACACCTGAACGATTGATGATAATATTCTCATATTTATCTGTTAGTCTTTTAACGTTCTTCACCATTTTTAATGCATCTTTCATAAGATAAATATCATGTAATTGTGAGGATAACCCTCTAATATCATCAAGAATTCTTTTGCTAATCGATTTATTTAATTGTTCGACGCTATATGGGATTTCTTCTTGAATGAATTGATGAATCATAATCATGTCTGATTGTAATGGATTATTAAGGAAGTTCAAATAGATCCGAAGTGTATTATAGGCATCATACATAGGATTATGAGCATCTCCTACGAATGAAAGGTTGTAGAGCTTAAGTGCATTTTCTACAGATTGATGTGTTTTCGAAACTCTTTTTGTAAAAATGGCTTGAAAATCTGTATAGCGAGCTTCTATTTTGGCGATTGTAACAGGAGGAATAACATGTCTTACTGCATCTATCTTTAACCGATTTAAGTCACTTGCTGACCAAGAAAAAAATCTTGATTTTTTTATACCGCCAATCCATGTTAAAAATTCCTCAAATACAACCGGAAACATCTCTGCTTCCGACAGATCTTCATCACTTATTCCCGTTAGCTTTTTACAAAACTTTGATAAAGGTTTTGTATTCTCGGGTTTAATATATTTGTCAAAAAAAGATATTTCTTCTGTTTGCAGATTGAATTTTACAGCGCCTAACCGAATGGCTTCCATTTCAGTATATGACATACCTTGGTCAGAACACAGCATCTCAAAGTCAAAAAAGATAAATTGTTTTACATCAGCCAACGTTTCCTCCTCCTTCCTCTAACAGGATATTATATACGAGAATTCGGAATAGAGGAAGGGGCAATACATTCCAATGGTGTAAAATACTTTTAAGTAAAATATCTTGAAATTGAGATATTTTTTATGTCATAATTAACATACTAAAGAAAAAAGAAGGGAAGTTAGATGATGAATTTAAAACCATTAAAAGGACAGCATCACGTTTCTGCGATTACTGGTAATGCAAAAAAAAATTATGATTTTTATACAAAGATACTAGGTCTAAGACTTGTGAAGAAAACAGTTAACCAAGATGACACATCTGTATACCATTTATTTTATGCGGACGAAAGAGGGAATCCAGGTACAGATTTGACATTTTTTGAATTTCCAAATGCTGGTCAAACTCGTCTAGGGACAAATAGTATTTCTGCTACCTCTCTTCGTGTACCAAAAGACGCTTCATTAGAATATTGGAAGCATAGATTTGTTGATCATGAAATAGAGCATAATGATATTTCTTATGAAAGTGGTCGAGCTACTTTATCATTCAAAGATTTTGAGGGACAACGTCTTATTTTAGTATCTGATGAAAATAATGTTGGTGTTGCAAGTGGGAAGCCTTGGGAGAAAAGCCCAATCCCAAAGGAGCATGCTATTGTCGGCTTAGGACCTGTAATGTTCACTGTTGCAAGGCTAGAAGCGACTGCTAATGTTTTAACTAACCTATTAGGATTTAGACAAAAAGATAGTTATACACTCGATGGGTATTCTGTTCAAGTTTTTGAAACAGGGGAAGGAGGAACAGGTGCGGAGGTTCATGTATTAGAACGAAATGACTTACCTGTAGAGAGACAGGGCCGTGGTAGTGTTCATCATGTCGCTTTCCGTGTCGAGAATCAGGAAGAGCTGCTCAAATGGGTTGATGTCTTAAAAGATATACGAGTCCCTAACTCTGGTTTTGTGGAGCGCTACTATTTTAAGTCACTGTATTTTAGAGAAGCGAATGGAATCTTGATTGAACTAGCTACAGATGGACCAGGATTTGAAGGAGATGAACCGTTTGAGACATTAGGTGAAAAGTTATCATTGCCTCCTTATTTTGAAAATCAACGTGAAGCAATTGAATCCAGGCTAAAGCCTCTTGAAACAAAAGAGTAGGAGGGAATCTGAATGGAACATATTTTTATAAAAGGTAGTAATGAAGCTTCACCTACGCTCGTACTATTACATGGTACAGGAGGGAATGAGCGCGACTTATTACCACTCGCCGAAATGATAGCTCCTGAAGCATCTGTTCTAGGTGTAAGGGGAAATGTACTAGAAAATGGAATGCCTCGATTTTTTAAAAGGTTAGCTGAAGGTGTATTTGATGAAGAGGATTTAAAATATCGAACAAAAGAATTACATCGTTTTTTAGATGATGCAGCTCAAAAATATGAGTTTAACCGTCATAATCTTGTAGCCATAGGCTATTCAAACGGGGCAAACATTGCGGCCAGTTTATTATACCATTATCAGGATGCTTTTCATGCTGCCATCCTCTTTCATGCAATGGTGCCATTACGCGATGTCACACTTCCTGATTTACATGCTACATCAGTATTTATTGGTGCGGGCGAGAATGACCCATTAATTCCAGCACCAGAAACAAAGGAGCTTATAGAAACATTACGACGAGCAAATTCAGATGTTACCGAATACTGGACAAAAGGTGGACATCAATTAACAAAAGAGGAAGTCGTAAAGGCGAAAGAGTGGTTTAGTCAGCAATTCGGCTTGAAAGAAACATAATACGACATAGTGAAATAGAGGAAATCTGCCATATGGCAGATTTTTTTATATTCTTAAGAAAGTATAAAAGTTTTCAGCAAGAGAATGGGCTAGTGACTTGGAATCTAGCTCCTGTACCCTGCCACTCGAGGTCAAATAGCCTGTCATGAATAAAAGGGAAAACCACCCTTTTTCATGACAGGTTATTTGCTCTGCCTTAGGCTAAACGGGGAGCCCTTAGCTTTTGGTGCAGCAAGAAGAGAAAACGAAGCTAGAAAGCGAATAGCGCCCCAAAATTCTAGTTTGAAAGCCCAAACATCGCACAACAACAAATAGAAATTTGGCATGATGCTACGATTCGATCAATTTTTTATAATCCAACAGAAAATGGG
This sequence comes from Bacillus salitolerans, assembly GCF_042680805.1. Lineage (NCBI taxonomy): Bacteria > Bacillati > Bacillota > Bacilli > Caryophanales > Bacillaceae > Bacillus > Bacillus salitolerans. The sequence continues at coordinate 382,865 of NZ_JBHUEM010000020.1, read as the reverse complement.
GTAGATTCTATCATATTTATTGAATATTGAAGCAAAAAACCACATAATCCAACCCAACGATTTTTTACCATATTTCTACTTTTAAACAAATATTGGAAAAAGAACGAGCTTGAACAATGAATGTTCAAATTCACTAACGTAGATTTATCATTTTCTCTAATCGAATATATTATCCAAGATTTTCTGATCAACGCATTAAACAGAAAAAAGGGTATAATATACTTAGAAAATTATAGTTACATAGATCAATTCTAAGTTAAGATTAACGAAGAAAGGAAGAGTTCAATGAAATTTTTCCACACGGCTGATTGGCATTTAGGTAAGCTTGTTCAAGGTGTATATATGACAGAAGATCAGGCCTATATTTTAGATCAATTTTTAGAAGCTATAAAACTAGAAAAACCCGATGCAGTTATTATCGCAGGCGATTTATATGACCGTGCTGTACCACCAACAGATGCTGTTCAATTGCTAAACCAAACATTAGAAACAATTGTGATTGATTTGAAAACTCCTGTCCTTGCAATTGCAGGTAATCATGACAGTCCAAGTCGGTTAAACTTCGGCAGCAAGATTATGAAGTCAGTGGGCTTTCATATAGTAGGTGAGTTTTCACATCCATTTGAGCCAGTGATTCTAAATGACGAGTTTGGGGAAGTACATTTTCACTTAGTACCATATACGGAACCTGGAAAGGTACGCCACGTTTTTCTGGATGACACGATAAAATCCCATGATGATGCGATGAAGAAAATTATTGATAAAATTGATGACATCAAAGATGAAAAGGCCAGACATGTTTTGGTTGGACATGCATTCATCACACACAACGGTGAGGAAAAGGAGAATACAAGTGATTCAGAGCGTCCTTTATCTATTGGAGGAGCCGAACATGTGAATGATAGCCATTTAAAGGATTTTCACTATGTGGCATTAGGTCATCTCCATCAAGCACATCACTCAGGTATTGAAACGATTCGTTATTCAGGCTCTCCTCTCAAATATTCATCCTCAGAGGCAAATCATAAAAAAGGGTATCTAGTCGTTGAATTAAATGGTGAAGGAGAAGTAACAGTGGAAAAGCGGTTATTAACTCCTAGGCGTGATTTATATATCGTTGAAGGTTACATTGCTGAGATTGAAAGGCATTCACATTGCGAAGATTATGTGTTTGTCAGATTGTTAGATGAGTCTCCCATATTAAGTCCGATGGAGCGGATTCGTTCTGTTTATCCAAATGCAATGCATGTAGAAAGAACCGGAGTGAAGGCACCCACATTAACTGATTCAGAGTCGCATGGAATGAATCGAATGAAACTAGATGACCTATCTTTATTTAAAGCATTCTATAAGGAAGTTAAAGGATTGGATGCAACAAGGGAAACGGAACAATTATTCGAAAAAACCCTTCAAAAAATACTAGAGATTGAAGGTGAGCGCTAATGAAACCACTAAAGGTAACTATGACAGCCTTTGGTCCATATAAGGATCAAGAAACTGTTAATTTTACAGAGTTAAGTGAACACAAGTTGTTCGTTATTTCCGGCAATACTGGGGCAGGTAAAACAACTATTTTTGATGCCATTTGCTTTGCACTATATGGTGATGCAAGTGGCGAAGACCGTAATGACGTTCGTATGTTAAGAAGTGACTTTGCAGATGATGATTTACATACATCTGTTGAACTTGTATTTGAATTAAAGAGTAAAGTCTATAAGGTTTTTAGGCAGCTCGCACATATAAAAGAAGGTAATAAAAGTGCGACAGGAGATCGGTATGAGTTGTATGAATTGATACATGGAGAAGAGATCCCTCTTACTGATCGTTTCATCGTTTCACAAATTAACGAAAAAATTCAAGAAATAATTGGGCTAACAAAGGAGCAGTTTAGCCAAATTGTAATGCTTCCTCAAGGAGAATTTCGAAAACTCCTTACATCAGAAACAGAAAATAAAGAAGAGATTTTAAGGCGGATTTTTAAGACAGGATTTTATAAAAATGTTGGTGAACAATTGAACCAACAGCGTAAAGATGTACAAAAGCTATATGACGAACAACTAAAAGTCAGAGATATTTACATTGAAGGGTTGAAATCAACTATACCAATACGAGAGGAGTCAGAGTTGTTCCGTGTATTCTCACAGGATTTTTATAATACACATCAAGTGTTACAAGCGTTAGATCTAGAACTTTCTTACTACAACCAACGATTAAATGATCATTCACGTAAATTGCAAGAAAAGATAACTACCTTTCAGAATTTTTCGATTCAGTTTCATGAAGCTAAATCAATCAATGAAAGATTCAATCAGCTAGATGAAAAACACAAACGAAAAGAAGCTTTAGATGTGAGAGCAAAAGAGTTTGAAGAAAAGGAAAGGAAATACGAACTAGCTGAAAAAGCTAGTCACTTAGAGGTACTGGAAAAACACTTTATCCAATTGAAAGATGATAGTCTCAAGAAGCAATCTGAATTAACAACAGCAAGGAACAATTATGTGTTAGCAGAGAAAGTACAAATTGTTGCTCAAACGGCATATAGAGAAGAACAACAAAAAGAATCGATTCGAGAAAATACAGTTGTGGAACTTGAGAGGTTAACCGAGTATCTTCCCACTGTTAGAGAGCTTGAACAGAAGAGGAAGCAAATCGAAACGTTAACAAATACCATACAGAAAATGTCTCTTGAAGCGAACAAACTGGATGCTTTGTTACAAGACAAGCAGTCGAAAAAAACAATGCTTAATGAGCAAATAAAAGGATTAGAAGAGAATGTTCGTACATTACCCGAAAAAACAGAGTTGATTTCATCTCTACGTAATAAAGCCCAGGTATTAAAGGAGTATTTGAAAAAACTCCATTTATTACAGGTAGAAAATGAACGGGCACAAAGCGATCAAAAAGTTTTGATGAGGGTAGAGAGTGAATTCGACCTCCTCGAAGCTAGTTGGATAGAAGGACAGGCAAGTATTTTAGCAACCCATCTTCATAATGGACAACCTTGCCCTGTTTGTGGAAGTGTTGAACATCCAAAAAAGGCTGTTTTGTCTAATAGAACACCAACAAAAGAGGAGTTAGAAGAAAAACGTAAAGAAAAGAAACTGGCTGAACAAGCATATAACATTTCAAAAGCAAAATATACCAATACACATGAGCAAATAGAAGAACTGAAACAAACAGTGGTAGATGTTGGATTTGACCCCATTCAGGCAAAGAAGCAGTATGATCACATTGTTGAACAAGGAGTATCTCTAGATAAGGAGATTCAACAGTATAAAAAGGAGCAACTTGCATTAGATCAGCTAAAGAATAAGTATCAAGAAATTGAAAAGCAAATTGAAATATTAATAAAAGAACTAACGGATCAAAACACATTACTTTCAAACACTAAGGCAACCCTTCAAACAGAACAGTCGTTGTTTGATCAAAGTATACACAAAATTCCTGATGAGTTACGTTCCCTACAAGCTCTTCAAACAAGTATAGAACAACTACGCCATAAAAAGCATCAATTAGACAGTGACTGGAAGAAGGCACAAACAGATTTTCAAACATCAAATGAACGTCTTGCTACAGCAAAGGCGAATGTTGAGAACGCTACGATACAAGTGACGGATTCAGACAGTAAATATGAAAAAGCCAAGCAAGATTATGAAGCTTCTATTAAGAAGGCAGGCTTTGCAACGGAAGATTCCTATAAACAGTCGAAGATGACTACATTAGAAATGGATGTATTAAAAAGCTCCATCGAAGAGTATAAGTCTGACGTTAAAACAGTACATGTTCAAATACTTGAGCTAGAGGAAGAGTTAAAAGCGAGGAAACGTTCTGATTTAGATGAGATGCAGTCTGTGCTCCAAACACTTGAAGGTGAATTAGATCAACTTCGTGCAACCAGTCAGGAAATAAATAACTACATTACTCGATCAAAGGAATACAAGGAAAACATTGCTACTACCGATAATCAGCTTCATGAGCATGAACAAAAAGTCCAGTTAGTAAAAGACCTGTATGATGCTGTGCGAGGAGAAAATCCGAAAAAAATTAGCTTCGAGCGCTACCTTCAAATTGAATTCCTTGAACAAATTGTTCAAGCTGCCAATGAACGGCTAAAACAGCTTTCAAATGGGCAGTATTTTCTCATTCGTAGCGATCGATTGGAAAAACGTGGGAAACAAAGTGGACTAGGACTTGACGTACTTGATCATTATACAGGACAATTTCGTGATGTAAAGTCTTTGTCTGGTGGAGAGAAATTCAATGCCTCCCTTTGCTTAGCGCTTGGTATGGCAGATGTCATTCAAGCGTATGAAGGTGGAATCTCTATTGAGACGATGTTTATTGATGAAGGATTTGGGTCTTTAGATGAAGAATCATTAAACAAAGCAATCGATACATTAATTGATTTGCAGCAATCCGGACGAATGATCGGTGTTATCTCCCATGTGGCAGAGCTTAAGCAAGCTATTCCAGCTATACTAGAAGTAACGAAGACAAAAGAAGGATACAGTACTACAAAATTTGTTATCAGTTAACATTCTAAGTTTAGTGATAAAATAATATCAGTCATAACAGGAAGGATTAATGAAAGTTTTTGTCGAACTATAACTACTAGATTTAATAGAAAGGTTAATTTAACTAATAGTGTTAAATTAACCTTATTTGTTTTATGGAGGAGTTGAGATATTAAATTGATTAATTTATATTTTGTAAGACATGCACATTCTACTTATACGCCCGATGAATTAAGTAGACCTTTATCTGCTAGAGGTTTTGCTGATGCAACAAAGGTAACTGAATTATTAACAACTGAAAAAATTGATATTGTTGTTTCAAGCCCATATAAACGAGCAGTACAAACTGTCGAAGGGATAGCTGATTGCATAGGTAAAAAAGTTGAAATTATAGATGGTTTTAAAGAGCGAACCTTAACCACAGAGCCGGCAGAGGATTTTACTCTTGCAATAACAAAAGTATGGGAGGACTATAACTTTTCATGGGAAGGTGGAGAATCCAATTTTATCGCTCAAAAAAGGGGTGTAGAAGCCACTTATAATGTATTAGAAAAGTACAAAGATAAAAACGTTGTTATCGGTACACATGGCAATATCATGGTTCTTATTATGAATTTCTTTGATAAACGATATGATTTTTCGTTTTGGAAAAATCTCGAAATGCCAGATATATATAAATTAACTTTTGAAGATGATGAGCTAATAAGTGTAAATAGATTGTGGGAGAAACTCTAATATCATTCATTCTTCAACGATCAGGTCCGAATGGTTAATAAGAGCAGTTGTTTTTTACTAACTGTAGGTTGGTGAAAGAGCGTAATGTAATTTTTAACTAACAAAAAAGGTGGTTAAAAACAAGGAGGAGAAAAGATTTGTTTATACATAAAATAGATGAAGAAGTATCGTTAAGATTGTTTAATGAAGATGATGCAGAGGAATTTTATCAATTAACAATTAGTTCCAAATCCTATTTGAAAGAATGGCTTGGTTGGCTAGATTATATAGAAAGTGTAGAAGATTCTGCTGAAAACATTAAATCCAGACTTAAAGGATTAGTAGAGAACGGGGGATATCCAAAGTCATTTGCTATTATTTATAGAGGCGAAATTGCTGGTACAATTGGATTTAATGAATTAAATAAGACTAACAAAATTGGAGCTATTGGTTATTGGTTAGGTGAAAAGTTCCAAGGGAAAGGAATAATGTCAAAAGCATTTAAAACTGTAATTGAATATGGTTTTAAAGAACTGGAATTAAATAGGATTGAAGTTAGTGTCGCAGTTGAAAACAAAAAAAGCAGAGCACTTCCTGAGCGATTTGGATTTACAGAAGAAGGTAAAGTGAGACAAGCAGAGTGGCTATATGACCACTATGTAGATCATATCATTTATGGACTTTTAGCTGAAGAATGGGAAATGAAAACTTCCAAGTGATGTTCAGCAACTAAAAATAAATATGCTCAAATAAGAAAATAGAATGAGTTTAACAGTTAATGAAGAAGTGAAGCACCAGTTGAACCAATTCCATTTACCGGTCAATTGGAAATCTACAGATTTGTCAATCTGTGTATATTGACTAGTGATATTAGACCAATCTTCCAATCCTATGTGGGGAGGTATCTTTTTATGCAATTCAAAACGATGAATGGGATAATTAAAAGAAGATTATTAATAAATTATCAATTGGATCCAAAAATAGCCGTGAATTTACTCCCTAAACCATTCAGTCCAAAACTCATAAAAGGAAAAGCAATCATTGGGGTTTGTTTAATTCGATTAGAAAAGGTACGGCCATCTCTTATGTCATCTATACCGTTCGGGATTTCTAGTGAAAATGCAGCACACCGAATGGCAGTGGAGTGGGTAGAAGAGGATACTATAAAAGAAGGAGTATATATATTTAGAAGAGATACTAATTCAAAGATAAATACGGTCGTAGGGGGAAGGTTTTTTCCAGGCATCCATAACTACGCAAACATAAAGGTTAGTGAATTAAATGAAAGAGTAGAATTTTCTTTGGCTTCACAAGATAAAGAAGTAGAAATATATATAAGTGGATCTCAGTCAGAGGAAATGGATCAAATGAGTGTTTTTACTTCTATTAATGAGATTTCAGACTTTTTTAAAAGTGGTTCTGATGGATATTCGCCAACCCAAATAGAAGGTTGTTATCAAGGGCTTTGTTTACAAACTGATGATTGGAATATGAGTCCATTTAAAGTAGAAAAATTGAAAGTAACATACTTACAAAATAGATTAAAAATACCTAGTGAATCTCTACAATTTGATTCGGTAGTTATTATGAGAAATGTTCATCATAAGTGGAAAAGTCTTAATGATATTTCAAATTAACATTTCAATTACAAAACAGTTGATGATACTTGTTAAAGAAGTAACACCTATAACGACAGGACCATTATAGCTCCTGTCGTTTACTATTCCTAAGGGTTTAAATTATTTTGATTTTGATTATTTTGAAGTTCGTCCATAGTTGGAAGTTCTTCTCCAAGTTCCACATTGGCAAAATTCATTTTCGGTTCAAAAATGTTCTTAGCTTGACCTTGGAAACGTTCCATTACATTTTGAACAGATTCCATCATGTTCTGATTGTTCCTTCTAGAGAATAATCCAAGTGCTGCTGCACCAAGTCCAATAAGGCTAATATATGTCCAAACTGAATTATTTCTCTTTCTTTTCGTAAACATTCTAAAGATGTTTGTTGCATTCCTATTATTCATAAGTACAGACATTAGCATATTCATTACATTCATCTAAATCCCCTCCAGAAAACAAATATGATTCAAAGAACCTTCTTCTTCTTTATAGTGCGCTTATCGTAAAAATTTATAATGGAAACTTATAGGGAAAAATAGAACGTATGAGTGTTCATCTTTTATTCTGAATGTTTACCATCATACTTACAATACTTCCAAGTAACGCACTACCTAAAATGTCTAATGGATAATGTGCACCAACCCAGATTCGTGAGAAACCAACTAATGCGGAAAAACATGTCATCCATCTACCTAGAATACGGTTTCGTAAATAAATGGATGTTGAAACAGCAAAGACAAGAATGGTATGTTTACTCGGGAAGGTAGAAGTTCTTTTAGAATGTGATAACAAGCCAACTTTATGAAATATAAATGGGCGAGGTTTGTAGTAAGTTTTACCGATAATAAAGTTTAGTACCCAAGCTACGGCGACTGATACCATTGAATTTTTTGATGTTTCTTTCGAATTACTGCCTCTTATCCAAAGAAATAATATGACAATCACATAAAAATATCTACTATAATTTGATAAAAGGACCATTAAGTAATCAATCGAACTCATTCTCCCTGAAAATCTGTTTAAGCACCAAAAAATACGTTTGTTCATATCACGAGCTCCTTTTTCGAATATGGTTATACTATTCCCGAATAGCTAATGACTCATGTTTGGATTTAGTGCTATTGTATAAAATTGAGGTAGTAATTTTTGAAACTAAGAGGAACTGGGAAAAGTGGAAATATGACATCAATCAGGATTTGGGGAAAAATAAGTAAAAAAGCCTAAGTCCTGCTTGCTCTTAACTTTGGCTTCTTCTATATTGTATATTTAACTGGGATATTCCTTCTTTGCAAACACCGTAACTAAGCCATGAACAGCCTTCACACAAATAATCTAGATCGCTTGGTTGTACTTCTTTTCCAACTAAAGAGACAATCTCATTTTTCGAATAGCTCTTCCCATGTTCCAAACCTAAGTGATTCGTCACCCTAGTATCTAATTGAATGACATGGGCCTGTGAATCTTCGTCTTTATTACAAAAATCTTCTCCTTTATGTGGGCATACTGAACATGTTTCGTCCAAACCAATTACTACCTTAATCGGGAAGTCATACTCTTCATCTTTAATTTCTTCAACTATATCTCCCATTTTTCTTACAAAATCAGGGCTATAACCCATACCACGAAAACCATGAACACAAAGAAGATGGTGACCTCTTAACAATCTTCCTTTCATAAAAACACTCCTAACCGTCTCAATATATCATAAAGTATAACAAATAAATTTCGTCATTCGTATAAGTTTTTTTCCATGATGTATGACAGACTAGTAAAAATCTGTCATAATACTAAAATTTTTCCTACCTTTAAAAAAACTGATTCGAAAATTATGATATCAAAAGTTATCAAACTGCTAGCAATGTGCTAATATAATAATAAGTTTACGTGGTACTGGGGGATGAATGAGATGTCAAAGGAAGCTCGAATGCAATTAAATGTCAGAGTTACTGACGATACTTACAAAAAGCTTGATGAGATAGTGGAATATTATCAGGAACATACGAAGATTGGAAGAGTATATAAAGGTGATGTTTTGACAGATATTATTGAAAAGTCCTACGAAATTATGCAAAAGCAAAAAAACACAACAAAAAGATATTAAGAAGAAGCCTATTTGAATATATGCTACCCTCGTTTACTATTCTTTTTCTCGAGGAATGCAATTGTTCAAATAGGCTTTTTTACATTAATATTACTAAGCCTAATAAGCTATTATGCTTGGCTGGAATAATTGTTTTTAATAAAGAAAATTTCCATGTATAATTTATTGTCTTGAAAATAACATTGAATACATTACATGAATTAATCAGTATTGATAAAAAATATAATCACATCATTGTGTGTTATAAGGAGTAATTAATGAGTGAATTAAAAGTACTTTATTCAAAGGCGTTTGAAGAAACTAAAACTAGAGTGTTTGATGATATTAAGCACTATTTAGAGGATAAAGACGTAATGCCTTCCTATGAACAATATGTAAGAGAACGAAGTCCTTACGTAACTCAAATTTGGTTAAATGCATGGCTAAATATATCCACAAGTCATGCTACAAAAAGTGAAAAATTAGCTTATCTAGAAGAGATTGGCTATGATGTCATGGATGTGAGTCGTAAGCAGCTCAATCAAATTTTCAAGTATGAAATGAGAAGTTATCCTCCTTTTGACGTGTTAAAATGGCTCGATGAAGTGTTTGTTGACCAAGAAGAAAAATGGGAAAGAAATTATTTAGAAGCACGTAATCATTACGTGAAAATGATGGAGGAAAAACAGGAACAAGATAGACGAAATAGGCTGAAAAGAAAAGTAAGTAATTCAATCAAAAAAATATTAAAAAGCCATTATGTTGAGTTATACTTACGTGTTCGATATTTTATAGCAGTAGAACTTCTACATGATATAGAGAAAAATGGCTATATCCAGGAATCTCCTTATACAACTGTTCTAACTTGTTTAAATGAACTCACTGACAGTACATATAATCAACACCAGAGATTTCGGAAGTATGAGGAATACGAAGAGTACGATGAAAAATATGAAGCACTCTTAGTTGGCCATATACTTGATTTTGGACCTGGATGGCTAATAAATATGATTCCGCGTGGACTCCAACAGGATGTTGAAAACCTCTTTAACCAGTCGCTAGATGAAGCAGCAATAAAAGAGTGTTCAGTTGAACACCTTTATCGAATTGGAATAGATATGCTTGAAAACATCCATGAAGAATACGTAACAGAATTAATTGAACTTGCCAAAACACCATTCGATTTAGAAGAACATCAAGAGATTTTTGAAAGAGATCTTGTATTTAGAGAACAGAAGCAAGCGGAAATATTGGCCGAAATCGAACAGAGGAAAGAAAAAGAGGCAAGGATGCTGGAGGATATATTTGGGCAGGAATATCGTCCAAAAATTGGTCGGAATATCCACTATGTTCTTCATGTGGGAGAAACCAATACAGGAAAGACGTATCAAGCTTTGCAACGAATGAAGGAAGCTGATAGTGGGTTATATCTTGCACCACTTAGATTGCTTGCTCTAGAAGTGTTTGACAAACTGAACGCTGATGGTGTCCGGTGCTCCCTAAAAACCGGAGAAGAAGAAAAGCTTACAGAAGGAGCAAGGCATATTTCAAGTACAGTTGAAATGTTTCATGAAAAGGAATTCTATGATGTTGTTGTCATTGATGAAGCGCAAATGATCGCAGATAAAGACAGAGGATTTTCATGGTATAAAGCCATTACAAATGCGAATGCCAAAGAAGTTCATATTGTTGGAAGCTTCAACATGAAATCAATGGTTTTACAATTGCTTGGAAACTCAAAGGTCATCATTCATGAATACACAAGAGAAATTCCTTTAGAAGTAGAATCAAACGAATTTAGATTGAAACACACAACTAAAGGTGATGCACTTGTATGCTTTTCTAGAAAGCGTGTATTAGAAACAGCTTCAATGCTGAAGCAATCTAGGCATAGAGTGAGTATGATTTATGGAAGTATGCCACCTGAAACCCGAAAAAAACAAATGCAAATGTTTATAGACGGGGAAACCAATGTCATTGTGGCTACTGACGCAATAGGTATGGGGCTGAATTTACCCATTCGTAGAATCGTATTCCTAGAGAATGAAAAGTTTGATGGAACGAGAAGAAGAAGACTTACCTCACAGGAAGTCAAGCAGATAGCAGGGAGAGCAGGTAGAAAGGGAATCTATAATGTAGGTAAGGTCGCTTTCTTTCATGGTTGTAAAAATATGTCTCGTTTACTAAACGAAATGGATGAATCTTTAGAAGTTTTTGCAATTGCTCCCACTAATTCTGTTTTAGAACGTTTTCAAAAATATTCTCGCAGCCTAGGGGATTTCTTTGCATTATGGGATAAATTTGAAAGTCCCTCTGGCACTAAAAAAGCAACTCTTGTAGAAGAGCGCGAATTATTCGAACTTATAAGGGATACAGAAATTGAAATGAAACTTTCAGTGATGGATCTCTATGGATTTTTACATCTCCCATTTTCATCAAAAGAGCCGGCTTTGGCAAAACAATGGAGAGAGAATATGTTTGCCATTATCGAAGGAAGAGAATTACCAGAACCGATTATAAAAAACAGTGGGCTTGAAGAGTTAGAGCTATCCTATAAAGCAGTTGGATTGCATTTACTTTTCCTGTATCGTCTTGATCAACGAACAGAAACATTGTATTGGGAAAGGGTACGAGAAGAGATTAGTGATGACATTCATGAAACTTTAAAATCAAATGTAACAGTAATAAAAAGGACCTGTCGTAAGTGTGGTAAATCTTTATCAACACATTTTAAATTTCAGATTTGTGATGCTTGTCATGAATCTAACTACAAGAATGACAAGAAAAGGTATAGAAGAAGATAGGTAATGAAAGGGTGATTGACAATTAAATTAAAGTTACTAGCTAAAATACTCATCATTATTTTTATGATTTCAGGCTTATTTCTTAAATCCGATTTTGTTTCCTTAACCGCATATTCTAGTAGCTTAAAAAAAGAGATAAGTGACCTTTTATCTATGGAACCAGCGTTAAAAGGTGGTATTACTGGTATCAGTGTTCGTTCTGCAAATACTGGTGAGATCCTTTTCGAGCACAATGGAGACCTACGATTAAGACCTGCATCGAATTTAAAGCTGTTTACTGCGGCAACAGCATTGTCTATATTAGGTAAGACATATCAGTTTAAAACGGAAATTCTTACTGATGGATTGATTAGGAATGGTACGTTGAATGGGAATCTATTCATTAAAGGCTATGGTGATCCGACCCTTCAAACATCTGATATAGACCAGTTAGTGAAATCAATCAAAAACTCTGGTGTTAAGGTGATCCGTGGAGATATAGTTGGAGATGATACGTGGTATGATGATGTTCGCTATTCCATTGATTTACCATGGAGTGATGAATCAACCTATTATGGAGCTGCAGTGTCTGCACTAACCTGTTCACCAAGTAATGATTATGATGCAGGAACAGTCATAGTAGAAGTAAGGCCAGGAAAAATGATTGGAGATCCTCCGATTATATCTATAACACCAGAGACTAGTTATGTGACGATTCATAATAGAGCTAAAACAGTAGACGTTGATCAGAAAAAGACAGTAGCCATTTCCCGAGGACATGGTACAAATACAATTTTCATTGAAGGAGCAATACCTATTAGGAGTTCCTTACAAAGAGAATGGATTGGAGTATGGGAGCCCACCCAATATGTCGTACGTTTATTTAAGGAATCACTCATGAAGCATGGTATACGTGTTCTTGGAAATGAAAAAGTAGGCGTGACGTCACAGTCTGCCAGAGTTATTTTATCACATTCTTCGATCCCCTTGTCAGAGCTTCTTATTTCTTTTATGAAATTAAGTAATAACGGGCATGGAGAGATGCTTGTAAAGGAAATGGGAAGAATTCATCAAAAAGAAGGAAGCTGGGAGAAAGGACTTGAGGTAGTAAGAGGTCAATTAGACTTGTTAGGGGTTAAAACCGATAATCTTGTGTTAAGGGATGGTTCAGGACTTTCACATGTAAATCATATACCCGCAAATGAGATTTCGAATCTTTTATACACGATTCAAAAAGAAGATTGGTTTCCTGACTTTTATCGTTCTTTGCCTTTGTCAGGATCAGGTGAAAGACTTTTAGCTGGCACGCTTAGTAATAGATTGCATTTATTACCAGAAAATTCAGCTGTCTCCGCCAAAACAGGAACATTAACTACTGTAAGCTCTTTATCTGGATATGTAATAACAAAAAGTGGTCAAACCTTGATCTTTTCAATAATAATAAATAGTTTACTGGATGAATCTGAAGGAAAGAAAATCGAAGATAAAATTGTGACGATACTAGCTAATCAATAATCATTCCTTCTATAATAGCTAGTAGTACGTTCAACATGAAAGAATTAAATTGGGTGAGGTTACATTTTGAAAGACACTTTAGTACAACTATTATTGAATTACCCCCATATCGCTTGGGTCATTAGTATTATGATCAATATTGTAGTAAGTTTTGCAGCCTTTATTCCAAGTTTCTTTGTGACAAGCGCAAATATATTGGTATTCGGTTTTTGGCAAGGAACACTCCTATCATTTATTGGGGAAACTTTAGGAGCCATCCTTTCATTCTTACTATACAGACGGGGACTGGTCACGTTTAATTTTGAAGGAAGAGAATCCAAATACTTAAAAAAATTAGTAGCAGTTTCTGGATTCCATGCATTTTGGTTATTACTTTCTCTCCGATTATTACCATTTATCCCTTCAGGTTTAGTAAACATCTATGCTGCACTTGGGAAAATATCCCTTCCTATATTTATTAGTTCAACTTTAATAGGTAAGATTCCAGCATTATTTATTGAAGCAAGCGCATCCTACCAAATAATATCTTTAGGAAAGCAAGGCAATATGTTTCTGTTAAGTATTGGGATTATCATCTTGATTGGCTTGTTGTTTACCAAGTATAGAAATATCTCTAAATGAATTATCTCGTTCGAAAAAGCGTAAATGGACTACATTTTGTCGAGAATGGATGTAAGCTTTACAACTAGAGATTGAAAAAGAAGTGGTGATTGAATGAAAGTGTTATGTATCGATGGAGGAGGTATAAGAGGAGTTTTTGCCATCTCTCTGTTGCATGCATTGGAAGAGGATTATGGTCATCCTATACATGAACTATTTGATTTGGTTGCAGGGACAAGTACTGGTTCCATTATTGCAACGTCAGTTATCGTTCAACACAATATGAAGGATGTGCTTGATAGCTATAAGAAGTATGGGAAGAAAATATTCGTTCATCAAGCAAAAATAGGTCTTTTCAAAAGTGTATATAGCGATCGTTTTTTGAGGAAGTTTCTTCAACGAGCGTTTGGTAATACTCAGCTTTCTGATATTTATAAACCTCTCTTAATCCCTGCTGTTGATCTGAGTCATGGTAAGCCTTATGTACACCGGTCAAATTACGGTCATCCTGAGTCAGAACATTTTCGCGTGCAACTATGGGATGCTGTTTTGTCTTCTTGCTCAGCACCCATATATTTTCCACCAAACAATATTCATAACCAATATTTATCAATAGATGGTGGACTTTGGGCGAACAACCCATCATTAGTATGTGTTACTGAAGCAATACACCATTTTAAGGTGCCAATGTCTGATATAAAGATTGTATCACTAGGAACAGGTCAGCAAAAAATTGATTTCCCAATGGAAAAGAAAAAGGATTGGGGAATTAGAAACTGGCTTCCATTTCAAATACCATCTATGAAGGTAACACCTAAGTTGCTAGACTTGGCGTTACATTTATCCTCTGAATCTGTTTCCTACCACTGTCAATTACTATTAGGTGAGAACTACATTAGACTAAATGAACAGTTACATGATGAGATACCGTTCGATGAGCTTGACTCGATAGATGAATTGATTGAACTGGGGAGGCAGGCATATCGTCACAATAAGAAGAAGTTGATTAGGTTTTTAGAATTAGATAGTTAATTTATAAAAATGGTAGGATGTCTTCCTGCACTTGTCCAATCAAATTCCACAATTAAACATAGGGTATAGTATACCAATGGAAAGGAGTGAAAGAAATGTCTAACTCAAGAAGAAGACCAGTGATTAATGCCGAGCGTGTAATTATTCACGCAGAGGAAGTCATCGTCATTGAAGCAAATGACAGAAGACGTCATCGAAAAGACAGATTATTCACAGATTTAGCAGGAGTAGAGGATACTAAACGAAATAACTTTGATGATGTTTTAGGTATTGAGGATGTTGATAGAAGAAAAAGAATGTTTCCTTGGTAAGAAGCAGTAAGGCAAAGTAGTTGAATCTACTTTGCCTTTATTAATTGATAAGAATACCTTATTTTGTTTAATAATAAACTTTGAATTTACTAATAAGAAATGTCAACATATAATAGTTTTTACAAAGATTCTAATATTCATCTATTAATAGAGGTGTATTATGAAAGATATAAAATTATTCATTGCAGCGTTTTTCTCTTCATTTGGGAGTACAATGTACTTAGTTATTGTGGCATGGGTGTTATATGAATTAACCTCAGATGCAGCTTATACGGGTTTAATGGTAGGTCTTGGTTTTTTACCTGGGGTGTTCTTGAACTTAGTTTTTGGAATATGGGTCGATCGTGCAAACAGAAAAAAACTCACCACTTTATCAACAAGTATTATTTTAGTATCGATATTTTTCTTATTAATTCCCATGTATTTGAACATCGTTGAGCCTTGGATGATTATAACCGTCCATATGTGTGTTCAAACTTTTTCTTCACTGTTTCGAACAGCTCAGCAGGCATTTATTACGGAAATATACGAAAATGCTGATATTCCACGAATATTTAGCCATGTAGGTTCTGTAACGGCGATTGCGGGATTAGTAGGTACAAGTGTTGGTGGATTCAGTGTGGCCATATTTAATAATACCATTGCCGTTGCTTTAGTGTGCCTATCTTTCATCATCACATTATTGTGCATTTCAATCCTTTCGTATACTCCAGTTTTAACATCAAAATCTTTGTCGAAGCCAACATCTATTTTTCAAGATTTAATTGATAGTTTTACTTATATTCATAGAAACCCTCTTATGTATATATTGTTATCGATCATGCTTGTTGGTCAGTTAGTTGTTCATAATACAACTGGTATGCTTTCAGTATATACAAGTTCGCATTTAAATGGGAGTTCGACTGTATACGGTATATTAGAAAGCGCTGCATCTGTTGGTGCTATACTTGCTGGAATTGTTGCAACAACATTTTTATATAGGAGTAAGGCTTTGGTACCCTTATATGCTCTTGTAATTACTGCACTTGGGTTGCTTGGATTGTGGATTACTCAAAGTATTTATTTTGCTTTCGTTTCTGTCTTCTTTATTGGGCTAGGGACTACATTGCTGAGAGTGCTAATGCAATCCATACAACAAGTAGCCACAGAACCGGCTTTCTATGGCAGAATGGCAGCTACTCGGCAAACTGTCAATCAAACATCTGTAGTAGTCAGTGCACCAATTCTTGGGATTATTGCAGAACATTTAGGGATACAGTATGCTTATGCAAGTTTAGTAGTACCGGTTTCTCTATTAATTTTCATTAGTTACTTTTTTTCAAAAGACATTCAGTTCCGTCAAACGGTATACTCTGTCCTCCCAGATAACAGTACAACCAAGCAGAAGGAAGTTGGACTTTGAATACTATGAATAATATAAAGTTAACTAAACATAAGACCTTTAATATTGATTTTCATTCAAGTTTAGGCATAGTTAGAGATGGATTGCATGGATCGCTCGTTTTTTAGGATCATACAGGGTGACTCTCAGTCTCTATCGGAAGAAATATTTCAACCCAATTAATAGAACACATGTTCCTTTTGTGGTATAATGTTGATGGATAGTTATCTTAAATATGGGGTCGGCTAGCCTTCTAATCCCTTGGGGTAGAAAGGAGGTGATGCCATGAACGGATATGAAGCAATCATAATCGCTGTAACTTCAGCATCTGTCGTAATTGCTGGGACAGGCTTAGTCGTTCAAATTATTAGTTTGCTTTCGAGTAAACAAAAAAAGTAGACCTCACATTTGCAATGGGTAGGTCTACTTTTTCATAAGTATAGGCTGATCCCGAAGGATGCTATCTTACCGTTAAGTGGTGGCACACTTAACGGTTTTTTATTTTGATACAATTATAAATATACTATACCATAATTCCCATTTAAATTCTAGAAAACTACAATTCAGGTGTAAAAATTAAAACTGAAATGTAGTTTTCTATGCATTTAACTAAATAAGAATAATTACGTATACAGGTAAGATGTATTCTCTTCCTATATCGAACGACCGCGGGTAAAAAGAAACTGAAAACCTGCAATTATTCCTTTCTAATGGGATAGGTATTTGACTCATTTCTCATTTTTCAACACAGTATAAGCACCTAATAAAATGAACATCCATATCTTATAACTGACATATAAATAGGAGGAAAACAATATGAATGGTTATTATCAATATCCTGTACAGACATATCATCAAACCGATGAAAGATTCTTACCCCTTTTATTTACGTTAGGTGCTGCTAGTGGTTTTGGTGGTGGATTTGGTGGCTATGGAGGATTTGGCCCTGGAATTGGTCCCGGTTATGGAGGATGGGGTTATGGTCCTAGACCTCGTCCGTTTGGTTATGGATTAGGAGGATTTGGGCCTGGCTACGGAGGATTTGGCGGATATGGGCCAGGTGGATTTGGAAAAGGTTATTGGTAAAATTAGAAGACTAAATTAAATAATATAAAGCTTGTTTATAAGACAATAAATGGCAGGTAATATAAGTATGGAGTTGCAAATATGCAACTCTTCTTACATTTACAATAAAAATTATGCTTCTGTTTTTTCTAAAATAAATTCTTGAAAAATTTAGAGATGATACTTTCTTTATTCTGTTCCTCCTCTTTCGTAGATTCCCTGCTTTTTTCAAGGAATACTTCTTCTTTTTCTATTGCATAGTCGTAGGCGAGAACTAGTCCTATATCCGTTTTCGATTGCTTATTTGTTACACTTGTGAAAGGGTTTCCGTATTTATTAGCTAATTTAATATAGTCTGACAAATATGAGTATTGAATCTGACCATTTAAATAAAGCTTGGCCTTAGGATTGGACCTCAATAATTCCTCTACCTCTAAATATGTACCCGGTTCTTTAACTTGTTGTTGGGTTAAGGCAACTACAATTCGTTCTCGTAATGTCCCAAGAAATCTGTTTCGTTCATCTGGCTTTATTTCTTTCATTCCATAAATACCGGTTTTTAAGTAATCATCTATACTCGGTTTATTAGACATAAAAGGGTCTCCTTTCATAAATTTTTATCATTATAAGAAAATTATATCATTGTATTTTGTATGGATAAAATTAGTGTATGAATTAGTTTATTATTTTTATCTAAAGTGGTATAGACAACTAGATGTTTAGAATAGTAATATATTGGTAAGGGAGCTGATGTTTTGGACCGCGTATCAATTGTCAATGTCAAAGTGTATAGTGAGGATGAAATATATGACCCTGGTTACGTAACCTTTGAAAGAGGGAGAATTATTGATGTAGGTTATTTTTCAGAACATGAGGTACAAGATCTTTCATTCGATAAAATGATTAAATTGAGCCCAAGCTATTCGTTAATTCCGGGAATGATTGATTTACATATCCATGGTGCTGGAGGATACGACACAATGGATGCAACGGAAGAGTCACTACGTTCTATTTCAACGATTCTTCCACAGGAAGGTACTACAAGCTATTTAGCTACTACTATAACCCAGCATGGAGAAGCCATCGAAGCGGCTCTTTTAAATGTGAGGCATTATATTGAACATAAAAATAAATCTGGTCATGCAGAAGTGCTTGGTATTCATTTAGAGGGACCATTTATTAATCAAAATAGAGCGGGAGCTCAACCAAATGAACATATAATACTTCCTAGTGTTGACTTATTTAAAAAGTGGCAAACGTTAGCGAATGGAAATATTAAGCTAGTGACCATGGCTCCTGAGCTTGATAAAGATCACCAATTGACAAAATATCTAAACGATTCAAAGGTAGTTACATCGATTGGACACTCTGATGCAACATATGAGGAAGCAATGGAGGGTTTCCAAGTAGGTATTTCTCATGCTACCCATTTATACAACGGGATGAAAGGTCTACATCACAGGGAGCCAGGGGTTGTAGGAGCAGCATTATTAGATCAAAAAGTATTGGTTGAAATCATTGCTGATGGTATTCATGTTAGACCGGAAATGATTGAACTTGCTTACAAATTAAAAGGGAAAAATGGAATTATCCTTGTTACAGATGCTATGAGAGCAAAGTGTTTAGGGGATGGCCAGTTTGAATTAGGAGGTCAGCAAGTAATAGTCAAAAATAAAGAAGCTACATTAGCTGATGGCACATTAGCAGGAAGTATACTGAAAATGAATGAGGCAGTATTAAATATGAAAACATATACAGGATGTTCATTAGAAGATATCATCCAAATGACCTCATTAAATCCAGCAAAGCAATTAAGAATTGATCATCGAAAGGGAAGTATTGTAATTGGCAAGGATGCGGATCTAGTAGTCCTAAACGAGAAGTTAGAGGTTTACATGACAGTCTGCCTTGGAGAAATTGCATTTAAGGATAGTCTAGAGGAGGATGGACAATGAACATACATGTAGTGGATCATTATGAAAGTATGAGCCAGCTGTCAGCTACTAAAATAATAGAAGCAGTCACTAGTCGTTCTAAAATCACATTGGGTCTAGCTACAGGTGCAACACCCCTTCGAACTTACGAGCTCTTAATTAATGATCATAAACTAAACGGTACATCTTACAAAAATGTGACAACCTTTAACTTAGATGAATACGTTGGAGTAAAACGATTATCTAAAGAAAGCTATTACTCCTATATGAAGAAAAAACTATTTCATTCCATTGATGTAGAAGAAGATAATATTTTTATTCCAAATGGAATGGCGAGCAACCTTCAAGAGGAATGTAACAGGTATGAGCAAATGATTACAAATCGTTGTGGTATCGATTTGCAGATATTAGGCATCGGTGAAAATGGACATATCGGCTTTAATGAGCCTGGTACAAACTTTTCTAGTCACACACATATCGTTGAATTGACTGATTCTACAAAAAATGCAAATGCTCAATATTTTGATAAACCTACACAAATGCCGACACATGCAATTACGATGGGGATTGCGACCATTATGAATGCAAGGGAAATAATGTTATTGGCCACAGGTTCAAGAAAAGCGAATGCCATTTATGAAGTTTTGCATGGGAAGGTTACAAACTTAATTCCAGCAACAATTCTACAACAACATCCAAACGTTACGATTATTGTCGACCGTGACGCATATTCTTTATGTGAAACATACGAAAGGACTAAAAGATATGTTAGATAAGCGATCACCCGTACCTATTTATTATCAATTAGAGGAATTAATAAAATCTAGCATTGAGGAAGGTAAACTCCTGCCAGGAGACTCGATTCCCTCCGAGCGGGAATATGCAGAATTGTATGATGTAAGTAGAATGACAGTTAGACAGGCAATAACCAACTTAGTTCATCAAGGATACTTATATCGTATCAAGGGCAAGGGTACATTTATTCAAAATCAGAAGATTGAACAAAGACTCCAAGGACTAACTAGTTTTTCAGAAGAAATGAAAAGCAGAGGATTTTCCCCAAGTACAGAACTATTACAGTTTCAAATAAAGAAAGCGGATGAGTTAATACTACATGAACTTCAATTGGAAGGTCCTCAGGAAATATACCATTTAAAACGATTACGACTGGCTGATTTCGTTCCAATGGCACTAGAAACGGTATGTTTACCTACTCTTCTGTTACCTAACGTTACTGAAAATATTGCAAGAGGTTCTTTGTACAGTTATGTAGAGGATGAATTACATTTACAGATTGATTATGCAACACAAGAGATTGAAGCAACAGTTGCTAATGCTGAAGAAAGTGAACTTCTAAAGATACCAAAAGGATCTCCAACTTTAACCATTAAGCGAATCTGTTATTTAGAAAATGGTGTAGCCTTTGAAAGTGCAAAAACAGTGTTTCGTGGAGATCGTTATAAGTTTACCGTAGATGTAAAACGTATATAGAAGAATCTAGTACTCAGTTAAGGGGGAGCGGGAATGAGTGATCGAATCTGGAAAGAGAAAATAATTGACATTGTTGGACGAGAAAATTTTCAAGATTCAAATGAAAGTAGATTTGTATATTCGTATGATGCAACACCTAACTTTCAATCCTTACCAGATGCTGTCGTATGTCCTAGGAATACAGAAGAAGTGAGCCAAATCGTAAGAGTATGTAATGAATATCTTGTTCCAATTGTGCCAAGAGGTTCAGGCACCAATTTATGTGCAGGAACATGCCCAACGAAAGGCGGGATTGTACTTCTCTTTTCGAATATGAGAAGTATTTTAGAAGTTGATGAGGAAAACTTAACTGTAACCGTGCAACCTGGTCTAATTACATTTGACATGATTGAGGAG
This sequence comes from Bacillus salitolerans, assembly GCF_042680805.1. Lineage (NCBI taxonomy): Bacteria > Bacillati > Bacillota > Bacilli > Caryophanales > Bacillaceae > Bacillus > Bacillus salitolerans. The sequence goes on along the minus strand of NZ_JBHUEM010000020.1, from coordinate 361,430 downwards.
GTTGAAAAAAGAGGACTTTTTTATCCACCAGATCCTAGTTCGATGAAAATTTCGACAATAGGCGGAAATCTAATGGAGAATTCAGGTGGGCTTAGAGGTCTTAAATATGGAGTAACACGCGATTATGTTTTAGGGTTAGAAGTTGTATTACCAAATGGAGCTATCATTCGAACTGGTGGAAAACTTGCTAAGGATGTTGCTGGCTATGATTTAACTCGTTTATTAGTAGGGTCAGAAGGTACATTAGGTATCATTACGGAAGCAATACTTAAACTTATACCAGTGCCAGAGACAACGAGAACAATTCTTGCCGTTTATGAAAATATTGAAGATGCTGCAAATACAGTGTCAAAAATTATTGCAAGTAGAATCATTCCCTCTACACTAGAGTTTCTAGATCGCTCAACTATTGATGTTGTCGAACAGTTTGCAAAGGTTGGACTGCCAACGGATGCAGAGGCCATATTACTTATTGAACAGGATGGTCCACTGGAAGTCGTAAAAAAAGATATCGATAGAATAAGAGAATTATGTATTCAAATGAATGCAATACGGGTTGATATAGCAAAATCTGAAGAAGAAGCAGAAGGATTGCGATTAGCAAGACGATCTGCTCTTTCAGCATTAGCTAGGCTAAAACCAACAACAATTCTAGAGGATGCTACAGTGCCGAGATCAGAAATTGCCAAAATGGTCCGAGCTATTAATAGAATTGCCAAGAAGTATAATGTCCAGATATGTACTTTCGGGCATGCCGGGGATGGGAATCTCCACCCAACATGTTTAACGGACGCTAGAAATCAAGAAGAATTAGAGAGAGTGGAAAAAGCCTTTGAGGAAATCTTTATAGAGGCCATTAATCTCGGTGGCACAATTACAGGTGAACATGGTGTTGGGGAAATGAAGTCACCTTATCTCGGATTAAAGCTTGGAGAGACAGGAATAAATGCAATGTTATCCATTAAAATGGCGTTTGATCCAAATAATATTATGAATCCGGGTAAAATGTTCGCAAAAGACGAAAAAAAGCGGGTGACCGTTTAATGAATTCAAAAGAACCGTGTAAATCTGAGTTACAAGAAGAATTTAAAGAACGAATGGACTATAACGAACTTTTAAACTGCATGAGATGTGGATTTTGTTTACCTTCTTGCCCTACCTATGTAGAGACGAATCGTAACGAAGCTGCCTCACCAAGAGGGAGAATTGCTCTGATTAAAGGTGTAGTGGATGGACTCATTGAGCCTGATAGCCAATTTGAAAATCAATTAAACCAGTGTTTAGGGTGTCGTGCATGTGAGCCTGTATGTCCCTCTGGTGTTAGGTATGGACATTTACTAGAAGAAGCCAGAGATATTATTGAACAAAAGAAAACGAGGTCCATTATCGTTCGCTTCATAAGATGGCTCACATTTAAACAATTATTTCCTTATAAATCCAGGCTGATAAAGCTAAATGGACTCATTTGGTTTTATCAAAAAAGTGGATTGCAAAAGTTGGTTCGCAAAAGTGGTTTCCTTTCTATTTTGCCAACCTCTTTACGCCAAATGGAAAAGATTTTACCTGACATTCCCGCTCCTAAAGAAATGAAACATAGAGAACGATACTTAAAATCTGAAACGAGTCGCAAAAAGACAGTTGCTTTTTTTTCAGGTTGTTTAATGGACACAATGTTTTTAAACACGAATCAATCAACATTACGATTACTTCAAAAGGTTGGTTGCGATATTATAATTCCTGATTTACAAGTTTGTTGTGGTGCCTTACATGGCCATAGTGGGGAAAAGGAACAAGCGAAACAATTAGCAAAAAAAAATATTCAGGCATTTGAAAAGCTTGAAGTAGATTGGATTGTTGTGAATGCGGGTGGATGCGGAGGATACCTTGTTGACTATGGACATCTTTTAAAAGATAACCAAGATTTTGCAGAGCGGGCTAAAAAATTTGCTGGAAAAGTAAAAGATATTTCTGAAGTGCTTGTTGAACTAGATTTTCACAAAATGGATCTCCAACTTTCTAATCAGGTTGTGACATACCAGGACTCCTGTCACTTAAGAAATGTAATGAATTCTTCTGCTGCCCCTAGAACTCTATTAAAATCTATTAAAGGATTATCCTACAAAGAGTTAAAGGAAAGTGACCGCTGTTGCGGATCAGCAGGCATATATAATCTTGTACAAGAAGAAATGTCCCTTAGTATTTTGGATCATAAAATGAAGCACGTAAAAGATATCCAACCTCAAGTAATAGTAACTGCAAACCCGGGATGTCTACTACAAATGAAAGTGGGAATTGAGCGTGAAGGCTTACGTCATAAAATCAAAGCTGTTCATATCTCTGACCTATTGTTAGAGAGTACTAAATCGAGTTTAGGAGATCACTTTTAAATATGTCCTATTATAAGATGGCGCAAGAAACAATGTGCAACTGCAATAATAAATGTTTAAACCGTGTATGAAAAAATAAAGACTTGTTTACATTACAATCAGTACTTTAAACCGTAAACAACAAAAATCTAAGCAGACTTTAATTGGTGGGGAACAAGTATTTAGAAGGTTGTTTTACGTTACCCATCACAGGTTTGGCTATGGGGGAAAAGATGATGACAAATCTAACATTGCGCCAGAAGATTGGAAAGCTCATGGTATTCGGCTTTCAAGGAGACAGCCGAGACACGATCTCACCTGAAATTATCCATTTCCTTGAAGAATATCATGTTGGAGGAATCATCCTATTTGGAAGAAATATGAAAAAGCCAACCGATATATTAGAGCTAACATCGTATATGCAGAAAAAGGCGAAAAAGAGTGGTCATGAACAGCCATTGCTAATTTGTACGGATCAAGAAAATGGTATCGTTAGGAGATTAGGTAAGGATACCACTATCTTCCCAGGAGCAATGCTTCTTGCAGCAACTGAAGATGAAAAGCTTATATATGACATTGGAAGAGCGACAGCTAAAGAGTTAATGGCGTTAGGGATAAACTGGAATTTAGCACCTGTCGTTGATGTAAACAATAATCCACATAATCCTGTTATTGGTGTACGCTCTTTTGGCGAAAAAGCTGAGGAAGTCAGTCGGTTTTCTAAAGCCTCTATGAATGGGATGCAGGCAGGTGGAATAATAACGACATTAAAGCATTTCCCTGGTCACGGAGATACAAATATAGATTCACATTTAGACTTACCTATTATTTCTCACGGGTTAGAAAGATTAGAGAGAATAGAACTTGTTCCGTTCAAGGAGTGTATGATTAATGGGGCGGACACGGTAATGTCAGCGCATGTCTATTTTCCAGTAATTGAATCACGAGAAGGTGTACCCGCTACTATGTCTCACAATGTGATTACACGTTTGCTTCGAGAAAAACTAGGCTTTTCTGGTGTTGTCACAACGGATTGTATGGAAATGAAGGCAATTGCTGATACCATTGGAACAGCCAAAGGTGCCGTTGAAGCCATTAAAGCGGGTGTAGATTTGATTATGATTTCTCATTCTCCTCTGTTGCAAAAAGAGGCGATTGAAGCAATTGCGGTTGCAGTTGAAAGTGGAGAAATCCCTACTTCAAGAATTGAAGAGTCATTAGCACGAATTTCAGCACTTAAGACTAAATACGTCTCTTGGGACAAAATAGAAATAGATGATGAGTCCCCACAGGTTCCTTTAGTGGTGGGAAGTCCTGAACATAACGAGCTTGCTAAACTTGCATATAAACGTGGTGTAACAATTGTGAAAAACAAAAATGGACTTTTACCTTTATCAACAGATTCTGCACATAAAGTCATGGTCATTTATCCAACTAAATCCTACTTAACATTAGTAGAAGATGAGCTTTATTCAGAAAATGTATTTGGAGCAATTGTAAAGGAGGTTCACCCTTCCTCTGAAATCTTTCCAATCTTACATCATTTAAATGAAAGGGATTTAGATGAGCTAGTCGAAAAGACAAGACAATTTGATACGATTGTTGTCGGAACACTGTCCGCCATCCGTTCCAAAGAACAGTCAACCCTACTTAAGGCACTGATGAATACGGGGAAAGACATAGTAGTTATTGCCATGAGAAATCCATATGATCTAATGGTTGTCCCAAATGTCTCAGGATTTATTACTACTTACGAATTTTCTACTAATGCTTTGCGTTATGCAGTCAAAGCATTATTTGGAATAGAAACAGTGAGTGGTAAACTCCCCGTTACAATTCCCTTACATGAGCATTATCAATAAGAAATATGAGAATAATTCTCCCTCAACTAAAAGGGTTTGATTATTCTAAGTTTAATCAGTAGCGAGCATAAAATAATGATTATTTTGTAACACAACTGATGCCATCCGAGTACAGTTAATGAAACGAAAAGAAAAAGCGAGGGTAAGTATTATGATTAGTACTCTTAACACCCTTCTAAACAAACCGAAAAAAATGGCCGTTGGTCTTATGTCTGGTACGTCATTAGACGGTATAGATGCGGCTGTTATTGAAATTGAGGGAAGTGGAATTCAAACGAAGATAAGCTTATTGTCATTTAATACCTTACCTTATACAAATGAGGAGAAGCGAAATATTTTACGTGTTTGTGATCGATCTAGCTCATCTGTTGAACAAATTTGCCTTCTAAATGTAGTGTTAGGGAATAAATTTGCTGATGCCGCGATGCATAGTATTCATAAAGCGGGATTAAATCTAAAAGATGTTGATTTTATTAGTTCTCACGGACAGACTATATTCCACATGCCAGATCATTATGCCACTCTACAAATAGGCGAACTATCGGTGATCGCTAGTAAAACAGGGTGTATTACCGTTGGTGATTTTCGCCCTAGTGATATGGCTGTAGGTGGGCAAGGAGCACCACTGGTACCATTTGTAGACTATCTATTATTCAGGCACACTGATCATGCAAGAATCCTATTAAATATCGGTGGAATGGCAAATCTTACATTTTTGCCTGCAAATGCAAAACCAGACCAAGTTGTCGCATTTGATACAGGACCAGGAAATGTATTAATTGATACAATGATGTCTATAGGTACCAATGGAAGAGAGTCCTATGATAGAGGGGGAGAAGTTGCACTAAGTGGTCAAGTTAGCGAAGAGTGGCTAAAAGACCTTTTAGCGCAAGATTGTTTTACTCTTAAAAAAACACCCAAAAGCACAGGACGAGAAGTATATACACAAGATTTAGCACATGCGATATATTTTCAGGGTAAAGCTAGAAATCTATCATTTTCGGATATTATTTCAACGGTTACTGCATATACAGCAGAAACAATCATACTAAACATTCAGCAATTTGCCGATCCAATCGGTTGTACAAAAGAGGTTCTCGTTGGAGGTGGAGGAAGCCATAACCAAGCAATGATGTCTTATTTGCAATCGAGGCTTGGCAAGCAAGTCGCTTCAATGGAGGACATCAACTTTTCAAGTGATGCAAAGGAAGCAATAGCGTTTGCTATTTTAGGGAATGAGTTCTTACATGGGAATTCAAACAATTTACCATCAGCCACTGGAGCACAAAGACACGTTCCTATGGGAAAATTGGTATTGCCATAGAAGAAAGGGGTAAATTAGTCTATTCATAATCGCTTCTGTTATACCTTCCAATTCACCAACTCAAATCACTGCTTAAAATTATTCAATGCTCTGTCATTATTTCACAGGGCTTTTTTGTGTTTCAGTTTCTGTATTGTTGTTTAATAAAACTATTCGAATAGTGAAATAGAATTTTTTCTTGGAGAAGCGGGTACTCTATGAAAAGTGTATATGTATTGATGGAGGGATAATCATGACAGTATATGTGTATCAAACGTTCGAAATCAAACAAGAGAACTTTTCAGAAGCATTACAAAACATTAAAGATATTCAAAAATTTAGAAATGAACATTATGATCAAAAGGTTGAGATTTTAGCGCCAGTATCAGGTGACGACTTTAAATATGTCTTATTTTCAACCTTTGAAGGTCTTGCAGAAATGGAACTTCAAAATAAAAAAATGTATGAAGATGAAGAGTTCACGAAACTAATCAGTGAGTTTGTTATGGAGAACATTGTTCAAGGAAGTTTAAGCACCCAAATATTCCGATCTATGCCTTTACTTAAATTAGAGGAATAAAAGAAATGTTGTAAAGGCTGAAAGGAGGAGTACCAATGGACTTTTTTGTTCCTTCAAGCAGTTCAAGTGGTGGAAAAGGAAATGAACAAGCCAACTTAAAGTGGTGGCAGTTATCATTAATTGGAGTTGGCTGTACAATAGGAACTGGATTTTTTCTTGGATCAGCTATTGGAATAAAAATAACAGGACCTTCAATTGTTTTTTCCTTTATTTTAGCTGCTCTTGGTACTTATATCGTATACAATCTATTAGCAAAAATGACTGCAGAAGATCCACAGGAAGGATCTTTTTGTTACTATGCAGGTAAAGCCTATGGAAAATGGGCCGGATTCAGCTGTGGCTGGAATTACTGGGGATCTAATATCCTAATTATGGGAAGCCAACTAACTGCTCTTAGTATTTTATCGCAATTTTGGTTTCCAAATATTCCACTGTGGGTATTTGCTGCAATTTATGCAATCCTATCCATATTAGTCGTAATAACTGGAAGTAAGGGTTTTGACAAGGCAGAGAATTTATTCGCTGTTATCAAAACAGCTGCGATTATTATGTTCATTATCATTGCAGCCGCCGCTTTGTTTGGGTGGATTCAGGGTGACGTTAACCATCCTGGAATTCCTGATTCACGAAAAGAGTTGTTTCCTGAAGGGCTTAAGGGGTTTTGGGCATCTCTTATTTATGCGTTTTATGCATACGGTGGTATTGAAGTAATCGGTCTTTTAGCCACGAGCCTAAAAAAGAAGGAAGATGCCCCTAAAGCAGGACTTATCATGCTAATAGTGCTCGTCATTATTTATGTCATTTCACTTGGACTAGCTGTTACAATGGCTAGTCATGGCATGTTCACTGATAAGGAAAGTCCTTTTGTAACAGCCCTAAAAGAATATGATATTACGTTTTTCCCACACGTGTTTAATGGTGCTATTATTATCGCGGGTTTTTCGACAATGACAGCATCTTTATTTGGAGTAACAACCTTACTTGTCACTTTAGCGAATAGCGGTGATGCACCCTCCGTATTTTCAAAGAAAATCAAAAAATGGAAGCAGCTGCCACTACCGTCTTTATTATTAGCAACAGTCGGTCTCTTAGCCTCGATTGTAACAGCTTTATTATTGCCTGGAAAAATATATGAGTATATCACAACAGCTGCTGGAATTCTCATTTTGTTCAATTGGGCGTTTATAATATTTTCTGCCTTTAAAATTTTAGATATCAAAGTATGGGGGAAATTATTGGGCAGCTTTGGCGTTCTATTAATACTCGTTGCTATTAGTGGAACGATTATGGAAGAAACAATCCGATTAGGATTAGTTTTTAGTGTAGTCTTCGTGATTATTATTGGGATTGTTACAGTCATCATGCAGAAGAAAGTTTGGAGTAAGAGCACAGGTTAATAAAAAACATCGAGTATTCTAATACTCGATGTTTTTTTGCTTCTTGTCCAACTATTTCGTTTTAGCTTTCTCTTCAAAGTATCTGTTTAGATTTTTTGATAGCGAATATGTTTATCAACCTCTCAATTATCTATTCAATTCTGATCAGTAAAGACAACTTATAGTGGAAGTATATTCCAAATGGATTGTAAAAGCAATTCTAATAAATGGTAAAATAATGATATAATTTAACGTAAAGTAATGTTCTAAAAGGAAGGGAGGATTCCATGAAACGGGAGGTTACTACTTTTCAATACAATATTTTAAAGAGAGAACTATTATATCTTGAAGAAATAGGGGAATTGTCACCTAACCAAGCTGAAAGCTTCCTTCAACACTATTTCATTAATGACCACCAATCTAGACCACAAAAGCAATCTGTACGACTAAATTTTATACAAATCATAACCATGATTGGATCGATCTTAATTGGGTTGGGTGTACTAAGTTTTGTTGCAAGTAACTGGTCTGCTATGTCAACTATGGAGAAATTTTCTTTATTGCTAGTTACACTTTTTATCGCCTATGCTGCTGCATGGTTGCTTGAGGAGAAAAAGCCAGTGACGTCCAGGGCATTATATTATATCGGTGCCTTTATGTATGGAGCGGAAATATTCTATATCGGACAAATGTTTCACTTAGGTGGAAATATTGGAACAGCATTTATGGCATGGGCTATTGGAATTATTCCGTTAGCGTTCTACTTGAAAGATAAAGTTCTTTATGGTGCAGGATATGGGTTATTTTATCTCTCCATTCAATTAAACTTTATGACTCCAGCTAGCGGTGATCCTTCATTGTGGATGCTAATCATTCTGCCATTATTATTTGTAGCTGTTCGATATACTGGTGATTTTAGTCAATATCTTATTATCGCTAATTTCTTTTTACTTTATCAGTTTGTAGAGCTCAAAGTCATGATAGATGATACGTTTCATTGGTTTTGGATACCACCTATTTTGCTCGGTCTATTTGCTTTGAGTAAATTTGTCTTTCCGAAGGAGCCCTATCTTGTAGTTGTTAATTTTTTCCTTTTGTATCAATTTGCTGAATTTACTTTGTTTCTAAATGGAATAGATAACGTTTATTTCGCACTTTTATTCGGCACTCTTACGGTCTTTTTGATTATAATTGGTCATAAATTTATGAAAAAGTCCGTCATCTTGTTTATCATAAATGTGATCCTTAGCATTCAATTTATTTTTCTTATTTTAATTCATTTGAACATTGATGTTTTATTCTTCTATTTCTTTATTAGCTTTTTGGTGGGAATTGTGTTTACTCACTTCACAATAGAAGGCTATAAAGAGGCTATGAAATGGATAGGGTATTTATTTCAATTAGTTTCAGGAATCGTATTGACAATCCCTATTGTATATGACGGGCTACCAGAAGGTCCGGTATGGATGTTTTTTGGATTAGCTTATATAGTATATGGGGTGTATTTAGTATATAAAAACAAGCTTTTCGGTGTATTGATCGTTAGTATACTTATCTTCCGTTTTTATGTTGATCTGTCTTTAGTCTTTATGAATAAATCCATTGCGTTTTTAATAGGGGGAATTCTTCTACTTTGTTTAGGCTTTTGGTTTGAGAAAACAAGGAGAGGAGATGGAAAATATGAGCAAAAAAAGAGTACCAAATAAATGGTTCTGGGTTTCTTTGCTTATGCCGCTTCTTGTTTTGACTAGTATGCTATATAAACCTGTAAGTACGATGATACATGGTACAGAAATCACTCTTGCTACCATCCCAATTGATCCAAGGGACTTGTTTTATGGAGATTATGTCATATTAGATTTAGAAATTGAAGAAATAGATGTTTCTCTTATTGATCCAACCATTAAAAAGAAGTTAGAAGGCTATGAATACAATCGTCAACTATCCGTATTTGTGTCATTAGCCCGTGGAGAAAATGGTGTTTATCGAGCTGAATATGTGAGTGAACAAAAGCCTGATGGTATATATATTAAAGGTAGTATGAGTCCGTATATAGAGGATAATAGCTGGAACGAAGGTGCAAATTTTAAGGAATACGTACGTGTAGAGTATGGTATTGAAAGATTTTATGTTGAAGAAGGTACAGGATTAGAACTTGAGGACCAAGCAAGAGAAGGTCAAGTTTTAGTTTCTGTAAAAATACAAAATGGATATCCGGTTTTAACAGATATTATCGGTATCGAATCAATTAACCAACAATAGGTTACTCTAAAATACTATAACAATTGAAATGGTGACTAGTATTAGAAGATAAAGAATTATTGATATCTCTCTATAAATAAATTCTATAATGGTTAGTCTTATCTAAAAAAATGCAGCTTTCATTTATGAAAGCTGTTTTTTTTTAGAATTGAAAACCTTTGTCAAAGGCATGGAGTTCAGACGTGGCAAGGTTAAAGGAAGGTTCAAAACTAGAAAGCTTTATTCATTGTAAATATGAATTAGGAAATAAGTACCGTCGAATGATGTCGAATGTTGTCAAAAAATGTCTAGACAATATTGCCACAAATAGATATAGTTAAAACATACAGAAAATTATAATAAATAGGGGTAGAGGCTATGAAAAAATTAAGGACGAAAAAGCAATCGAGTGGAAGCATCTTAACTAAGACATTACAAAGACAAATCTTAATCCCTTTTATTGCAACAATTGTGCTAACCGGTTTGGTCATTTCATTTGTAAGTTACCAAAAAAGCATTTCCATTACCACAAATGAGTTGGTGGCTGGTGTAAGTAATGAAATGGCAAGTATTAACCGTTCGTATTCAATGTTTTTAGATGATATAAATCGAACTGTTGATTTGATTAGCCAAGATCCGTTGTTACATGATTATCAAACAGAGGGATCCATCAATCTTATTTTGGAGGAATTTAAACATACTAAAGATATTAATCCAGACTTTGTAAACGTATATATGGGAACAGCAAGTAATGGAGAAATGATCCTTTACCCTGAAGTCGATCTGCCAGAAGGTTATGATGCGCGCACAAGGCCATGGTATCAGCAAGCAATTGAGAATCCTACAGAAATCATTTGGACGGAGCCTTATGTTGACACGGCTACAAAAGAGATTATTGTAAGTGCAGCAAAGGCTGTTCAAAAATCAGGTCAAATTATTGGAGTATTTTCTGTTGATATTGATTTGTCCACTCTAACAGAATTTATTAGTGAAATAAATATTGGAGAGACAGGGTACGGTGTTCTCTTTGATAATGCAGGTCACTACCTCGTACATCCAAATGCAGAATATATTGGTGTGAATGTATCTGGAGAGGACTATTTTACAAAAATGAAAGCAGAGGGAGAAAGTGGAGTAATCCATTACCAGTTTGAAGGCCAGGAGAAGATCATGGTGTATGTCACGAACCCATTGACTGGATGGAAAATTGCAGGAACAGTTTATACATCAGAGCTGAATAGTAAAGGCCAAGCGATTTTATATCCTATTATCCTTACGTTAGCTATTAGTCTTTTATTAGCGATCATAATATCTTTTGTAATTACTAGACGGATAGTAAAACCAATAAAAGCTCTTCAACAATCGATGAAAGAAATTGAAGGCGGGAATTTATTGGCTGACATTGAAGTTACAAGAAAAGATGAGATTGGTCAGTTGTCAGTAAGCTTCTCCAGTATGATACAGCAATTCCGAAGCATATTAAAGAAGGTTTCAGATGTTTCATTTGAAGTAAGCGACGCTTCCCAAACCTTAGTAGCCAGTGCTGAAGAAAACACAGCCGCTTCAAACGAGGTTTCAGTAACGATGGGACAAATTGCAACAGGAGCATCAGAACAAACAGATATACTGGAAAATAACATTCAAGCAACTAACAGGCTAGCAACTATAATTAAAGATGTTGAAACTCAAACACATGAAATACAAGCAGAATCTCATTCATTATCTAAAGTATCGGATGAAGGGATGAATACTGTTCAAACCCTCTTAGATCAGTTTTCACGTACGAAAGACATGATGACAGATATGAATAAAGCTGTCGGATCACTTGATGAAAAGTCGAACAATATTAATAATATTGTAAAAACAATAACTGAAATTGCAAACCAAACGAATTTATTAGCGTTAAATGCAGCCATTGAAGCGGCAAGAGCTGGTGAACATGGAAAAGGATTCGCTGTTGTTGCAGATGAGGTTAGAAAACTGGCTGAACAGTCCGAAACAGCGTTAGGTCAAATTGCACAAATCGTTGAAAAAATGCAAACTGAAACAAAAAAGACGGTTGGTTTAATCTCTAAAACGAATGATGTCCTAGATCAACAAGGGCAAGCAGTACATGAGACAAACAGTTCATTCTCAACGATTAAATCGGTGATAGAAAGTAATAATGTAAACATAACTAGAATTGTTAAGTCAATGAAGGAAATGGTAAGTCAAAAAGATATATTAGTATCGAATGCAAGTCACATTACATCAATCAGTCAAGAAACAGCAGCTGGAACAGAGGAAGTATCAGCTTCTGTACAACAAACCACAGCAGCAATGGAACAATTAAATACTTTAGCAGAAGAGTTGGAATCACAATCTAGAGTGTTAAGAGACGAATTAAATAAATTTATTATCTAAGATTAGAGCAGGACTGGTGAAAAAAAACGGTTCTGCTTTTTTAGTTTAGACATGGATAAAGGAGCTATTATTGTAGTTTTTAATAAAGATAGTACATTTAAAACATAGTTCGATTATATAAAATATAGATTGATAACCTAAAATACAGTATGATTTACATCACCTTTGCTCTTTATGTTTCTAAGATAAGGTGATTTTTTGTTGTTAATTTATGTAAAAAGTTGTGAATTTTTGTACTTAAACTAACAGGTAGTTTAATGCAAGAAGAATCCTAATCTAATGGGTTATTTATTAAATTTATACAACTAAGAAAAGTTTCTACTCTATAGGTTACAGCTTAATATCTGGCAAACCTTATATTACGAACAGGGGGAATAATATGGAATTTATTTGTTCAGCTAACAAACTGAACTTTTTTTAATGCTTGATCGTTTATGAAAATAAAATTCCATTTTCTTGAAACTATTCTTTATGATATATTAATATAAATACAAAGGGGGTAATGTAATGCGAAGAATATTTTCCGGTTTTTGTTTAGCTTTTATTATTATTCTAATGGGATGTAGTGTAGAAAGTGGTGATAAAATCAAACAGGATCTTAGAGTTATTGTTAAATACAATGACCAAAACTTAGGGGAGGCTGTGCTAAATAATCTTTTTTCCGTTCACCACCTAGAAAACTTAGAAAACTTTATAGTAGGTAAGACTGACAACATAGTTATTATTCACGAACCAATGCCACATGGAACAATGACAGGAGAGCTAGTCATAACTAGACAATTAGACGAAAGTTATGAGATAACCAACAACAATGTAAGCCTTTTTGAAGAGGGGACGCATTCATGTGAAAATATTGATGCTTACGGCTTTGGACTAATATTAAATAAATGTTTGATAAATGATGAATCTATATTTGAAACTGTAGCATTACCGCTATCTACTAGAGATACAAAGAGCATAAAAGAATTAATAGACAAAAAGATAATTGAGAAGTAATTCCTTAATTATGTAACGAGGGGAAAGAGTTATTCAAGGCAATCATTAAATTGATTGTCTTTTTCTTATCATAAATTTAGAGTGAAGTTTTGGGATATTATCGTAAAATTGATATAAGTCGATATTGTACTAACGAGCAGAATAGTTGAAGAAGTAGTAGCTTGATTTTAGAAGAATAAGGAGAGATACATTAAAATGAATAAAACTAATAATCCCGAAAAACTTATTGAAATTGCATTGGGTCAATATGGAATTACTAATTATTCTTCAAGTTTTATAAGACATAACGACAATCTCACATTAAAAATAGATAACAATGACGACAACAATTCTTATGTTTTGCGAATTCATTCCCCTATTACTTCCGGACTACAAGGTGTACAACATACCTTTGAAGGAATAAACGCAGAGATGGAATTGTTAAAAAGTTTAAACGAACAAACTTCTATAAATTTACAGCAACCCATTAATAATCAAAATGGAAACTATGTTTCTACAATTGTTGATGTGGATAATAATCTTACTCCATTGGCAACACTCCTTACTTGGAAAGAGGGCGTTGTCTATACAGGAAAGGAACTAAATTCAGAAAAACTTTCTTATGAAGTAGGAGTGGTATTAGCAGAATTACATAATTTCTCAAATAACTGGATTATCCCGCATCCATTTATACGACCAAATTACGATATTGAAAAGTATAGGAATTTAACTGATAGATTACAGTATGGTGTTGAGATTAATTTATTTACATCTAAACAGTATGATGTGATTTTAGACACTATGAAATATATAAAAATTATCTTCGATAGAACACCAAAAGTGAATAATAATTGGGGGATTATACACGCTGACTTTCAAGGTGGTAACATAATTGTAAATAATGATACAGTTATCCCTATTGACTTTGGTTTCGCAGGTTATGGTTACTATCTATTCGATATTGGTATTAGTCTTACATCATTTGATATTAATCTTAGAAAAAAAGTGTTAGAAGGATATAAAGCATTAAGACCTCTTAGTGAAGAAGACGAGTTGCTAATAAGTGCGGGTTTTATTTTAGCAATTTTCGGAGGATTTGGCTTTATGGTCAATAACCAAAAAGCTCACGAATGGATACAGCGGAGAATGCCTTATGTAACACAAAAGTATTGTAGAGCTTTACTGGATAATAAACCTTTTCTGTTGGATATAGAATAAAAACAACATTTTATTCGAACGGGGGCGATTATTGAACAACAGCAATCGCCTTCTTCAACTATTGGGCAGATTAGTGGAAGAAGGATTGTAAAGTTTGTACAGAATTCTTTTCATTAAAAAAGAAAGATAGGGAGGACTTAAATGGAGAAGTATTATTGGGATACCCAACTGGAATACCTTAAAAGAACAAGAGATTTATATTATAACGATGACTATTTAGAGTTTTTAGTGAGTAGAGTTTGGAAGATTACTAAACCAGTACATATTATTGATTTTGGTTGTGGATATGGGTATTTAGGACTTAAATTACTACCTATTTTACCAAAAGGTTCTAAATATACTGGGATAGATAAGGGACAACAACTGATTAATAAGGCGATAGAGTATTTTCATAACCTTCCATATGAAACGGAATTCTTTGTAGAAGATACAAATGAGATAGAATTAGAGAAAAAGTACGACATTGCTGTTTGCCATGCTTTTTTATTACACATGTCCGAACCAAAAAGAATGCTTCAAACAATGGTAGATTCTATTGTTAACAATGGAAAAATTATTTGTTTTGAACCACATTGGATTTCGGGTATGTCATCATACGAACTTGAAGGGGTTGAACAATCACGGGTTGTTCCACTTGGTATCCTACAGAGATTATTCGAAGAGAGTGCAAACAAAAGTGGTAAAAATGGAAATATCGGAGCAAAAGTGCCTCAATACCTATCTGAATTGGGTGTGAAAAATATTGAGTGCCGAGTCAGTGATAAGGTTAATTTCCTCCATCCCGATATGAATCAACAAGATAAACAAAAATTGTTTAATTCGCTCAAAGAAGACGGAGTAGGTGGAGAACCTGTAAATATAGATCAGTTTATTGAAAGTTTGCAAAAACAAGGGGTCACAATTAAGGAAGCACAGGAACAATTTGAGGCTGAACTGCTGTTTTCACAAGTATTTAACATGGATTCCTCTTTAATATACGCCCCCAGCATGAAAATTACTTTTGGAGAGATTGAAAAATTGTAATTAAACTTACTACCATACCATGAAAATTAAATTCTGGCATGTAGAAAAAATGGCAATACTAAAGAAGACGCAGCTCATTCTTTTTTTAAAAATAGGAGCGCTTTTTCTAGGTTGTAAGATAGCTAACGTTAACTGGATCAAGATATTTTAGCTTCTGAAAGGAAACGGTATAACCTATGCTTTCTAATCTTCGGAGCGAGTGTCTTACAATGAATTGTTCACGTTGTTTATCGAAGTAATCTTCGCCTAAGTCTACGTACATTTCTTTCCGTGTTAATAGATAATAGGCGATACGTAATATGGCATGGGCTACTACATTTCCTGCTCGCTTTGCGTGCTGCTGTTCGCCGATAGAGAGCACCAAGGTAGTTTTTTGATCCTCTGACTGAATGGGCTGCTTCAATTAATGCTGATTTTAAGTATTTATTACCTTTTTTTAGTTTTAGAGGACTTTTGTTTACCAGATTCGAATGAATTGAATTAGTTGGAACGCCGTATGCGGTGAAAGTCGTATGTACGTTGTGAACAGGGGGAGATAACTTCAAACCTTTACCTATCTGTATGAAGAAGGATGATGGATTTTCATGGTAAAATATAGAGTTGAAGGGAGGAGATACTTTGCTTTGGATTTTTTTTAAAATTTCTTTTTCAATTCTTTTAATATCAGCTTTTTTATATGATAAGAGGAAAAAGAAATTCAATAATGAGTTGAAAAAGTCTGAGGGAAGTCATTATGTTCAAAGTGATTTACCTGAAAGGGAGTATTTAACAACCTCAATTGATAATGGTCAATCTGTGAATGATGGTGAAAATCTATAGATAGATATTGCTTTTGGAACAAGGGTTGTTATGGAAGAAATAAAGTCTAAAATATGATTAATAGAGAGTGATTGAAAACTCTCTATTATTTTTTTACTGTTGATGTAAATATTTTTATACGATGATTCCTTTACTATAGGGCGCTCGTCTTTAATAAGGAAAGGACAGATCAGCAGTCGCGGGTCTCATGTATTATCAGAAGTAGGATAAGTATCGAACCTATTGTAGTAAAGGACCGTTTAGAGAACAAGAGAAAAGATATTTGATAACAGAGTATTGGTAGTTATGTATGTATCTGTATGCTATATTTATAGAAACTACATGAAAGATAGGTGAAGAAGTCCGGCATAAATGATGTTTGATTTTCACGAGCTTATTTATGACTGGAAATGGGTAAAGAATCAATTTGAAGCATCCTGAAATAAGTATTTTTTTGCTTATTTAGAGTGCCATTTGATTTTTTACTCTTCGGACTTATTCTCTTTTAAACCGCAGAGTAATCTCTGTGGTTTTTCTGTGTATAAAATAGATTTAATTGGAGGTAATCTTTTGAAACGTTATTTTGTTAGTAATGGGGAATTGAAAGTACACATTACTGAGTGGGGAAAGGAAAGGAATCCAGTAATATTTTGTCTACATGGATTAGGTGGCACCAGTCTTAGTTTTATAGAGGTTGCGGAACTTCTGAAAGACGAGTTCCGGATTATTTCCGTTGATGCCCCAGGTCATGGGAAAACTCCACCATTTGAAACAACCGAAGAATATGAAATGCCTGCTATGGCAGAGTGGATAAATAGCATCATGAATATATTAAAGATTAACAAGTTCTATTTTTTATCTCACTCTTGGGGAAGTTGTGTTTCATTATATTACATACATAGTTTTCCTGAGAAAGTAAATGGTGCGATTCTGATTGATGGTGGGTATCAGACAAAGAGACTAAGGGGTATATCCGTTGAAGAAGAAGTATCACATTATTTAATCGACTTTGAGGATTATATTGATACATGGGATCAATTTTTGAAAGAAGCAGTATATGGTGCCGTATCACGAAGATCATCACTATTAAATCTAGCTGGGGAAGACTTAGCTTTGGAGAAAGATAACAAGTTCTATTGGCATGTAAGAGGGATAACAGGTGCAAAGATCGTAAAAGCAATGCACAAGAATGAAACATTAGATATTTATGAAGAACTTCATCTATCTAATTTAGTGTTACTTAGAGCAACAATCCCTAGTGAACAAAATAAATATAGAGATTTAACATCAAATTTATTTGAACAGAAGACTGGTGGAACAGTAAAACTAATCCCTAATGCCACTCATATGCTACATTGGGATAATCCTGAATTAGTTGTTGATGAAATCAGGAGAAATTGGTCTCTTACATTGTGAAAAAGTGGACAAATAGTTCCATTAGCTTTTTTTCAACAATCGGGCCATATTACGGAATAAATTTTTAATAAAAATTAAAATTATAAATATTTGAAATAATTGTTATTAAGCTATAGGAGAGCGATTGCAGAAAAAGGTGATATGATTTTCCCTTCCTTAAAAATTGTGTAATAGCTAAAAAATTCGATTAATTATTTTCCGAAAGGGTGTGTGTAATATATTATCAACTAATGTTTTTACTTATAAATCTAAGGATGGAAAAACAGTAATAATTAGAGAAGCTAAAGAACAGGATGCAGAAAGAATGGTAAATTCTGCTTCACAAGCTTTAATAAACGCTCCATACATGCTAAGTACAGTTGAGGATGTAAAGAAGATGAGTGTTGATGCTGTTAAAAAAACGTTAAAATCTTATCATGAAAATCCAAATTATGTACAGTTTATTGCAGAAGTTGATGGTAAGTTAGTCGGTGCAATAGATTTTAAGAACGGAAACAAAGAAAAAATTAGTCATCAAGGGGCTTTTGCGATGACCATACTACCTGAATATCGAAATCATGGTATTGGAAGAGCTCTTCTAGAAACGTTAATCAAATGGGCTAAAAATAACAATAAGATTGAAAAAGTTTGTCTTGAGGTAATGGAAGATAATTTAGGTGCAATCCATTTATATAAAAATCTAGGCTTTTTTGAAGAGGGTAGAAAATCAAAGGGTGTAAAAATGGATGACGGCTATCAAGATTTAATATTAATGGCTTTATTCGTTTAAAAATGTACATTATTCAAAAATAGGACGCAAGAGTTAAACAAGGAGATTATTTAATTAAACGTTTTTTCTTATTAAAAACTTAGGATAAAAGCTTTGGAATATTATGTTAACATTGTTCTAAGACGATATTGTACTTATGAGGCAGAAATAATGCATAAAGAATACGAGGTGTGGTTGTGAAAGGAAGTATAAAGTTTGGCTTTCTTCTCGTCTTGTTGGTCTATTGTTTTTCAGGATGTGTTTCAAACAAAGAGGAATACTACAAAGGAAGACCACTGGAAATTGCAGTAGTTGGAACAGTCCCATCATATAATTTTGACGGGGTAAATTTTGTTAACGTAAATATTGATGATTTATTTAAAACGTATGGATATTATGATGCATTGTTTGTGACAGAAGAAACCTTTTCTAAAACATCGGAAGACAAATATATTGATTTATATAGGTCATTGCCTTATCCAACTTTTTTCATTGGGCTTAATGAGGCAATTGAAGCATTTGTAGAAGAAGGTTTTTCATTGCGTGATTTTGAGGAGAGCCAGAGTGTGAGCTTTGCTCAAGGGTACTATAAGTATGATGAGGGGAGAAAGTATATAACTTTTGTTCCACCAGAACCTTTAGAAACAGAGGAAGATTATCATTCCATTTATATTGAAATATTATATACCATTGACGGTTTCCAATATTGAATTATTCAACCGTCGTTTTACCAGGGCGGGTTACAGCGAGTTTTTGAAGAATTTTACTTTAAACAAACGGAGGCAAATCAGCAAGAAGATGGGTACTAATCTAAGAAGGATTAGTACCTGTTTTTATGGAAGTATATTGCAGCCAAGATGTTTTAACAAAGGAGGGAATACATTGAATGAAAAGAGGTATAATTCCATTCTCTTAAAGATATTTGCATACGTATTTCTAGTCAGTATAGCATGTCTTTATTAGAATAATAAATTTTGCTTAGGAGATTAAATGATGAGAAGTATTGGAGTACGTAATTCCTTATTCACAAACAGTACTATTGAACACCTTGTCAATTCATATGATATTGGAGAAGTTAAATCCTGTTCATTCTTAATAAGAGGACTAAATGATACCTATGTTGTGGAAAAGTTGAATGTGGAGAAAATTATATTTATTATTTGCTTGCTATTGCTACTCTTACTTTTAATGGTCACATTCCTCGGTAAAGACTAGACAATTCCTTTGGAATCGAAGGGTTATACCGAAGAATTATATGTAGAGATAACGCTCTAAAGATTTCTATCTAAGTCGAATAGTACTAAACTTGCTTACAGGAAGCACCTAAGTCCTTTCGATAATATTACTCATGTCCAAGCGAAATTTGTTTATGGGGAAGGGGGAAAGTTGTATGACATTTTAGTTGTTGGTGGACTGCTCATTATAGATGATTTCACATCCGAAGAACATTGTCCAGAAGAATGGAAAGATAAGGCTGAGGTTGTAAAGGAATTCTGGTTAAAACATGAAGGTCTCACAGCAACGAAGATTTGTCTTACACCAATGTCATCAGCTATTATTGCAACAAATATTAGTTAATCTTATTAAAGTAAAGTAAGGGGTGCCATCCTTCAAGTAGGATGAATGGGGATTAGTGTTGAAGTTTAAAGTTATTAAGCCAACGGGAAGGTTAGTTTAACAAGAAACAAAAAAGACGCTAGTTTATTTAACTTAGCGTCAGTGGGTAATTTCATATAAAGATTGAAAACTTTGATCCTAGTGGGTAACACTATTTAGTAGGAGTTATTCTAGTCTCCAAACCAGACATTGGCAATTATCATAACTCCCTCATTAATTTGTAATGGACTTAATCCCCCGAATCCTAGTAAAATTCTTGGACGCATCTGTGGATGCATGTTTTCCTCTAACTGACCACGTTCTACTGGATAAACCTTCACCCCGTGTTTGGATGCTTCTTTTATTAGCTCATTTTGTTTTTTCCAGGTATCTACCTCAATTATTAGATGCAAACCTGCAAATTGCCCCATGATCCGAATACGATCACCCATATACTTTCTTAACGCTTCAATAAGCACTGCTTGTTTCTTCGCATAAACCGTCCGCATTTTACGAACGTGCTTAGCCCAATAACCTTTTTGCATAAAGATCTGCATGGCTCGTTGCTGAATACGAGAAACAGGTGAAGGATATTTGTTAAGTTTAAGGTCATGATAGCGACGTAGCAGACGATAAGGTAATACCATATAGTTCATCCGAATTGCTGGAGAGAATGCTTTAGAGAAATTACCTATGTAGATTACTGAACCATGAGTATCCATTCCTTGGAGGGAGGGTATAGGTTTAATTCCATACCGAAATTCACCATCATAGTCCTCCTCTAAGATTACACTACCATTTTGTCTCGCCCATTCAAGTAATTTTATTCGCTTTCCTATCGGCATAACCATGCCATAAGGATATTGGTGCGCAGGAGTTACAAGTACTGCATTTGCGTCACTATTCCTTAATTCATCAATATTTATTCCATCTTCCTCTAATGAAATGGGAACTACCTCCCAACCATGGTCTGTGCACACTGACCTAGCTCCACTGTAACCTGGATCTTCCCAGGCGATTCTATTGCCGTCTTTAGAGAGTAGTATGCATAAGAAGGAAATGGTCTGTTGCAAACCACTTCCTACAATAATCTGTTCAGGCATACATTTTACAGTTCTGGATTGTTGAAGATAATTAGCAATCTCAATCCTTAAATCATACTCCCCTTGAGGTTCACCATAAAATGCATGATTGTCATAGTAATTATCCATCGCTTCATTCATACATCTACGCCAATTTCTGATTGGAAAGGTAGAGATATCGATTTCAGAACCATGAAAATTGTATAAAATCGAATCTTGTGGATGAAGATGTGCTGCATTTGTATATTTATATTCAAGGAATTGCCGATCGGAATTTAGTTCTTCTAGATTGTCAATCTCCACCACGTAGAATCCACTGCGTGCACGACTTTCAATATAGCCTTCAGCTAACAGCTGTTGATACCCAGATTCAACAGTCATCTTACTGATATTGTGTGCCCGTGCCATTTGTCTAACTGAAGGTAGTTTAGTTCCTGGTGTCAATGTACCTTCATATATCGCTTTTTTTAGACTTTCATATAGTTGTTGGTACAACGGAATATTCAATCGTTCGTCTAATACCACTATGAACTCCACATAATCACTCTCCACATCTGACCTGGTAAAATACTAAGAATCTGTACCTTTTGAACAAGTCATATTGTTGTTAATTTTATTATACATAAAAAAGCAAAGAAAAGGAGCA
This sequence comes from Bacillus salitolerans, assembly GCF_042680805.1. Taxonomy (NCBI): domain Bacteria; kingdom Bacillati; phylum Bacillota; class Bacilli; order Caryophanales; family Bacillaceae; genus Bacillus; species Bacillus salitolerans. The sequence goes on along the minus strand of NZ_JBHUEM010000020.1, from coordinate 339,797 downwards.
TGTTATGTCTACACAAAATATTAGAGAGAAAGTTTCCGTTCGATTGTCTACCTATCAACAGTGTCATAGAAATACTCTGTATCGATTCTACCTTCCTGATGATCAGTTACTGTTTACTAGGATGCCAATAAATGCGTTACCTATCGCGCTTGAAGATCAACATAGACATCCAGTAGTTATATTAGCTAATGAAGTTCCAATAGGTTTTTTTATTCTTTACGACGGTCAGGAACGAACAGATTATACAAACAATAGAAGTTCACTTATACTTCGCGCACTCTCGATTAATTACAAAGACCAAAATAAGGGCTATGCCAAAATGGCACTTTTACAACTAAGAGAGTACGTCAAGGATCATTTTTCAGAGATTGAGGAAGTTGCACTTGCTGTGAATGCTAGGAATGTTGTAGCCATCAACCTGTATCGCAAATGTGGATTTGTTGATGAAGGCAGAACTAGAATGGGACCGAAAGGAATACAGCATCTGTTATCTTTATCTTTGTGAAATGAAATAGATTCTTGATAGTAGAATAGGTAAGAAAACATTAAAATAAGGATTGATGATGAAGAGACGAGAAACATATTGGAATAGATTTAGATGATACCCTATTGATATGAGAAAATCGATTGTTCAAGTTTAAATAAACTACATAGGGAAAATTTAATATATGAGGAAATAAAAGAATACGGGGTGTCAGACCTGTATGGATATACATTTGAAGAATTTATAGAATTTTTTTACAGTAAACCAGGAACTATTACACAAAATTACCCCTTTTCCATTTGTCTTAGAAGTGCTTAATGGACTTAGATAAAACTCAAGATTATCCGTTATGACTAGTCGTCCTCTTGATTGGATTGAATCTGTAAGGGATTGGGTTAAAAGGAATAATTTGCCGATAAAGGGAAAACTGTAAGTTCCGTTTGATTGAGCGGAAGGAGGAAGACTATTGGCGACCTCCTTCGACTCTACACCAATGATTATCGTGACAACACAACATAACATAGGGAAGGACCTCTACTTTGTTCATGTGTTTGAAGGAGGTAAGAGTGAGTGAATGTTATTAAAATAGCTAACTACACCGATGTAAAAGCTCTAGACTTTTGAAAGCACTATATCTTTGTGCCAAGGAAATTTCGAAACGTTAGTTTCATGCATTATATGTGATATATTGCTAGAAGTATGGAAACGTGTGAAAAGGAAGAAAGGTAGTGTTGAGATAGACGGTTATACGATTGAAGAACTCGTTACGAAATACGGAGAAAAGGAATTTTTTTACGAGTTATATTTTCAGTTAAAAACAATAGATACAATCCAAGTGCCGTAAAGAGAACAAATATCCCAAAAGAAAATGGAAAGAAAAGACCTTTAGGAATTCCGACTATTAAAGATTGTATCGTTCAAATGGCTACAAATATGGTTATTGAGCCTATTTCGAAGCTAATTTTCTAGAATGCTCGTTTGGTTTTCGTCCCAAAAGGACTGCACATTAAGCAATGACTGTATAAGAGAAGCAAACAACAGAAGTTATTGGGTAGTGGATATGGATGTACAAGGATTTTGATAACATCAACCAAGAGAAATTGATAAAATTAATTGAACAGAAAATAAATGACCGAAGAATCTTAAAGTTCATTCGTAAATGGTTAAAGGCTGGATTTATGGAAGTTGGTAATAAAAAAATCCGCTAAAGGGGACTCCACAAGGGATTCCTTTGAAAAAAGGTCACAATAATACCCCTATCTGGTATAAAATGGTGTTATAAGGAATTTTTTGGGGAATACGATGCTTCAAAGAGTTTCTTCGAAACAAATATCTGGATTTGATCAATATTATTATGACAAGGTTATTCCACAAAATTTAAAAGAAAAAAGGAGGGAGGACAAAAAGTGAAGGTACTTAACCTATTTAAGTATTTCTGTATTATTTTAATTATTCTTCTTTATATCTCTGGTTGTTCAAAAGCAGCACTAGAATACTCTTCAAATATTAAAGAACAAAACGTAGAACTAGATAAGAGATCCGTCAAACAGCATTCTGGAATCAAGAATTCAGTAACTGAAAAGTCAACAATTATTAAACACCAAACTTTAGATCTACTCAAGATAGGAAATATATCTATTGTAGAGAGGGGTGAATTGAGAGATTTTCCACTACAAGGACCCTATTATTTTAGTGACACTAATGGCGATATCGTGCTAGACATTCCAATAGGAAATAAACAAATAAACTTTAAAGTTGAAGATTTATTTTCAGAGCTGAATATGTACTTTGTAAATGAAGTAGGGAATAAACAATTAGTAGAGACGAAGATAGAATACAACAACAATGATTTTATTCCTCAAATTCGACTAATTTATGAAAATGCCCCGAAAGAAGATTTAATTCTTCAGCTTGTTGCTAATGAACAAAAACCGTTAGCTTCTTCTCATACATTTACTTTCAATTATCTTGATCCGCTAACATATATCATTACCAATGATGATCCTCTGTTAAAACGTTCAAAACAAGTAACCCATTACATGCAATTGAATCATGACTTTGAAAACATATTTCCGTATTATGTTCCTATACAAAAACCTATAGAACTTATAATTACTTTTAACCAAGATGTGAAGCCACTAACGATGGAAGAAGCTTTAAAAGAAAGTTTACAAGATATTTACTGGCGTGTTAACTGGATTGACGGACGTACTACCCGGTTAACGTTACTACTTGAATCCCAGGATATGTACCGTATACATAAGCTTGATCTTAGTGGTGTTGAGAGTAAGAATGAATTTGTATTGGTCTGGGATAAAGGTTTAAATTTTATTGCTTCAAACAATAAAACAATATCAAAAATTCAAGAAGGTGGTAAAAAAACTCCACTGTTCTCAACGGTACTTCACTATGATGAGTTTCAGGTGTCCCCAAACGGTAAATGGGCATTAGTTTCAGAAGAATCTTATGGTGGTGAACGTCATGTATCTACTTATTCAATCATAGATTTACAGAATAAGGGCAAGACGATGAAACAATTTGAGCCAGGTCAGATATTGTTTCCTCAATGGCTTCCTGGTGGACAGTCGTTTGTTTATCAAGATGACGAACAAGTTTTTTTGTATGATGTACAAACTGGTCGAGAACAATTGATTTGGGTTTCTCCACAAAAAGGAAAAGCAAAAGATCGCATTCATTGGGTAAGGCATTATGTTGAAGAGAAAAGTGGAATGATGGCTATTTTTGATTACCTATCTACAAATGTAAACTACACGTTTCCTTATGAAGCAGATTTTTATTTGTTTACCGATGTCAATGATTCTACTCCGGACCAAGTTACTAAATTTCAAACCGGATCATGTCAATTGGAAATATGCTACAGAGATTTTATCTTTATTAATCCAACAACTATGCTAATTGAGTCAGACAATCCAACTGAACAGCAAAAAGAAGGTTTTCCGAGGTATTTTGTTATGGATACACAAACTTTAGAAAAGAGAGAGCTGGAGCATTTTGAGGGAAGGATAAATACTCATCTAGGTGATGGTGAATTTCTAGTTGTAGAGGAAATAAATATCAATAGAGAGTACAGATATTCTGTTTTGGACATAAACAACAAAAATATGATGAAGTTTCTATTTGAGTCTAGAGTTAACGTATTAAGGCCTTTTACAGGAGAAATGAATAACGCCTTTCGTACTAAATCAAGTAAAGTTTATGTATTTACTGATCATTCATGGAGTCTAATTGATTTAAACAAATTGGATATTCAAAGGGTAGAAGAAACCCCTTTAGATCAGATTAATGATACATTGTATATTTCAGATTAAATAGTCGAGAACAGAAGAAGTAGTTGTGTTCTTAAGTGGTAATTAATGGATAATCACTGGTTAATATTATATTAATAACAAAATTTAAGGGAGGGTAAATAACAATGCGACCTGCTTACAAAATCGGGTTTGGAATGGTTATACTTTTTCTTATTTGGTTTATTTATGCTTTATTTACTTATGAAGAAATGGCTATATTAATCCCATTAATGGTTGGATTGGCTGTAATTCCGATATTTGTGTGGTATTTTCTTTTCGTCTTTTTATATAAAACGCTACCAAGACTACGGATACTAATTTTCATTGTATTTATCCCCATGCTTTTTGGTTATTTATACTATTTAGAGGGATTTTAGGTGTAATTTGCAAAAAAGTACAGACTACACATTCTTATGTACTATAAAAACGCTACATACGGATGCTTATACTTCAAGAAGGAGATCACTCCTATATAAACAAGGTGCATGATTATTCAATGAACGATCAGTTTAATTTGTGCAATCTCATGTTATAATAAAGAACTAAGGTTAATTACGGACTTTAGCTTATAATTGAGCCGATGCCAAGATAAGCCTCCACTATTAGATGAAATACAGAGGTGTAAGAGAATGAATAGACGCTGGACAATTGGTGAAATTAAACATTTTGTTGAGAACAATTCGGAAAGCAAGTTGCTAACTACGGAATATCTCGGTTTTTCTCAAAAATTACTTTTCAAATGTGCATGTGGTAGTTATTTTGAAAAAACATTTACGAAATTTAAAAATAATAACCAACGTAAATGTGATGTGTGTCAACCGCCAAAAGCGTCACGTTAAAGGTATAGCGAATAAACGAAGTGCCGGTTTTTATAAAAAAACCAGCACTTCGTTTATTCTAAAGGAGTAGTATGATGGATGATGCATTAGTAAAAGAACATAGCAAACAATTGTGATGGACGACTCAAATGATTAATAAATAAAAAAATGTGCTATATATTCTTATAGTGTTGTCGTTAGGTATTATATTTGGATTTTTATCTAAGTACAGCGATACTTTACCTTCAAATGGTTTTTATGTTGGAATCTTAGTAGTTACATCACAACCGGGTTAGGCATATGGATCTTTGTCAGTACAATTATTGCGCTTTTGAGTCAAAATCCAATAATTGGAGCCATTTAAGTTTTTATATTTTTTTAGAGCTGTTAGTGTCATTTTATCTTTATTTGATGTATATCGTTGGTTTTTTTCCAGGTTAATATTTTTTAAGTGGCGTTTAATTGCTCTTGCCTCCCCAATTTCAGATATATTATAGTGGAGGGAAGGGAAGGGGTGCAACAATTATAGCTTCAATTCCATTTAGTTTGTTAACACACGAGGGATATTCGTTTTTCAATACATGTAAAATCATATTATGGAGTATAATCTTATAGCTGCTCTAATCATTTTAGTTTTCTTAGCAAGAAATAAGCTTGAAATGGTACGAATCTTAGTCATAACCTTGATTTTTGTATTTTTTCTTTCAAAATTAAGAATTCAATCCTTTATTTTTGGAGGACTATAATAATTAAATGAAAAAATAAGGTACAACAAAAGTAATAAGTTTACATAATATCATTACAGTTAAGTTGTTATGTAGAGATTAATAAAAGATAATTACATTAATAGCAAGAAAAAACACGCTGGTTTCATAAATCTCATGAAGCAGAGTGTTTTTAGCTATTATTGATCTTCACTAAAATTAAAGCTATTTAATTGATCTTTTATGTTTATTTAGATAAAATTTCAACCATTTTTTTTGAATCTTCAGTACCTAGTTTTTTTATTTGACCATTATAATTATCAATTTCCACCATGTGATTTTCCTCATTAACCCATATCATAAAGCGTTCATCCTTTTTCGATTTGAAAGATATTTGGTAATTTGGTGATGATATGCGACTTATTTTTATATCAATCCATTCATAATCATTTAATATTTTGGTCGTTTCTTCAATTATTTCTTGATTAGTTATCTCATGATAAGACTTAAATTCATATCCAACACCAGTACCTTTATCTACATAAAGGACTTCTCGTTTTAAATCATTGTTAGCGCATCCAGATAAGATTAGAATAAATATTACTGCTAGTTGCCAAAGTTTCATTTTTTTCTCCTGACAATTAAAATATTATTAGTACTACTTTTTATTTTGCAGCTTGTGCTGCGCCTAAATTATCTGTGTATGTTGGGGTACTCGCATGAGATACACCTGGGGTATTTTTCCCATACAATAACTTGCCGGAATTTTGCGAATAATATAAATCGTAAAGACCAACAGCATGGCCAAATTCATGAGCTACTGCAGCTAGTATAAGGTTTGCGTCAAGTGAGTTAAAAGTTGGTGCATTCATCCGAATTGTCCAGGACAACAAATGACCTAGTGAATTGGTAGAACCTTTCTGCCAAACTCCAATAATGTCACTCGAGTAGTCATTATATTGACTAACTTTTACTACAAATTTCTTAGATACTCGAGTTCATTTACAAGTTATAACATTTCATAACTGTATTGTTCTTTATAAAACCTCATCCCTATCTATGAATTTATTATTGTACAAAAGCACTAGTAAAGTATATTACCTATTAAATGAAAATTTAGTCGAAATTCATCGAAATATTAGAGGTAAATAAACCCAAACTTAAGTGAGACGTTTTATAAGAATAAAATCAGTTTTATTTAATTCATATTCTTTTAGAAGCAATTCTTCTCTTCCGGAATGTATTTTCAATTAAAATCTTTACAATTATCTAAAATTGGTACTCTACAATATTTTTCAATAGAATTGATGTTTTTATTACAATATTGGCGTTACTTTATCTTATCAGTCAGAAATTTTGTCTCTACAAGAAGGTATTATGCATTTTTGCGTCACTTTCAAAAAGCATACTTTGTGACATGCAAAGAATTATTAGATTTCTTTATGTCATAAAGTGTGTTTTTTTGTTTTAAAACATTTCATCCAAATAGTTTTATTCTTTAAGCTTATAATAGAAGAATAAAACTAGGTGTCTTTTGCAATTATTCTTTTGGCATGTTTAGTTTACTAATTGCATTTTTCAAGTCCTCATTTTTTAAGTGAGTATAAATCATTGTTGTCTCAATAGATGAGTGACCTAATTGACGTCTAAGTTTAGGGACATCATTAATTTCAGCATGATAACGTGTAGCAAAGGAGTGCCTAAGTTTATGCACGGATAAGGAAGGCTTACCAAATGCTTTTGCATATTTTTCAATTATTTTTTCTATAGCTCGTGCCGAAAGCCTTCTAGTTGTTCCTTTAGGACCCATTGGAGCTGAAATAAAGAGTGCTCGGGTTTGTTTAGGGATATTATATCGTTCAATACGGATCTTTAAGTACTTTTGCAAATCCAATAAAGCCTGCTCACTGAAGTATACATATTGTTCTTTGTTTCCTTTTCTGATGACTCTTGCGGAGCATTTATTAAAATCTATATCTTCTAGATTTAATCCAACAACCTCAGAAAGACGAAGACCTGAACCTAAGAAGAGGGATACTAATGCAGTATCTCTTTCTTTATTTATCTTATAAAAATTTAATAGTCGTGTATTTGTTTTAAACATATCGCCATAGCCGGTTTCAATGAATTTACGAAAACTTTCATATTCATCACCTAATAAGATTTTTCCTTCCATACGATTAGCAACGGTTTCCGGATTTTCATATACATCATTAAATTCAATTTTTGCCATCACATTTCGTTTTAGATAAGGCTCTAATTTCTCAGTTTCAGCTATGTTTTGAAGATAATTAAACAAAGACTTTAAAGAGGAAAGCTTACGGTTTACGGTAATATCTTTATTGCTAAGCTGATAGTTTAAAAAGCTAAGAAAATTTTCGACTTGTTGAGTTGTTATTTTTTCAAGCGTTTCTAGAGGAACTTCACTTGATGTTCCTGGATAAAATCCTTCGGCAATTAACCAATCAAAAAATATCTTATAATCATGACAATAATTTAGTAATGAGCCTGAAGAAAGTTTTCGTTTCTTTTTATCTATGTATTCTTCAACATACCACGGTAAATGTGTAAGTAGGTTTTCTAGTTTGTTATAATTCCTTGACTGAATATTTTCTCGCATTACAATCCCCCCTCTATATAATATTACATCAAATTTATATTTTACGTAATAATAAAATATGTTTTTTTTGAATCTTTTTACACCTCTCTTCTATTTTTGAACAAAGACAAGAAATTCTAAACAATCTGGACAAAAAAGTCTAAACTAAAATAAATCAAGTAGTAAGTGTGGCCGGGCAACCAATCTTGTACGTTTTCTTACCATCATGAGTTTTTGATTCAGATATCAGATTTTATAAACGTAAAACTATAAAAGCAATAAAAAACCTTGAAAGGCGTGTAGCCAATCAAGATTTGTTATTAATCACTTTATTATTTTTAATAAATGACAGTTACCTATTATCTTTTATCAAATTTACTTCTTTTGCGTTAACTATTAGAACTGAAACATCATAATTACTACTTAAAATAATTTTCGTTTTTTCAAAATCATCTATTAATCCAATTTCCAAAATTTCATGTTAAAAATTCGTCTCCAGAACAAAACCACATGTATGTGTCCCAATTAATAGGTACCGATTACAATTACTAAAACTGGCGAAGCATGTATAAGGCACCTTTTCGTATGAAGTAATTTCCATTTTAACAATATCAACGATGAATATGACCTGACTATAAGCTAAAACAGCATGTGTTCCATCTGTTGTCAGATCAAAACTACAAAAATACCCGATGTCACCATGCATATCCTTAAGATTAATAAATTTAATTATTTCATTAAAATCTTGCTTCACTTTCATAATCTTCGAGTTATCTTTGATGAGAATGTAAATCCCATGTTTATAATTAAATTTAACAGAGTTCCAATTTTTTATGTCATTTGTCTCAATGTGCTCTATATCTTTTTTCCCAATAGGCTCTTTTAATTTTAACAATTTAAAATATCGAGGTCCGCCATCGTCAAGATAGTAACTTAGAGTAGAAAGATGAATATTATCAGATTCTACATATTGATTAAATTCAATATCAATTGTATTGTTCTTATCAACTTTTAATATTGTTATAATGTTGTCTGAACAGAAATCTAATAAAGCAACACTCGTACTGTCAGGAGTATGTATTAATCCTAAGATTTTATTACCTTGAGCTAGAGAAACAGATCCCTCGCTCAATTTATAATCCTTGTTAGATTTAAACTTTTTAATCACCATAAAGTTATTAGTTTCATAAACCCAAATATCCCCTTTTGTGTTTTTAATAATGAGATATTTATTATCTTCTGAAAACAATAATTTGCTGGGGTTCTTAAGTTGATTGAGTTCATACATTTTACTTTTTGTTTGAAAATTATAGACAACAACCTTACTGTTCATTATGTGAGCCAACAAACTTAGATTATTTGACAACCTAATCTCATAAGATGTTTTTATCTTTAATACTTGGTTCATTTTTAACATTTTATATTACCACCAAAGTTTTAATTTGACATGGGAAAAAGATAATTCTCCCATGTCAGAATGTTAGTTAGTACTTAACTTAGCCTTTAAAATCTTGCAAATACATTTTGACCTTTAAGAAAAGCTTTTATAACATTAAGGGATGCTTTTATCCTTTGCTGGTTTTTTGCTTTACTTAAGCTAGGCTTATATACTTTCCCCATAATGCTGTTGACTGCTGTATAGTATGATGTTGTGTGTAACCTTCTGTGAAAGCCAGTCTTTAATGACACCTTGTTCTCTTCAATTTCTACATTTAGACCAATGTTAGATAAAATCCTTCTAGAAGGAAGAGCACCTACAGCAGTTTGTGCAATAATATGGTGAACTTCTGTAGAAGATTTATATCTAGGTTTAATATCGATATTCCTTAACTTTTCATGAATAACATTCATTGCAGGCTGAAGAGTCTGGATTGCATAAATAACTAGTGCAGCCCCTAAAACAGCAACCATAGCAGTATATATAGCCGGTAATGCAAAACTTGCACTTAACATGTCTTCAGATGAGGGGTATTCTATTAAAGTTAAAAGTGTTAAATAACTGTCATTGTTTGTGTTAACAAACTTCTTACATTGGATTTTCTTCCTTACTAAAAGAAGTGAAAAATAATCCCCATCCATATACCAGGTGGGGATTATTTTCCGCTTACGTTGATTAAGAAACTAATGTCCCATCCTTTAAAGCAATAATACGATTACATTTATTTGCAACTGCCTCATCATGAGTGACTAAAATAAATGTCTTACCTGCTCTATTTATCTCTTCAAATAAATTAAGTATTACTTGTTCGGTTTCTTCATCCAATGATCCTGTTGGTTCATCAGCTAATATGAGCTTAGGATCATTGATAAGGGCACGGCCTATAGCAACTCTCTGTGATTGACCTCCGGATAATTGTCGAGGGTATTGAGAAGCTTTTTCCAATAAGCCTAATTGAGTTAACATTGATACTACTTTTTCTTGAATCTCTCTTTTAGATTTTTTTTCATATAGTAAGGGTAAAGCAACGTTTTCAAAAATATTTTTTTCGTCTATCAATGCATGATTTTGTAGAATGAACCCTACATTCTTTCTTCTAAATGCTGCAAGTTCGGTATATTTATGATTAGATATATCCTGATTATAAAAAAAATATTTTCCATTAGAAGCTTTTTCTAATCCTGCTAAGATATTTAATAGGGTAGATTTTCCTACTCCACTTCTCCCCATTATTGCTACCATTTCACCCTCATTAATAGAGAGATTAATTCCTTTTAAAACATTCATTTTAATATTTTTACTAATGTAATATTTTTCTAAATTCTCAAGTTTAATCAAATTATCAGTCCTTTCGTTTTAAGATCATTGTTACTCTAAGTTTTGTAAGATTTATATACAAAGGAAAAGTTCCTAACAATGTTAACAATAATGCTAAAACTATCATTGATATAAAATAATTAATAGGTAGTATACCGATTGAAAGTGAAAATATAAATACTAAAACTACCGCGATAAATACAGTGAAAAATATTTCAATAAAGGAATAAGAAAAAACTTTGTTTATTGTTGCACCCGAAATAAGATGAATAGCATATCTCTTAACATTAATATGCCATTTCATGATAAGTGAAAGAGCGATGCAAAATACAGCAAATAAAAACAAAAATACGGTCAATGTAATAATTAGTATCTTATTGTGTTGTAACATTGAGAACATTATGTTTATTCCAATCTCGTTAGCTCCAATAACTGTTACACTTTGAAAGTCGGTTTTTTCAGATAATTCATTGATTTTTTTCCTTATTTCTAATTGATCCATATCTGTATAGATTTGGCCGTTTATTAGATTTAAATAATGTCTCTGCTGTAATAATAGGTCATTATTATTTTGAGAAACATAATCCATTAAAAATTCTGGTATTATAAAATATCTGTCAATACTAAATTCTATATTATTCTTTACTGGAATAATTGTATTAGAAGGGAGAATACCAATTACTTTACCTTCTAATTTAGTATCAATGTAATCAAAATTTACTTTGTCTCCTATACTGTAGATTGAATTATATTCCGAACCTAAAATTATAGGTATTGTCTTATTTGGTGAATAATAATAATCCTGTTTATCAAAAATACTACCATTTTCTACAGAAAGGTTAAACATGGAGAAAATTTTATCGTTAAGTTGGATAGACTTTACCACCTCATATTTTTCCCCATCTTTTGTAAATGCAGGCGTAGCCATCCCTTCTTCATATCCATAAAGAAATAAGTCCGAACCTTTAAAGTTGGTAACTCCTAGTGGTTGTAAGTTTGTGTTTAGATAAATAAAATCTTCATGGTTTGATACATGTTCATGAAAACCTTTTATTCTATCTAAACCTACAGAAGAAGAAAAATATTCTTTTTCTTCTTCTCCATATAAATTATCCGTTAATTGATAGATGTTTTTCCCTTCATATTGTGCATAAAAACTTTTCGTTTTTGTTTCTACATTAAAATAATGTAGGTATAAGGCTGTTAATAATATAAAAAATAATAATGTATTGATAAATATTAAAATCGTAAAAAATTTACGTTTTTTTATACTTTCTTTGACCTCTATTAAAACTTGTAGCATGTTTATTTCAACACCTTCATTAATTTTATTGGGGAAAAAGTTGGTATTGTAATTAGGAATAGAACGAGGTTTAAAGCAATATATGACGCAAAACCAGTTAAAAATATATTATTTAACTCCGTGCTGTTACTTATATATTCATTAATATTGAAGGCTATAAAAAGAAGAAAACCAACACCAAAAGAAAATATTAACATTAGGAGATAATTTTTCGCTAATATGAAAAATATAAACAATAAATTTAACCCAATTAAATATTGAACAGAAATCAATAACCTCTTCTTATAAATCCAAAAGGAAAAACTTAATATATTTGAACATAACAGTATTAATAGAAATAAGAAGTTTAATAAATTTCCACTAATGTTTTCATTAATAATAACTGAACTCCCTTTTCTTTCTATATCCAACTCTACTATTTTTTTATTTTCTTTAATAAGAAATTTTTGTACAGTGTGTTTAGTTTTACGACTTCCATCAATAACATATAAAACGTTTGTAGACGTACTTTTAGGTAAGGTTGTTAAATTAATATAAATTGAATAATCTAATTTAGATTTAAAAGGCCCACCCATTACTCCGATTATTTCGTATGGAATATTGTTAAAATAAATAAAACTTTTATTGTTCTTCACCACTATTTCTTTAACATCTCTTCCAATAACCGCTACTTTTCTTTCCCTTTCGTAGTCTTCCTTTTCAAAAAAAGTTCCTTTTATTAGTGGAGGTATATCAATATCTCCATTTGAATAAACACCCTTTAGGTTAGGATTTGATGAAATGTGTTCTTTAAAAAGTATAAATTCATGGTTGTTTAGGTATTGTTCAACTTCATCAAAAAGGTTATATTTTTTTTCATTTACTAATAAATGAATACTATTTTTGCTATAAAAATCATTTGATAATTTATCCATTTCAGATTGTTTTATTGAATATAAGCCAATAATTAATAGGATTAGGCATGACACAATCAAAAAAACAATAAAAATAATATCTTCAATTTTTGGCTGTTTTAAATATTTCATAAAAACATTCCACTCATTCCATTCTTTTTGAATCAAATACGTTAGCAGTAATATAACCAATGATTTAGGAATCATTGGTTATATTTTTTAACAGGATATATAATTAAGAACCCCAATAAGTTCTAGCGGTATGTTCGTTTACTGAATACGGTGATCTAGCAATTGTTGAATCATGTCCCCAAACTCTACCACTATCAGTTTGGACTTCTCCAGTCCAAGAAGAAACCATTCTAGCTCGTGTATAATGATATTTATCTTTCCACTCAGTTTGGCCAACAGCCCTTTCTGTATATTCGTCATAAGCCTCTGTCCATCCTCTATGACTTTCTGGTTCTGAAGCAGCAGCATAATTTACCACAGCTTGTTCATTACTAGTAATATGTATCCCATCTTCACTCCATCCAAGAGTTTCAGCATTCGCTGATGGAGATAATCCTAGAACACTAGTAACTAATGCACCTGATAAAACAATTCCTTTAAGTTTTTTTGATATCATTCTTTTTCCTCCTAATATATTAATAGATTCCTATTAATCTTTACATAAAGTTACAATATATCGCAATAGAACTTTACACCTAATTTTTCCCAAAATTAATAATTTGTGGGTATTTTTCCCTAGAACTGTTAGATAGAGGTAAACAATTCTAAGTAAAAGCTAACATTTTCGTGGGTATGAACTCTTTAGAAATAGTAATCTCAAATTAAAATTGGTATAGACACTCGAATTCCTATGTAAGCCAAATAATCCCACCTGTGAACCAGAATGGGGATCAAATATTATTTAGATATCTTGTTTAACACCTTACAACTGAAGGAGGAGTTTTTGACCAAGGAAGTAAGGAATCTAGATTCATTGTTTGTAATATCCATGTTGGGAAGCATTTCAAATAGATAGTGGATGTAATAGACAATGGCTTTAATTTCTCTCCTTGGTTAAGACAATATGCAATTGCGTTACCTAATGTCTATTTTGTAACACTCTTGGCTCCTGGATTTTTAAACCTTGTTTAAATTTAACAGAGTTCCAATTTTTTATGTCATTTGTCTCAATGTGCTCTATATCTTTTTTCCCAATAGGCTCTTTTAATTTTAACAATTTAAAATATCGAGGTCCGCCATCGTCAAGATAGTAACTTAGAGTAGAAAGATGAATATTATCAGATTCTACATATTGATTAAATTCAATATCAATTGTATTGTTCTTATCAACTTTTAATATTGTTATAATGTTGTCTGAATAGAAATCTAATAAAGCAACACATGTACTGTCAGGAGTATGTATTAATCCTAAGATTTTATTACCTTGAGCTAAAGAAACAGC
>NZ_JBHUEM010000020.1:90099-325244 GCF_042680805.1 Bacillus salitolerans | reverse complement strand
TTTAATACTTGGTTCATTTTTAACATTTTATATTACCACCAAAGTTTTAATTTGACATGGGAAAAAGATAATTCTCCCATGTCAGAATGTTAGTTAGTACTTAATTTAGCCTTTAAAATCTTGCAAATACATTTTGACCTTTAAGAAAAGCTTTTATAACATTAAGGGATGCTTTTATCCTTTGCTGGTTCCTTTTACATATTTACACCCAGAAAAAGCTAACAATGATTTTTTATCTATTAACTAGCATTTGTGTCATGCCCCTAACATTCTCATTTTTTAATATTGCGAAATTATTCACTGATAGATATTTAGTTATTTTCTTACTAGCACTTTGGATTGGAAATATAGGTATATTAATCTCTGAAAGATTGAAACAAAAAATAATCGAATGAAATATACAAATCGCTTCGTCAGTAAGACGAGGCGATTTGTTATTTTTGATATATCATTTTACTTTCTTTTAAAAAATATACTTTACCAGTGACCTCCTAGTTATCATTCGCTAAATACTTCATTAACTAGTGATTTATAGGTATAGAAATAAGTCGGGATTTCCTCTTGGATATTTTCAAACAAGGAGTCAGCAATTCCCTTATAGTACCACCCTTGCTTCTCTTTGCCCCGTTTAAAGTGGCTCCATTTTTCGCCATCATGAGAATTGGTATTTGCTATGCTTTGTAAGTTATCGAGTTTATCTGCAGCAATTAAACATTTCATTTCAAACGCTGCAGTCCGAGTATATTCAATTGTATGCTTTTTCCTTTCTTCCCAAGTCTTCGATTTATCCTCCGTGTTTCCAGCAACAATTTCGGCAATTTCATGACCAAACTCCCTCTGAATATCCTCTATTGATACATTTGTATCCTCAACTGTATCATGTAAATACCCCGCTGCGATTATTTCTTCGGCTAAATTTGCATCAAGTAAAATTTTAGCAACTGCTTCTGGATGTACAAAATAGGGCTCGGTTGATAGTTTTCTCGTTTGTCCATGATGTGCGTTCCTAGCAAATATCCTTGCTTTCTCCACTATATTCATTAACTTACCCCCAAAACGTTTTCAAGTAAGTTATCATATACATATTTATGTTTAAAGTAATTCTTCATTAGTTCTGAGCTCCAATCAGGTTGTCGGACTTCACCAATTGGTCCATAGGTCGATATTCTTTCAGATAAGTTTTTATATCAAGAACTGGTGTTCCAACAATCGCATCCAATGCTTGGACTGTAATCGAATAACCTTCTACTTTTAAGATTTGACAGCGTGTTAAACCAATTCGATTTGGTCTAGCTTTCGGACGTTGTGCAAATATTCCTATTTTGGGCCAATACGTATTGTTTCTAGGGTGACGAGCATGTGTGTCAATTTTTTCGGGATTCATACCATGCATGAAGAAAATAACCTCAAGGTGTGAAAAATCAATTAAACCCATTAATACTTTCTCATTATATTGGCTCAAATCAATTTCAATGTTTGTGATTTTACTCCCCAAAATTCGTCCTTAAATCAATTCTAGTCCTGATATTTCTTTTCCAATTGGCTTCATTGTTACTTGGATCCATTGTAGAACCTCCTATCCTAATAAAGCCTGTTCTTATAGCTATCCTTAAGATGCTCTTGAATGACTTCTTTGGTCATCTCTTCTTTTTTTACATGTGCTGCCAGGATTTCTGGTGCAGTAGGAACCTTTGTTATATCTGGCCATAATTCAGGTTCCCATAGATGTGAGCGTTTAAATGCTTTCGCGCAATGCATGAAGATTTCTTCAACTTCAATTACAATGCCTAATTCTGGAACCTTATGATTGGCTGTCATTTTTGTTAGCCAATTTTGATCTTGTATAATACATGCACGTCCGTTTATTCTTAAGGTCTCTTCCATACCAGGGATAAAAAAGAGTATGCCAACATGTGGATTCGATAAAATATTACTAATTGAATCAATCCTTTTGTTACCCGGTCGTTCTGGAATAATGATATGTTTTTCATCCACTATATAGACAAATCCAGGAGCATCACCCCTAGGAGAAGCATCACATTTTCCATTCATGTTAGAAGTTGATAATACAAGAAATGGACTATGATTAATTAATGTTTTACAATGTTGATCGAGCTCATGAATTACTTTATTCCCTGCAACCTTGCTTGGTTGCCCGAGTTTTTCTCGTAATTCTGCCTCAGAAGTAATGATGTTTTCAAACTTAAAATTAATTGCCGACATTTTGTCATCCCCCTACCTAGCTATATAACAATCATACCAAAATTTACCGATGATTGTTACTTTTTGTACTTCCGAATAGGGGCTTCTTTTGTAACCAAACGTAACAATCAAGTTTACTTTTAAAATATTTTTGTTATTCATTGTATTATCTTGTTCTACATAACGTTTTAATAGGTTATTGACACAGATCATTTCATCACTCAATCGCTAACAGTTGCTTCTTTTTACTTGTAAGAGCTAAAAATTGTTTGTCTAGTTCCTGATAGCGGTCAGAGTCTGGAGTTAATAAACTTAATTCACTAATAACAGCTGTAATCTCCGTATCAAGACGAAGTAATTGTTCCTCTAGCTGTTTTTTTCCCTCATCAGCTGACATGTTTTTCTTAGTTTCATATTGTTCAAGTGACATTTCAATCCGCTTAATTTTGTCATCTTCAATAACTAATAAAGTATCGCATAGTTTATTTAAGAAATAATAATCATGTGAAACAATAAGCATGGCTCCTGTAAACTGACTTAATGTTTCTTCTAGTTGTTCCCGGCTCGGTAAGTCTAAATGATTGGTTGGTTCATCAAGAATTAGAAGATCATGTTCTTGAATGAGCATTTTTGTAAGTTTTACACGAGTTCTTTCTCCAAGGCTTAATGTTTGAATAGGTTGATTTATTTTTTCTTCCTTCATTCCCATGTTCGCAAGAGTTGTTCTTGCATGAAAGATTTCTTCACGATTTGTGAGACCTAAAGAATCTATCACTGATTTATTTAAAGGCATATCTGCAACATCTTGACTTAAATAAGCCATTTTTAACGAACTACTTTTCCAAATATCTCCATCAGATATGGATTCCTTCTCTAAAAGCATTTTGATAAGGGTAGATTTCCCCGAACCATTTGGTCCAACTATTCCAACGCGTTCACCATAATTAATAAAAAAATAGCTATCTTGAAACAAAGTTCGATTCGCAAACTTTTTAGTTAACTGCTTTGCTTCGATCATTCTTTTTCCACGCTTATCACCAGCATTAAATTGGAATTGGACCTTTTTTTCTTCGCTTGGTCGCTCCACTTTATTTTTTTCAAGCTCCATGTTTAATCGTTTCATTTTAGACTTAATGGATCTGTCCATTTTTTTTGCCTTTACACCATGAAATTCTTTAAAGCCTTCTTGTTCTCTCATTGTTCGGTGTGCTTTCCCTGCCCACTGTTTTAATTGGGTAATCTGACCTTCAATGCGTTCTTTATACTTTTGCTGAACATCATATTGATGCAATTGTTCTTCATATCGTTTTTTCTTTTCTATACGATATTCAGTGTAATTTCCGTCGAAAATAGTTAATTTTTTATTAGCTAACTCATATATCTTACTAACTGTCTGATCTAAGAAGTAACGATCATGTGAAATGATGATGACCGTTCCTTTGTATCCTTTTAGCTGGTTGATTAACCACCTTACCCCTTGTAAATCTAAATGGTTAGTTGGTTCATCTAAGATTAAGATATCTGGATTTGAAACCCAAATGTTAGCTAGTGCAATTTTTAACTTTTCTCCTCCACTTAAGTGAGAAAAATGTTCATTTTCCCACGAGTTTACCTTTTTAAGACCAAGCTCACTAGTTATTTCAAGAAATTCTGACGTCATATTATCTTGATGAAAATCACTAACATTGTAATCAACAGATTGTAGTAAATATCCTACTTTAAAAGACTCCTTTCCTGTTTCAATTGTCCCCTTATCAGGTAATGTGATTCCGTAAATTATATTCGCTAACGTAGTTTTACCTGCCCCATTAAATCCAACTAATCCTATTCTTTCTCCTCCTGATATATCAAAGGAAATATTTTTCAACACTTCTTTATCACCATAATTCTTATCTATATTTCTAGCTCTGAGTATCGTCAAATTGTTCACCTCGCGCGTTCTCTCTCGATTGGATGTGTTTGAGTTCGTTATCTTAAACATGAAAAAACCTCCCTAGATTACCTAGAGAGGTTGAAGTAAATGCCAATATACATAACAATATGAACAAATAAGCCTTACTTAATGGATAGGATGAAAATCCATAAAATGGCGTTTGCACTTGCTCTATATAGGATGTATGGAAAAATGGGCAGACTAATCCAATTTCTCTAGGTTTTAATGTATTCATCATTTGAATAAATCTCCTAAGAAAAAATTAGATTAGAACTTCATTGGTCCACAATTCATCCCTTTCATTGTTGATTTGTTAATAAGTATATGCAGATGGTTACAAAGTGTCAACCCTAATGCTGGAAATAATGTATACCTTTGCATTCATCCATTTTCAATTTATCCCGCTCCAACTGGCGCTAAGACCCCCACTTCAAAACTTTAGATGAATAGAGAAGTTTAAGTGGGGGATAAGCGCCAGTAAGAACCCTGAAAAGGAACACAGACTAAAGTCGCCACCTCTTGTGGCAACGTCTGTGTGACCCACAGTGTGGGCCGGGGCTAACAATCAGTGGGGGATGAGGAACACCCCCACTGATTGAAGTTTCACTTTATTTATACTTATTTTTCAAATCGATACCTTGTTGTAGATTTTGTTGCTTAAATGCTTCGAGAACAACTTGTACATTATAACCGATTCTAAAATCATAAATGTCAGCTTTTTCCCCTTTAATTGCAGCGACAACATGATCGAGGAGTCGATTATTCCCCTTATGTTTAATGGGAATTTCCTCAAATGCTTCTCCTGATTTCCCTGCTTTCAATGTTCCCCAATTTTCAATCATAACTGATCCTTCTGTTCCATGAATGGCTAATTCCACACGTTCATTACCAGCCATTTGACTGAGTCCATTAACATGAACTTTTATGTCATTTTCTAATGTGAGTGTGGCAATTACTCCTGATTCACTTGCATTTGGATCTTCTGGATAGTGTACATCCCCTTTTATGTGTAGGATTTGGCCAAAATTCTTTAGTATGAACTGAATCCAGTGTGCACCAACTTCTAACATGAATCCACCTTGTTCCCGTTTGCCGACCCAGCTGTTTTTTTGCCAAGACCTAGGCCACTTTGGAAAGTGAAGGGTTAAGTCAATTCGTCTATATTTCCCGATATACCCATCTTCAAGTAGCTCCATCATTTTATACATGGCACCTTGATAATTTAGTGGGAAATTCATCATGTGGAGCACGTTTTCTCTTTCAACTGCTTCTAACATCCGACCCGCTTCTTCAAGTGAATTGGCTAATGGTTTTTCACAGAGAATATGTTTTTGTACAGCATCAAGAACAATCCTCTCATGAAATTTTGGTGGAACAGCAATATAAATCAACTGGATTTCTTCGTTATTTAGTAGAACATGGTAGTCTGTTGTATAGTTAGTTACTTGTAGTTCTTCGGCCACTTGTTTAGTTAAACTTTCGCTGGAATCACAGACTGCTGTTATTTCTATTGTGTCTGAATGCGAGTGTATAATTGTTTGAATGAGTCTTTGTCCCATCGCACCCAGTCCGATTATCCCTAGTTTTACCTTGGACATTTTCATTCTCCTTTTCTAATGATTTACTTATGAGTATATTCCATTTATGTCCCTTAGCAAATATTAAGCTTGTCCTAACTTTATGAAAAAAGAGAAAATACTCAATGGATATTTTCCATTAAAGCATTCTCTCCCTTTCCTAAACATCAATATAAAATCCGTAGTCAGGATGAATATAGATAAGTTCAAAATCTGGATTATTCATCATATTTGTGTACAAATCCTCTGGTGCAAACCAAAGGTGATCATTTGTAAATTCATAACTTGCCCCATAATAGTAGCTAAGCCAAACCAATTTGGAGCAATATATATAGGTCCATTCATCTTGTAAAGGTGTTTGGATGGTGAAATAAAAAATAGGCTTTGCAATCCCTTTTTCTACATTTTTCTCGAAATTTTTCAAATAAGACTCTGCGTATTGGGCAGCATCTTGCCCCATCTTCTCTGACTTAGGTCTAAAGTGAGCATGGTTTGGATGATTCATTAAAAACTCTTCAATCGGTACTTTTCTAACAATGGGATCTGACATGACTGAGTCGATAATGTGTTTATCATCAACGACAAGTGCAGCATGACCCATATATCCTTGAGGTAAACCATTCATATTATCAGACCCTACTAATATATCTCCAGCTTTATACGTTACATTGTTTCTAGAGATATTCTTATTTATTCTTGGATAAACAACATGTGTTTCTTCGATTGGATACCAATTACCATATTGAAGAGTGAATGCTCTAATTGTTATTATAGAAGGTTTTGGATTAACTTTACCTAACAAAAATACGATTTGTTGCATAGTGGAAACCTGTCCTATACACTTATTACCAAGATATATGGTGATATTTGCAAGGGTCGCATTGGATTTCTTTGTAATCGTTAATTGATTCTGAATACATACTAGAAAAAAATGTTTGTACAATATAGCCTCCCCTTTACTAGAGAATACGAAGCTATGTATATACTATTCTAGATAAAGCAATAAAAGAACAAAAAGGGTAGAACTTTGTTTGATATTGCCTGTGCATTTTTACTAATTTTCGTAAATTTTTGTAAAAAGGGCTTTTGTCTAGTCCGCATATTCATCATTCACATACGCTACACTGTACACGTTATTAACAGCAAGTTAAGTTTGCTTGAGTATAAAAAATGTAGTGAAAGAATGAAGGAGGCAATCATCAAATGTATATAAATCAACCGTTGGTGGATCAGAGATTTGGTTATCCTGGACCCGGAGTTGGTGGCTATGGGCCAGGAGCCGGTTACGGAGGATATGGATACCCAGGAACAGGTGTAGGACCTTATGGAGGGTATGGATACCCAGGACCTGGCTATGGACCATTTCCTGGATACGGGTACCCAGGAGGCTATGGAGCAGGTCCACTAGGAAGCCCTCTAGGTGCAGGGCTATTAGGCTTGGGTCTTGGATTTTTAGGAGGGGAACTATTAGAAGGTCCACACCGTCCTCCCCATCACCATCATAAAAGATTTTACTAGAGATTTACCCACAGTCATATTTAAGACTGTGGGTTCTCGTTATGTTTTAACCAAGTGCTTAAATGAACAGGACCTAATTGAGGTATAGGCTCACCTTCAAGTAATGTTATATATTCGAGCGAGTTCCCATCAGGATCATAAAAATAATAGGAAGCTGCCGGCATCCAACTGTGAACAATTGGTTCAGTAGGCTTTAATCCAAATGATGGGCGTAATGTAATACCTTTCTCTTTGAGATAGTTTGGTATGTTTAATAATTCCTCATATGTTGCAGAAAAAGCAAAATGACTTTTTGTAAACTCCTCTTTTCTTACTTCCCAAACCCCAAGCATCTGTTCTCTTGAACCTTCTTCTCCCAAGTAAAAAAAAGCGACTCTTCTATCTTCGATTATAAAAGCTATCCGTAGTCCCAGGCTTTCATAAAAATTAATAGCTGTCTCTAAATTTTTTGTATGAACATGAGTTTCATAAATTTTTGCATTCTTCATAATCTTTTCTCCTTTCTACTATCTATCTTTATCTTAAAGCAATATCGTTTGATTCCATTCGGTCCTAGTCTTGATTTTTGTCTCATCCTTTAGTCTTAAAGGGAATGTTTCGAAAAACCTAGGCTAAATATGTATAATATAATAATGAAGAAATCTAATCTAATTATCTATGTTAAGTGGGGGATGTAAAGATGAAAATTGATAATGTCAATGATACGATTCAATTAATTAAAGAACTAGTATCGATTCCTAGTCCATCAGGAAACACAAAAGAAGTAATTACATACGTAGAAAAGTACTTACGTGAATTAAATGTTGAAACTAAGAGAAACCGAAAAGGTGGTTTAATTGCTACACTTCCAGGTGCAGATCAAAGTCAACATAGGATGCTAACTGCTCACGTTGATACGCTTGGAGCTATGGTCAAAGAAATCAAATCAAGTGGGCGATTAAAGCTAGATTTAATTGGGGGCTTTCGATATAACTCAATTGAAGGTGAATACTGCCAAATTCAGACATCCTCAGGAAAAATTTATTCAGGGACTATTTTAATGCATCAAACATCTGTCCATGTATACAAAGACGCAGGAAAAGCTGAACGTAATCAAGATAACATGGAGGTTAGGATCGATGAGAAGGTCCAAAATGCTGATGATGTTCGTAAGTTAGGAATTGAAGTCGGTGATTTTATTTCATTTGATCCTCGTGTTCAAGTGTTAGACAATGGATTTATTAAGTCACGTCATTTAGATGACAAGGCAAGTGTAGGAATTCTTCTTCAATTAATCAAACAAGTAATAGAAGAGAACCTTGTTCTTCCCTATACTACACATTTCTTAATCTCAAATAATGAGGAAATTGGCTATGGTGGAAACTCAAATATAACGCCGGAAACGGTTGAATATTTAGCAGTTGATATGGGGGCCATGGGTGATGGGCAATCAACGGATGAATATACAGTCTCGATCTGTGTGAAAGATTCAAGCGGTCCATACCATTACGAACTTAGAAAACATTTAACAAAATTAGCTGAAGAAAATGGTGTAGGCTATAAACTGGATATTTATCCTTTTTATGGTTCTGATGCATCAGCAGCGATTCGTTCAGGAAATGACATTATACATGGATTAATAGGACCTGGAATTGATTCCTCCCATGCATTTGAGAGAACACATAAGGAATCGATCGAAAACACAGCAAAGCTTCTATATCATTACATTCAATCAAAAATGGTATACTAATTAGAAAACCAGTTGATTCCGGAAAATCAACTGGTTTTTTCTAGGAATTAACGTGCCCTAGTATACTGTTCGTAGCTGAGATAGCAATAATTACACAAGCCCACATATGTTTGTATGCCGTTACCATATCTTCACAAGTGAAAGTGATTTTTTTTGGACCAATTAATGTAACGGATGGAATAGTAGTAGTCATGAGTGCTTGACTTGGTGCTTTAAATTCAAGTTCAAATGTAACGGGTCCATCTACTTTATATGGCGTAAATTCATGGATTCTTTTTACTGCAACTTCTGATCTTTCTCTAATTAATGAATGGGCTTTGTCAGGGTGTATTAATTCTGCAGAGAACCGGTCAATTCCTCTTTTTACAACAGCTACCTCAACCTGAGGAAGTGTTTCCATTACTTCTGCTACATAAGCGTCGTCACCTGAAATGAAGATGGCAGGTACATTAAAGTCACCAGCTACCATTGTATTCATTTCCGTTTCACCGACTACTTTACCATTAATTTTCATTTCATTTACACAAATACCAGCAAGAGTATGACTTATACTAGTTCTCAGAGACCCCCCTTCACGACCATGGTGCCCTACAAACATGATTGCATCAAAACTGTCATCCAGTCCCTCCAGTTGACACATGACTCGGTTACTACCCTGTATAAGACGGACTCTTGGATCAAGTTCCTCTAATAAAATATTTGACATGTTCCCATGACCATCTGCTACCACAATTTCAGTAGCACCCCCATTAAAAGCTCCCTCTATTGCCGCATTGACATCCATTGTCATAAATCTTCGAAATCTTTGATACTCACTATTCACCTTTATTTGTTGACTCGTTGCTACTCCTGTTACACCCTCTATATCAGCTGATATAAAAATTTTCAAAATGATCTCTCCCATTTATTAAGATGATTAGAAAAAGGTAAATTTTCCACTAATTAGAGAATCTTCTATTTTTGTTCGTTACATTCCTTCTTAAAAAAATATTTACAATATTTATCCATTTCATTATAATAATGATTAATCAATCAATCATTACTAACGGGGTGATAAATTGCCGCTTTCAGAAAATCAACTTGCTAAAATGAAGCAAAAACGTGATAAGGTTCTAGAGCAAGCTATTCTTCTTTTCTCAGAACAAGGTTATAATGACACAACCATTGCCAAGGTCGCCAAGGCATCAGGTGTAAGCTTTGGTAGTGTCTTCACTTATTTTCCTACAAAAGAAGAGCTATTTCATTGTGCTGTCATTGATCCATTGAGTGAAATATCCAAAAGTTTATTAGATTTTGATCCTGATACAAATACCCCTCTTTTAGAACTAGAAAGAATGATCAAACATCATATTAAGATTTTTTCTAACTTAGGGATTTACTTAAGATTGGTCGTCCAGGTGATAGGACAGAATAACCGGTTTCAAGATCAGTTTAAAGAGCTTGATGAATTTCACATGCAATTTCGAGAAAAAATAGTGAAGCTTGTGATAAATGGACAAAAGAATGGACAGCTTCATGAATATAAGCCAATATTCGCTGCAACTGCTTATACTAGTCTTTTGATGGGACTTCGTTTAAATCATACTGATTCACCTGACAAAGAATTATGGGAGCAATTTGTACCTTATGCCCTGCAATTATTTAGACCGAAACAAAAATAGTGTTCGGTCTTACTTGTACAACAAAAATGATTGATTAATCAATCAATAGGAATGAGGAATCTTTATGACGATATTTTCGTTTAATAAAACCATACAAATTCGGCTTGGTCTTCAGTTTTTAACGATGATGGCAAGTATGTCTGTGACTCCCTACCTAATTGTCTATTTTTCTAGTAAGTTAGGCACTGTTGTCACCGGATTTATGTTTTTAGGTGTTATGACAGCAAGTGTTATAGGGACATTTGCCGGTGGTTACTTGTCTGATCGTAATGGGAGAAAAAAAGTAATTATATGGGCAGAATTGTTTGTGTTTGTTTGTTTTTTATTTGTAGCCTTTGTCAATTCACCATGGGTAAGTCTTCCATATATAACCTTTCTATTGTTTGTAATTATTCATTTTTTTACGGGGATGGCTGGCCCTGCCTATCAAGCACTAATTATAGATGAAAGTAACCCGATTAACAGAAGATCTATCTATACCTTTTCCTATTGGTTAAACAATTTAGCTGTAGCAACTGGTGGGATAATTGGTGCTTTTTTATTTATGAACTATCATTTTATTCTTTTCCTTGTCGTTAGCTTTATTACGTTTCTATCTCTACTAATTACAGTCTTTTTTATCAAAGAATCATATGTACCACTGAATGTAGAGAAATTGACGGGTTTAAACGGTTATCCTAGTATGACCAAAAGTAAATTAACACCTTTATTCAACATGTATAAAGACGTCTTAACGAACAAGGAATTTGCAGCTCTTGCATTTGCCAATCTCCTTATTGTATCTGTTGAAGAACAATTAACTAATTTTATTGGTATACGCTTATCAAAAGAGCTTTCAGACCCTGTTCCACTCTTTCCTATTCTTTCACTTGAAGTGGATGGTATCAATCTTCTTGGTATATTAAAGACTGAAAATACGGTACTCGTTGTATGTTTAACAATTGTCGTATCAGTCCTATTAAAGAAGTGGAAGGATCGGTCGGTATTACTGTCAGGTATCGTCCTATACTTTCTTGGGTTTACTATTATTAGTTTTCACCAAGTCCCATTTATTTTATTGATTGCAATGGCAATTGCAACGATTGGTGAATTAATGCACATACCAGTTAAACAGACATTACTAGCAAATATGGTGCCTGACCATGCGAGAAGTTCATATATGGCTGTTTTTGGGCAAATGACCATTCTAGGTGCTACTTCAGCAGGATTTTTTATCATTATTAGCAGTATCCTTCCACCCTTTGTTATATCCTTTTTATTTGTCTTGATGGGAACTGTTACATTACGAATATTTTATAAATTAACTTCTAGCAAAGAAACAAACCAAAACCATTCATTGGCTCTAGACTAACCTTTAAGACGTAAAAAGACGCATATCAAATCCATGCGTCTTTTTACACTTTCTTAAAGGCTGTTTTCGTAAACTTTGTTGTTTTTTAATAAATAAACAGTGTATGTTAAAATATATATAATAATAATATATATTACTATCAATGAAACTTATCAGTTATTAAAATCGTATAAATAATGGTTGTATTTTATGATAGACTCTTAAAAACAGAAAGGAGATGTAATGTATGAAAAATGTTACTCTATTCGGAAAGATAAACTTTGGATTAGGAATTATCTTCTTTATACTTGGCATATTCTTGTTTGTTCAAAAATTCAAAGAAGTATTTGTCTTTGAGGAGCAATATCTATCATTATCATTTGTTTGTCTTGGAATTGCATTATTTTTTGCCTCATATCTTACAACAAAGGATAAGGTAGATAAGGAATAAACATTCATAAATTGATCTCTTATTTGAGATCCTTTATTATGCACCTTTTAGCAATTCAACGGTTGTATTATTTGATTTTTGACAGGCTGAAATAAGCATTTGCTCTACACGTTTATCAAATGCTAAATCCTTGCCTAATTCAAGCCAACGGAACCAGTAGAGGTAGTTATCCAAATATTTGGTTGCCACCCCTTGGAAACGTTCTATCCAACTCTTTAAACGGCTATGGGAATTATTAACGTGTTGAATGTGGTAGATACCCTTTTTCACACGTTGTTTCTGTCGTTCGTTGACTGTTTCGTGAAGCAAACCTTTTAGTTTGGAAAACTTCTTATAATTAGTTGCTGTGTCAGTACATATCAAAGCAGAAGGATGAATAAATTTACCTATAACATTGTCAATTTCTTCGGCTCTAACACGACCTGTTCCTGCTTTACGAGCAATCATATTTCCATTGCGGTCTTGTGCTACTATAACAGCAATTTTGAGGTTAGAAATACCTCTCTTCTTGTCTTTCTCACCACGTTTCTTAGATTTCCTATGGGTGATTTCTCTACCTTTCATAGACTCACGAAAGAACGTTTCATCGCTCTCAACAATGCCCTGAAGTTGATTGAAGCCAATACTTCCTAATGCGTTCAAGATTTTATGTCTCCAATAAAATGCAGTGGAGATGTGTATTTTAAGTCGTTTAGCGATTTTTGGTAGCGTATTGCCTTCTACCATTAGTTCAATGTATTTTACCCATTTTTCAGGGTATCGTGAGCCTGAAAATGGTGTATTGGTCATATCATTGAATGTTTTGTTGCAATCTTTACATAAGTAGCGTTGTCGTGAACGATATTTGCCATTGCGTTTAACGGATGTACTTCCACAGTGAACACAAGCCATACCTGAAGCAAATCGTGCTTCACGAATGGTTCTGAGTAGTTTTGTGATTTTATCTGGTTCTTCTGGAAATCAATCTTGTTTCACCGCTTCGAATAGTGCTATTTGTTCTGATTTTGTTAAATCGCTGAAATCCTCATATACATCTTTCCACATACTTGAACGCCTCCTTAAACCCCATTATATCAACCTTTATAAAGTTTGATCAAGAAAGCAACAATCTATACGAAAACAGCCTTCTTAAAAAATCTTATTCTATGATTTCATAACTTCTGATCGTCTAAAACAATCATTCTACCTTAGGTTTCATCATTATTGGTTACGACTTTCCATCATATCTTGTCTATATTTCAACGTCATAACGTATACTCCATTTTGATTAATATCTCCGTGATGTAAAATTCAGAGAGGCACACTACTACTCTTTAGTTTCGAACTTATCCTTAAGAAGGATTAAAAGCTCATTTAGTCCTATCTCTGCCATAGATGATAAGCGATACAAATGACCATTAAAATCTAGTAAGCTTGTAACTGGGTTTGGTACAATGACGCAAAATAGACCGGCTTCCTTAGCTGCAATAAGTCCATTTTTAGAATCTTCAAAGGCTACTGCTTCATGACAGAGCACTCCTAAACCTTGAATGGCCTGTAAGTAAAGCTCTGGGTCAGGCTTTACTCTCTTTACATCATCCGATGTTTTTATTACTTCAAAGTACTCTCTTATCTGAAATCTATTTAATAATCCCTCTACCCAAGCTTTACTTGAACTCGATGCAAGTCCAATTTTTAACCCTAGACGTTTAGCCGTTTCTAAGTAATCTATGACACCATCTCGAATGCTCAATTCAATCATTTTGGTTTCGTATAGTTCCCGTGTTTTTTCCTTAATCAAAGAACGATCGAGCTCCCTATCAGCTAGATGTGAGAGTCTTTCAAATAAAAAATCATCGGAAGTTCCAATGCATATGGAGAAATCTTCAATTTTAAAGTCAAATTCATATTCAGACCTCATTACTTCTTGGAATACTTCAAACCAAACTGATTCAGTATCTACTACTAAACCATCAAAATCAAATACAATTGCTTTAATGTTCATTGTTGACATCCCTTCCAACTCTATTTCTATAATGTTTATTTTATCTATTCATCTCTTTGCCCTTTTTACCTTGCTTTGACAGGAAGATGATTGTTAATAATATAAATAGTGTTCCAATCCATTGCATGATACCTAACGAAACTTGTAACCATACAACAGCAATAATCGCTGCTGATAAAGGCTCTGCACATGATAGGATGCTAGTTTCGGATGCGGATAAAAACTGTAAGCTTTCTAAGTAACAATAAAATGGAATGAGTGTCCCAAATATTATGACGAAAAAAATAGCCATAAGTGTCATTGCATTAAGTTCTCCTGAGATATTCCATGGATGGAAAAACAAACTAAATCCTAATCCACCAATAAACATCCCCCACCCTACTACAATCATAGTGCCATAGTTCTTAATTAATGTGTAAGGCTGAAGTGTGTAAAAGGCAAGAGCAACACCAGAAGCAATTCCCCAAAATACACCCCAAATAGATAACGACAATGATGTTAGTTGTCCATTTGTAACGAGGAGAAAGGTTCCAAGGAGTGCCAAAAATATGATGAAAAGTTCCCTTGATGTAGGTACTCTTTTTTCTTTTACAACTATATAAATGGCGATAAATACGGGTCCTAAATATTGAAGGACCGTAGCGGTAGCAGCATTGCTTTCCTCAATGGCAGCAAAGTAAGTGTATTGAACACCTAACATACCTATTAGGCTGAACAATATTAATTGATTTCTAGTTTGATTCATTTTCCATACATGCCAGATTCTTGATTTTTGCTTACGGTAGGCGAGTAAAAGCATCAAAAACCCAGCGATTTGTAGCCGGACAACGACTAGCCACTCTGCCGTAAACCCGTTTAATTGAAATAAATACTGAGCGACAGTCCCGGAGATTCCCCAAAGAGATGCAGCTATTAACACGAGTGTTATTCCTATCATTCGATTATTTACTTGTAGTGGTAGGATAGTATTCATAAAACCTCTTCCTTATACTTTGATTTGATTTGAAGTAAATGGTATTTAATTTATTATAAGACTTTCTTTTATTGCTTAAAATAAATATTTGTACGGAAGAAATAAGAATTGTGTGATATTTTGATTATAAATAAATTTCTACTTTACAAATTGAAAACATATGATATATTAATCAGTGTTATAAATATATAAATCTAATTCTGCATCATGCAGGAGAGGTTCTAGATAATACCCTCTATAAAAAACTAAGGCAGCTATATCCTTAGGATGTAGTTTTTTCTTTTTTAGAGTATTTTTGAACCTCCTTTGTTCTAAAGAAATAAAAAAAGGAGATGACCTCATGAGAATTTTGTTTTATTTAAGTGTCATTGTGTTAGCAAATGTTTTAACTGCGAAGTTTGCTCCCCTACAATTAGGTGTATTTATTATTCCAATGGGATCGTTCTTAATCGGCGCAACATTTATCCTACGTGACTTTGTTCAAAATAAATATGGGAAGAAAAAAACGTACGTATTCATTTGCCTAGCTTTACTTCTTTCTGCACTCTCAAGCTATTCTTTAGGAGATACTTTGTGGATTGTGTTTGCAAGTGCTGTAAGTTTCGCGATTTCAGAAACAACCGATACAGAAATTTATTCTCGATTAAAATTACCGCTGAATATTAGAGTATTATATAGTGGAGCTGTTGGTGGTATTCTTGATTCAGCCATATTTGTTATCATTGGCCTTTCTCCACTCGGTGCTGGATTTATACCTTGGGAATTCGTGTGGATGGCAATATTAGGTCAAGTCATCATTAAAGTGAGTATGCAATTCATTGGGGTTGGTGTTCTTCAGCTTGCGACGCTTAAAAATAGAGAACTTGTACAATAGTTGTTACAAAGCTGATTCTAAATTGAATTAGCTTTTTTTTTAGTTAGGAGTCACCTTTAAAAGAGATTCACCTTATTTGTTTAGATATCACTCATTCCGTCTAATCTAATATAGGGAGGAGATGGAGTAATGTTTAGTTTTCGCGGTGATGCACACAAATTTTTTCTAAAACTAAAAAGATTGAAAAGCTTGAAGCAAGAGATTGACCATATAAAAGAAATGAACGAAATTTCAGAAATCATAAGATTTTATCAAGATTTACCAAACTCTGTTCTAAAAAAAATCAAGTTAAAAATGATAAAGGAAAAACAGGCTAGTGGTTCCATTCCTCTTATCGTGACGACTGTTCCTTGGTTGTTATTTATTTTTTCAAAACCTCTCCTTGAACTATTGTTTGGAGCCTTTAATTTGTGGATTCCTTTTGTGATTATCTATATCATCTTATTATTTTGGGGGATTTACTTACATTTTCATGAAAAGGCTTGGGCAAGTCTACACATTGAAGTTATTGAGGATGTACTACAGGATCGTAAACAGTAAGAAAGCTGCTAACAGATGGTTAGCAGCTTTTGTTTTATTGTGTTATAGCATTTTTAGAGTAGGCTGTTACCGTCCTTGTCACTCCATCTGGGCCTTCTACCTCCCATGTTAAACCTGTTCCCTTAAAGGTTGTTTCAAAAACTTGATTTTGTAATCCAGGTTTAAATTGATTTAACGCCACTTCGTTTTTTAAAACAGTTCCCTTAAACGTACTATTTGATGAACTAATCTCGACGGTATTTAAGTTATGATAACCCCAAACGGCAGTATAAGTACCATCACCATTACTCACCACTTTATTGACTAATGGAAGTAATGCTGAGTATGGTATGGCATTATTTGTGATGGCAGTAGCAATTCTCTTCTCTCCATTAGGTCCTCTTAATTGCCATATTAAGTGATCTCCTTTAAACACAGTTTTAAAGGCAGCATCTTTTGATCCTTTAAAGAAGTTTTTGCTCATTGGTTGTTCATTGTCTGATACAGTTCCTGAGATGAATTTACTTTCTAGTGCATCTACAGATACAGCACTTGAATTTTGGTAGCCCCAATAAGCTGTGTACGTACCGTTTCCGTTGTTATAAACAGCAGTAACTTTTGGTAAAAGGTCTCCATAGTTTTGTGCAACGCTAATGTTTGCTGTAACTGTAGAACTACTACCATTCAGTCCAATGAAGTTCCATCCTAGTGTACCAGTGTTAAACTTGGTATTAAATGCTGCTTCTACAAAACCAGGTAAAAAATTCGTTTTCATTGGTTCGGCTTGATTTAGTACTGAAGTAGTAAATTGACTTGCTTTTGAGTCTACGGTCACATGGTTTTCATTATGGTATCCCCAATAAGCTGTATACGTACCATCGAGATTTTTGTATACTCCTGTTAATAAAGGGTGAATGTTTCGATATGATTTAGCCGAACTTGCTAAAGCGGTTGCACTTCTCTTAATCCCATCTGGTCCAGTTAATTCCCAAGTTAGAGAAGCTCCTGTAAAAACGCTCTTAAATGCTTCCTCTACTCTCCCTTCACGAAACCCTTTTTTTAATGGAGTTAATTGGTTGTAGACATATCCATTTGTAAAGATACTTGTTTTTGCATCAACTTTTACATGGTTGTCATTTTTGTATCCCCAGTATGCTGTAAATGTACCATCCCCATTGTTATAGACATCTTTTACAAATGGCGTTAATGGCTTATTTTGGACAAATGTAGTAAGGTTATCGTTGTTGTCAGTATCCTCTTCGTCATCATCACCATCAATTGTAATCCAATAATTAATGGTCCCATTTTTCCCTGTCACTTTAACAGGATCATAGGCTTCCGTTTTACCATCTTCTTCGACTTCAAACGTTACATCTAGAGTTGCTTGGAATCCACTTGGTTTTCCTGCTTTATAGAGCGTTCCATTATGTCTGTACATGTTGATTTCTTCTTCATCATCATCCTCTTCATAGACGAGGGTCACTTTTGTATCATCACTTAGCTCCCCTCCATCAATATGTAGATGGATGCTTGCTGCGGCTGAAACCTTACCTTGAGGTATAATCAAACTTGCCATTAAAACGAATGCAGTTAACACGTAAAGATTGATAGTAAGAATTTTTTTCATTCCAGTTTCCTCCATTTTTTGATTGGCAGATTGTGATGTGAAACAAATATTCTTTTTCCGCTCCCCTTTCCATCTATTCCCTTAAAAGGTTCGAACAGGAAATGTCTTATAGGGGGGAATTTACGATTCTTTACAAAAAATGGTCCT
This sequence comes from Bacillus salitolerans, assembly GCF_042680805.1. Taxonomy (NCBI): domain Bacteria; kingdom Bacillati; phylum Bacillota; class Bacilli; order Caryophanales; family Bacillaceae; genus Bacillus; species Bacillus salitolerans. The sequence continues at coordinate 306,719 of NZ_JBHUEM010000020.1, read as the reverse complement.
TATTACATGTATTCAATCTTTTTATCTATCCATGTACCTATTCTTTATGTAAGGGGAAAGAACTTACTAGAAATGCTTAGTTGGCTCAGATTAGAAATAGATTTAGTTTCACAGTACTAAAAAGACGAGAACCTTGTTCTCGTCTTTTTTTTATTTATTAAATTTTAGTTTTGCTAGTGCATCCGCAAGTGCGGTGTTAACCGGTTCGTTATCTTGCTTTTTCAAATAACTCGCTACATCTCTCTTTGATACTTTAGAATGTTGGTCTTTCTTTCTTCTTTCCTGGAAAGTAGAGAGTTTTTCACGATGACCACATTTACAGAAGAATATTTGTCCGTCTCCTTCTCCGCGAAGTTCAAGCTTCTTTTTACAATTCGGACATCGGGCGTTAGTAACTTTGGAAATATTCTTTCTGTGTCCACAATCCCTATCCTGACATACAAGCATTTTTCCCTTCTTTCCATTTACCTCAAGCATTAGCTTCCCACAATCAGGGCATTTTGTACCAGTTAAATTATCGTGCTTAAATCGTGCACCACTGTTTTTAATTTCTTTTATTGCCGTTTTCGTATATTCTTTTATTTCGCGAACAAACATTTCCTTCTTTAATAAACCTTTTGAAATAAGCTCGAGCTTTTGTTCCCATTCAGCTGTCAATGCAGGCGATTTTAGATCCTCTGGTACCAACTCTAGTAGCTGTTTACCTTTATTTGTAATAAAAATTTCTTTCCCTTTTTGTTCTATTAAGAAACTGTTAAACAACTTTTCAATGATATCAGCTCTTGTCGCAACAGTCCCAAGCCCGCCTGTTTTTCCAATCGTTTGAATCAAATCTTTACTTTCCCCAGTCATGAATTTTGCCGGGTTTTCCATAGCTGACAATAAAGTACCCTCATCGAATCGTTTTGGTGGCTTTGTTTCTCCAGTTGTAGACCTCAGGTTTATTATTTCAAACCGGTCTCCCTTTTGAATAACTGGTAAGGCTTGTTCATCATCAGTGTCTTCATCACTTGATTGATTATATACTTCCTTCCAACCTAGTGAAACAACGGTTTTACCCTTTGCATTGAACACTTCTGTACTGATTTTTGCCATTACATTTGTTTGCTCATATTCAAAGGGTGGATACATCATTGCTAAGAAACGCTTAACAATTAAATCATATATCTTTCTTTCTTTTTCACTAAGCTCTCTTATATTTGCCCTTTGTTCGGTTGGAATAATCGCATGATGATCTGAAACCTTACTATTATCAACAAAAGAATAATTTGGACGCATAGTCCTTAATGCTTTCTTAGCAAATTGTGCATAGTCAGGGATCATGCATGCCTCAATACGATCTTTTAATGTATCCACCATATCAGTAGAGATATACCTTGAATCGGTTCGTGGATACGTGACTAACTTATGTTGTTCATATAACTTCTGCATGATTGATAGTGTTTCTTTTGCAGAAAATCCGAACAACCTATGACCGTCTCTTTGTAATTCCGTTAAGTCATAAAGCTGTGGTGAGTAGCTTTTCTTTCGACTCTTTTGGACATCTTCGACGATAGCATTATGATTGTTTAGCCGTTTTACGATGTCTTCAATTCGATTTTTATCAAATGATCGCTTTTCCTTTGTTTTTGAGTCATGCCAGGCTAAGGTAAAGTGTGAAGTTATTGCTAAAATTCCATAATATACTTTCGGCTTAAATTCTTTAATTTCATCTTCCCTTTTTGCAATCATAGCGAGTGTAGGTGTCTGAACACGCCCACATGAGAGCTGGGCATTATATTTAGTTGTTAAGGCTCGTGTTGCATTTATCCCTACAAACCAGTCTGCTTCAGATCGTGCAACGGCTGAAGCATATAAGTTTTCATATTCATTTCCACTTCGTAGCTTCTGGAAGCCCTCCTTTATTGCCCTATCAGTTACAGATGAAATCCAGAGTCTTTTAAGCGGCTTCTTTACCTTCGCTTTATCTAATATCCATCTGGCAACGAGTTCCCCTTCACGACCAGCATCTGTTGCAATAACGACCACAGATACATCATTACGGGAAAGCAGAGTTTTAACTATGTTAAATTGTTTCCCAGTTTGTTTGATCACTGTTAATTTCAATGATGGAGGTAAAATGGGAAGATCCTCTAATTTCCAGGATTTGTATTTATCTTCATATCGTTCTGGGTCTGCCAACGTAACAAGATGCCCTAGAGCCCATGTTACAATATATTGACTTCCTTCAAAATATCCATTCCCTTTTTTATGACATCCTAATACTCTAGCGAGATCTCTGCCGACTGAAGGTTTCTCAGCTAATACTAATTGTTTATTCATCGAAGCATTCCTTTCTATATACAATAAAACGATTTGTGGAATCAATAGAAAAACTAAGCTCTCTTCATCGTAGCTTAGTTTGATTTTACTTATTTTAGAATAGACGTTTCAACACTATTGTTCAAGTATAGACGATTAAAGTAATACAATTGGAATGGATAATTGCACATAGCTTTTCTTTCCTTAATACTTAACCTTTGATGATAGTGAGAACAAAATGATAGAAATAAGTAAACATACCATACTTGTTCCCCATATTACACCAGTAGCACCAAGTTTTAAAGAGATCTCCTCTGATGCCATAGGATGTATAGTGGTCATTCCATCTTCAACCATCAAAAAATCATATGATATCGTTTGAATTGCTGAATGAATGGCCGTACTTAATGTAAGAAAATGAAAGAGAGTAAATATAAAGGCAAAATGCAAAGTCAATCTACCTTTCCGGAACCTGTACCATAATACAACAGTGATGAGTACAGAGATCACCATTACTACCGAGAATCCACCTTTAAGTAGAGTTATTGTTTCTTGTTCCATTGGCATGTTTTATACCCCCTTCCTAAAATGCTAACCTTACAATTGAAGGGATAGAATCGCTTGCTCTCCAATTTGACCCATTTTCCTTATACCTTTATCAATAAATCCTACCCGCTCATAAAGTTGTCTAGCGGCATTGTTCCTCATATTGACGGCGAGAACAATTTCATTAATAGTTGGAAAGTGTTGTTTTACAAACTTATCTAATAATTGAAGTCCATCCTTTGCAAATCCTTTACCTTGCTCTGTTTCATTAATAGAAAAGGCAATTAACAATAATGCATTTGGATTATCGGTATACTCCACAACTCTAGCACCATTTTGAAGAACAAAAAAACCTACTGGGTTATTGTGGTTTAAAATCACAATTGGATTTCGACTATGATCTTCTTTTGCTAATTTAATCATTTCTAGTGGCATCCCTGTAAACTGCCTTTGTTCATCTGGGAGTGAAAAGGTTTCTAATGTTGATAAATAGATTGGATTATACATGTCAAGTATAATCATTCCTTTGTTGCTTTGTTTCATAACGGTCATACATATATCTCCCTATAAAAATTATAGATATTTCCAACATATAACATAATTCAGAAATTCGCCAGTAATAGTAACTGTATTTCTTTTAATAGAAATTTTACTCTTCAACAAATTCAAAGCAAACCACTTGAAAAGTCAAAAAAGGTCAAATATAATATAGACAAATATCATCAATGATAGCATAATCGTTTGGATGGATTTCCATCTATTATTTTTTATTTATAAGGTCAAAGTTAGTCAAAGTCAAAGAATCAAATTTAGGAGGGTTTAGCATGATGATGTGTCAAAAATGTCAACAGAACCAAGCAACTGTTCAAATGAATGTACAAGTTAATCAACAAAGAAAGCAATTACACTTATGCACTGAGTGCTATGCTTTTGTAAAACAACCTTTTAATGCACAGTTTAATAGTCATTCTTCAAATATTGATGATTTTTTTAAACAGTTCTTCTCTCCTAGCCCTGGCCAGGCTCATCAAGAAATGAATCAAAATCAACAACGAATTAAACAAAATGGTTTTTTAGATCAGCATGGTAAAAATTTAACGAACGAAGCAAAGCAAGGACGAATTGATTTAGTTATTGGCCGAGATAAAGAAGTTGAACGATTAATTGAAGTATTGAACCGTCGAACTAAAAATAACCCCGTTCTAATTGGAGAAGCTGGTGTTGGAAAAACTGCGATTGTTGAAGGTTTTGCGCTGAAAATTACAGAAGGAACAGTGCCTAAAAAACTTAGAAATAAACAAGTCTATACTCTTGATATAAATTCTCTTGTGGCTGGAACAAGTTATAGAGGACAATTTGAAGAAAATATGAAACAACTCGTTGAGGAGTTACAAAAGCGAGATGATATTATATTGTTTATTGACGAACTTCATATGGTTGTTGGTGCTGGGTCAACTTCAGAAGGATCAATGGATGCTGCTAATATTCTTAAGCCTGCTCTAGCACGTGGTGATATGCAGATTATCGGGGCTACAACATTAAAGGAGTATAGAATAATTGAAAAGGATCCAGCACTGGAACGACGTTTTCAACCGATTATTGTAAAAGAACCAACTGTCGATGAAGCATTTGAAATCTTAAAAGGAATCCGACCCATTTATGAGAGCTATCATGATGTTCAGTATTCAAATGATGTTTTAAAGGCTTGTGTAACCCTATCAAATCGATATATACAAGATCGCTACTTACCAGACAAAGCGATCGATTTATTAGATGAAGCGGGATCTCAGTTAAATCTGGATCAGGTAGAAACAGATAAAGGAAAAATTCAGCAGAGACTGGATGAAATTACGAAGCTAAAAACTGAAGCTTCTACAAAAGAGGACTATGAAACAGCCGCAAAGCTACGAGATGAAGAGAATCAATTAAGAGAAAGGCTAGAAACTACACCAACAGGTAATCAATCTATTGTGACAATCGAACATATTCAAGCCATAATTGAATCAAAAACAGGTATTCCCGTAAGGAAACTTCAGGAAAGTGAACAAGCAAAATTAAAGGATCTTCAAGCGCGTTTGATGGAAAAGATTATTGGACAAGAAATAGCGGTTGAGAAAGTAGCCAAAGCAATTCGCCGCGGACGTGCAGGACTAAAATCGAAAACTCGTCCGACTGCCTCCTTCCTCTTTGTTGGACCAACGGGAACAGGTAAAACCGAGTTAACCAAAACTCTTGCCGCTGAACTATTTGGCAGTAAGGATGCAATGATACGTTTAGACATGAGTGAATATATGGAGAAGCACTCTGTTTCAAAGCTTATTGGCTCTCCTCCTGGATACGTTGGTCATGAAGAAGCAGGTCAATTGACAGAAAAAGTAAGAAGGAATCCCTATTCTATCCTTCTATTGGATGAAGTTGAAAAAGCACATCCAGATGTTTTGAACATGTTCCTTCAAATTATGGAAGATGGTCGACTAACTGATAGCCAAGGAAGAGTAACAAGCTTCAGAGATACAGTAATTATTATGACATCTAACGCAGGTACTTCACAAAAGAAAAAAGGTGAACTTGGTTTTGGAACAAATACAACTGATGAGTATATGTCAATCCTGGAATCACTCGGCGACTATTTCCGTCCAGAGTTCCTAAATCGTTTTGACTCTATAATTGAATTTAAGCATCTTGAAAAAGAAAGTATCTTAAAAATTGTAGATATTATGTTATCCGACTTAATTGAGAACCTTAAAGAACAAGGTATTACAATAGAGATTGCAAGTGAAGCAAAAGTTAAGATAGCTGAATTAGGATACAGTTCTACATTTGGGGCAAGGCCACTTCGCCGAGTCATACAAGAAATAATTGAAGATGGAATTGCTGACTTAATTATCGATAATGAAAAGATTAACTTCGTTACTATTAGCTTAATTGATGACCAAATTGTAGTAGCTTAAATTGAATAAACTGAAAAAACCCTCCAATTTTTACACGGAGGGTTTTACTATCTTGAATTAATTTAAAAATTTAACGACTTTGTTTACAACTTCTTTATCATTTTTATTCATTTTTTTTGGTTTTATTGGTGTAGAGATATCATAATCTTGATCTTGCTCCATACAAACAATCTGTAAATAAAAAGGACTTGTCTCTCTAACTCCACCTAAATAGCCTTTTAAAATATTTACCGTTTTTGATGAACGAGATAACTTTGTATTGTAATCCCATTGAATTTCATTCTTATACTTCTTATCCATTTTCTCTTTTAATGCTAGGGCTTCTGCCACAGCTTCTTGAGCAGACATAAAGAACGTATTCGTTCTTTTCATCCCTTTCTTTAAATAGCCATCTCCAGCTTTTGCCTGATATACTAATTCTGTCATTATGTTTCATCCCTTCTACTGTAGATCTCACGTTCTACCAATGAGCCTACACAATAGAAGACCCAAAGGGTTCATCCCTCCGCTCTTATAGTATATCCATTATTAGCAGAAACTACCACAACTTTTGATAAATTGTTCAGATGTATTTTTAGAATAACTAACAATAGGAACTAAAGTATGAGATAATCATACTATTAGTTAAGATATTAACGAAAAGAGTTGGTTAAAAGTGAAAGGTAAAAATAAATTTAAAAACGAGGATAAAGTTCGTATTAAAACAACAGGTGAAACCGTAACAATTAGTAAATTCAGTTATGTACCTATGATGAAAAGATACTCATATACTGTAAAAGAGTATCCTAATACCTTTTATTTTCAAGAAGAAATTGAGGAAATTGATTAAATTATCATCTAATTCTCAACATTCTTTTATATTCTCTGTATTCTTAATAAAATTGATTTAAAAGAAAACTTGTTATTTTATAGTAAACCCTGTTATGATTAACTTAATTATTTTTGTTCGGATTATCTGATAGAAAAACCTTTTGTAAAGGAAGTTCATCTTGAAGGAAATACTTGAGCAAGGATAGTAAATTATTCGTGTAATTCACGTAGGAGGCAACACACATGACTCAAGGTAAAGTAAAATGGTTTAATTCAGAAAAAGGTTTTGGATTCATCGAAGTTGAAGGTAGCGACGATGTATTCGTACACTTTTCAGCTATTCAAGGTGATGGATTTAAATCTTTAGAAGAAGGCCAAACGGTTTCTTTTGATATCGAGCAAGGCCCACGTGGACCACAAGCTGCAAACGTTCAGAAGTAATATGTATAAAGGACTCCATATTTCGGAGTCCTTTTTTATTTATATTGTATTTGCCAAAAGCCTTCTTCTTCTAAATATTGTTTTGCTTCATTATAGGAAGGAAATGTTCCATCTAGATTTAGTCCTGCATAAACATTCCACATCTCATCTTCAAATACTAGAAGTAAAGTATGGTTCTCATTATTCACCCATCGCTGCTCTTCATGATCTCCGATAACAGCTAATTCTTTTGTAGATCTTGGTGCTAGAGATTCTATTGATTTCTCAATAATCGTTCGTAATTCTTTCTCATTAAAGTCACGAATGTTTACCATTCCTTTATGATCAACCTCATATTCATTAAGATGTTCTGCATAAACAAATCCATTGCCGTTTGGGTGTAAATGGTATACAACGTTCTTCTTTTCACTACCACTTTCTTCGTAATGGAAGTTCACACGATTTAATGATACCTCTTTACGCTTTAGTTCTGGAAAAGATTCTATAATTGACAATTTTTGAGCAAAAGTTAACATGATTCCTCCAAATTATATAGGCTTAAATCCTGTATTTTTTATACCTGGTGTTCCTAAAATAAAACTACTTTCACCTTCAAAAAAATAATTTAAGAGCTCTTATTCTTATTATTTTGCATATACGTTAAGACGAAGATCGCTACATTACTAAGGAGATACAGAATTGTTAATATATAAAAAATAATACGATATGTTGTATTTTCTAAATCAATCATGTAATAAAGGATGGGCCAAGCTACTAAAAAGAATAGTATACTAAAAAAAAAGTTCTCATACGTTTGAATAAATTCTTTAATTTTCATGTATTACGGATAGCTCCTTTCTTATTTCTACTATAAAATATCCTATTTTCTCAAAAATCACAAGGACTAAAAGTTGTACACTCTTGTGTGAAACCCACTTTAGTTATAACAACTTTTAATTCACGAAGATCATCATATCCCCTTTAAAACATTATGTATCAGTTCTGAAACCTCTTGTAAGTATGTATCAGGATGAGGTACAAAACCTTGTTTTGATACGGTCTCTTTTAGTATTACTTTCTGTCCGTTTTCGATTACCTTCATTCCTTCAATAAGAATCTCATTTCGAATTCCATTACACAGCTCATAAAAAGCATTAAATTCTGTTCTTACAATACCAGATACTTCATCTTCCTGTAATGAAAAGTCATTTAACTCATATTTGCTCTCATAAAGAAATACGTGTGCATGTTCATTATCAATAAATTGGCCAGTTTTAATGCAATCTTTGACAACCCCAAGTGGTATTAGATCACTGAGGGAAAGCTCTATGCCCAGTTCTTCTTGAACTTCTCGAATACCATCATCAACTGATTCGTCAGCTAGCAGGTGACCTGCTGCTGTTATATCTAATAAATTGGGGAAATCCTTCTTGTTGTTGCTTCTTAATTGAAAATAAATATAGTTGGTATCTTGTTCATTACTTACAAACCAGCAATGAAACGTTTCATGCCAATAGCCTTTTTCATGTACTTCCATGCGATTTTTAACACCGATTTGATTTCTTTGTGCGTCAAATATTTTTATCATTTCCATCAGTTTAGATTCCTCTCCCTATTTTGAATATGTAAGTATGATTAATTAACATTCATAGAAAAGAGTGCAACTGTGTGCACTCAGGTTTATTTATTCGTCCACCATACTGAGAACCCAATGAATCCAATTAACACAATCAGTGCAAATAGAATAAACCATTCTGGTAATTGATAATGAAATAAGTTTCCCATATTCTAGACCCCATTATTGACTCTTTTTTACCCATTCCTTATATTCTGGGAGCATGTATTCGTCTGATTGAATAATATTCCATTCATTCCCATCATACTCTAAATATAGTTCGATTAAAAGCTCTCCCCCTGAAGTTTGAAAGTCATGACGTAAATATCCAATTCCTCCATGGACAAGTAAAATGATTTCGGTATTACTTACTTCCTTCATTTTTAATCTTCCGTATCCTTCCTCTGAAAAATTAGCATCTATGAAAGTAAAACTTCTATTTAAAGATTCTACTTCGTATCTCTCACTGTTTATACCATCTTTTGGTCTTATCGGACTTTTTAAATTTGGATACTTATTCCATAAAACAGATATATCATTCTTAACTACAGCTTGTGTTCGTAAGTATAAATATTCTCTAACTGGTATGATATAATCCGCCCATTCATTAGGTGTTGGTTCCCTAAATCCGTTGACATCTTGCTTTTCTGGGGCTATTACCATCAACTGTCTAGCTTCACAGCTTACAAGCAAAAACATACATGATAATACGATTATGATTGTTTTCATCTTTTCCTCCTTTCTAGTGTAGACGTAAGCGGAAGTAATAAGTTTCATAAAATGCTCATGAGCGCATATAAAAAGACTTCCCACAAGTGGAAAGCCTTTCATTTTGTTATTTGTCCTTAACTCGTAATAACCGCAGTCCATTTAAGGTTACGAGTAACGTTGCTCCCATATCTGCAAATATGGCTATCCATAAAGTTAGCCAGCCAGGGATGACCAGAAGTAGTGCCAATAATTTTATTCCTAAAGAGAATGCAATATTTTGTTTAATGATGGTAAGAGCCTTTCGACTCAACCTAATCGTAAACGGTAATTTTCTAAGATCATCTCCCATGAGTGCTATATCCGCTGTTTCTAAGGCTGTGTCTGTTCCAGCTCCTCCCATGGCAATCCCAACTGTGGATGCGGCTAATGCAGGTGCGTCATTTACCCCATCACCTACCATACCAACATTATTATACTTTATTCTTAGTTGCTTAATAAAATCAAGCTTATCTTCAGGTAAGAGATTCGCCTTTACATCAGTAACCCCTACTTTGTTTCCTATTGCAAGAGCAGTACCTTCATTATCACCCGTAAGCATAATAGTCTTTTCAATTCCGAGTTCATGCAATCTTTGAATAACAGATTGACTACTATCTCTTACTTCATCTGACACTGCAATAAGGGCCATCAATCTATTTTTAGTTCCTGCGACTATCACTGTTTTACCTGAGGTCTGAAGTTGATGGATTATAGCTCTATTGTGATTATCAATCTCCATCAATTCATCAAAAAGCTCTGGATTTCCTACAAAAATTTCCTCATTGTTTATTCTTCCCTTTAATCCTTTACCCGTAATTGACAAAAACTCTTCAACTAGGATTGATTGATAAGGCAATTTTTCTTCTTCAGCCTTTTTCATAATTGCACCAGCGAGGGGATGCTGTGATTTGTTTTCTAGAGCAGCGATGGTCGTTAAAAGTTGCTCAGGTGACTCTTCGGTTAATAGAGGAATATAATCGGTTACAACTGGTTTTCCTTTAGTTAAAGTACCGGTTTTATCAAAGGCAATTGCTTTAAGAGAACCAGTTTCCTCAAGATGTATACCACCTTTAATCAAGACTCCATTTCGAGCAGCATTTCCAATCGCTGTTACAATTGACACAGGAGTAGATATAACGAGAGCACATGGACATCCAACAACTAACACAGCCAAGCCTTGATAAATCCAATTACTCCAGCTTGCGTCCCATAATAATGGGGGGGTAATCGCAACTCCAAGAGCTATTAGCATGATTATTGGTGTATAATATTTTGCAAATCGATCAACAAAAGCTTGGGAAGGAGCACGTTCTGCTTGTGCTTCTTCAACTAAGTGAATGATTTTGGCGATAGTTGTATCATTTACATGCTTTGTTACTCTTACTTCGAGTAATCCTTCTTCATTAATCGTTCCTGCAAATACTTCATCGTCAAGTGATTTATTTACAGGTACCGATTCGCCTGTTATTGCCGCTTGATTTACAGCCGAATATCCACCTATTACAATCCCATCCATTGCAATTTTTTGGCCTGGTTTTACAATCATAATATCATTTATCTGAATCTCTTCTACAGGAACAAGTAATTCTTGATGACCTCTTCTCACTAATGCCTCTCTCGGTGCAATATCCATCAACGACCTGATGGATTGTCTAGCTTTTTCCATAGAATAAGATTCAAGTACTTCACTGATCGCAAATAATATGACGACCGTGGCTCCCTCCCCCCATTCACCTATGAAAGCAGCTCCAATAATGGCAATTGTCATGAGGGTTCTCATGTCAAATTGCAAAGTGATAAGATTTTTAAATCCTGTTTGAAATAGTCGATAGCCCCCAATAACGATGGAGATGAAATAAGAAACAATTGAAAAGATGTTACTTTCATCCATTGCTTCTCCAAGAGACCAACCAAGGAGAAGGAAGAAAGCTGAGAGTATTACATTTGCATGTTTTTTGATCAGATGCTCACTTTTCTCTTCAAATCGTTCTTTTTCAGGTATAACACGAATATTTTCAAACGCTCCTGCCTTTTCAAGCTCTTCAATGGTTGTTTCACCATAAACAGTGAGTTTCGAAGCGCCAAAATTAACACTTGCATCTAAAACACCTTCCAGGTGTTTGACGTTCTTTTCGAACTTAGTCGCACACCCTGCTCAAGTAAAGCCTTGGACACGAAAAACAGTTTTTTGAATGGATTTTTCAACCACATCAGTCACGTGTTTCCACCTCCTTTTGGTGAGTTACTGCAATTTGAACTAATTGTTTTACATGTTCATCATCAAGTGAATAAAAGACAAGCTTACCTTCCTTTCGATATTTCGCTAATCCCATGTTTCTTAATAGCCTCAAGTGATGTGAAGCAGTCGCTAACGTACACCCTACAATGTTGGCTACATCACAAACGCATAGTTCATGATCAATGGTCAAGGCATAAGCAATTTTTACTCTAGTATCGTCTGCTAATGCCTTAAATATTTTAGATACTTCCAAAGTGTTAGTATTGGTAACTAGTTTCGTTAATCGATTTACTTTTTCTGAATCAAAGCAAGTAATTTCACAAATATCTTTCTTACCGATTGTCATCACCCCATTAATCAAATGATTATTTGAATATTAGTATAATTGACAGGAATAGAACAGTCAAACGATTTTTTGAATGATTAAACTTACTATATTGTATAAAATGAAATGAACATTGTGATTCGAAAATTGTAAATGGGGTACCGTCAGGAAAATCGCTAAGCCTATTTTCAAGACGATTACCCCAGTTTTAACAACGTTAAGAAAGTTTTAGTGGTCTTAGAGAATCTAACACAACCATTTTTTCAGAATTAAAACGGTACTCTCCTAGTAAATTGATATGCTCCCAGCCTAAAGGAGACATATGATGCAACAAATCTACATTAAAATTACCTAAACCTTTTTGGTATTCAACTGCTTTTGTCAGATGTAGGGTATTCCAGACACTAATGGCATTGATAATTATGTTTAAAGCACTGGCTCTTTGCAATTGATGCTGTATGGTTCGTTCCCAAAGCTCTCCTTGTTTTCCGAAGAAAATAGCTCTTGCCAGTCCATTCATGGCTTCTCCTTTATTCAATCCTTCTTGTATTTTTCTTCTTAATGATTCATCCGAAATATAACTCAAAATAAAGATCGTTTTTTCTATTCGGCCCATCTCACGTAAGACTGTAGCCAAGCTGTTTTGTCTTGAATAAGAACCTAGTTTCCCCATAATAAGGGATGCTGAAACTTTTCCTTCCTTTAAAGAATGAGCTAATCGCAAAACATCCTGATAATTTTCTTTAATGACCTTTGTATTTATTTGTCCACGTAAAATGGCTTCTAATTTTGGATATTCACTTGCTTTATCTATTGTTAAATAATTTCGAGTCTGATAAATCCCTTATTCTTGGGGCAAATTTAAATCCTAATAAATGAGTCAGTCCGAATATTTGGTCTGTGTAACCAGCTGTCTTGGTGCAACAAACCATCCAAAACATGAATTGCATCCCTTGAGTTTGTATGAATAATCTTTGTGTAGTAAGAAGAGAATTGATCACTTGTAAATCGATAGATGGTGGCCCCTTTTCCGGTTCCGTAATGTGGAATTGAATCTGCATGTAATGATGAAACACCTAGCTGCATTCTCATTCCATCTGACGAGGACGTCGTGCCGTCTCCCCAATAAGAAGACAATTGTAATTTGTGATGAAAATTTACTAAAATGGCTTGGGCTTTATTCATTGCGTATTCATACATGCGCCATTGAGAAGCATTGGCTAGTTGCTTACATGTAAGTCCGGGTGTGGCTTCAGCCATCTTACTCAATCCAATATTCATTCCCATACCTAAAAGAGCAGCCATAATAATGATTGTTTCTTCTTTATCTGGTTTTCGGTTGTTAGAAGCATGAGTAAATTGCTCATGAAATCCTGTTATATGGGCAACATCCATAAGTAGATCGGTTAATTTAATTCTTGGTAGCATTTGATAAAGGCTTGCACTAAACTTTTTTGCTTCTTCTGGAACATCTTTTTCTAAGCGTGCAAGTGACAGCTTTCCTTTTTCAAGAGAAACCCCATCTAACTTGTTGGAATTGGCATCTAACCACTTTAACCTTTCGTTAAGGTTGCTGGTTCTCTCCGTCATATAATCTTCGAATGTTAAACTAACTGATAATCTCGTATTCTCCTTCGTTTGGTTCCATGTATCTTCTGAAAACAAATATTCCTCAAAATCTCTATATTGTCTGCTGCCAACAATGGAAACATCTCCTGCCCGAACATGCTCCCGAAGTTCTGTTAAAACAGCCATTTCATAGTAATGACGATTGATTGTTGTACCATCTTCCTCGTACAAATGCTTTTTCCAACGTTTTGAAATAAAATCCACAGGAGAGTCATCAGGCACTTTTCGCTTTCCGGATTCGTTCATTCCTCGGATAATCTCAACAGCTTGTAAAAGTGGCTCATTTGCCTTTGTAGAATGAAATTCCAATACCCTTAATAGCGTTGGCGTATATTTTCTAAGTGAATAAAATCGTTTTTGCAGTAAGTCTAAATAATCATAGTCAGCTAGGCGTGCAAGTTCTTGGGCTTCTTCCACGGAAGAAACAAAAGAGTTCCATTCAATAACAGATTCCAAAACCTCAAAAACGTCTAATTTCTCTTCTTTAGCTTTGATTAATGCTTGTCCGATGTTCGTAAAGTGTATGACTTCTTCATTCAGCTTTTTTCCGTTTTGTTTCTGAATTTCCTCTTGAGCCTTACGACCTTTTGATAACAGACTTAGTATTTGTCTGTCATGAATTTCAAACAACTTTATCTGTTAACTCCTGAGTAAGTTGTAATACATTGACGGTTAATATTGAATATCGTTTATTTTCTTGAAAGTCACGGAATGCATAAGGCTCATATCGTGAACCTAAGCGAGATAGCTGTAACAGGCGATTGCGATGCAAATGACTAATTTGTACCGTTTCTAATTCCATCCCTCGTATGTATTCGTGTCGTTCTATTACTTTTAGAAATGTTTCGGGTGAAGGATGACCCGGTGGCTCTTTTAACCAACCCAATATCGTTTTATTGGATTCGGATGGATGTTGTGAGGTAATAATCTCTTCAAGTTTTTCTTTTTGCTCAATTGTTAGAGATTGATTAACCGTGTTGAATAACTTCTTTTCAGCCATTGCCCTTGCTTCCCACACCATTCTTTCAAGTGTAGTGATAGCAGGCAGTATGATTTTGTTTTTTCTTAGAAAATCTATACATTCATGTAGTAGATGAATGGCATCACCATTTTCCAAAGCTAATTGATGAAGGTGCTTAAATGTCATTCGATATTCTTTTAGAGTAAAAGTTACAAAGTCGTATTCATTTCGAATTTCTTTCAAATGATCCCAAAGTGTATCTTCTCTTTGAGGATAAAGACTAAGCGAAGATGGAGTAGAACCGATTTGTTTCGATATATAATGTATGACTGAATCTGGGATGCTTTTGATATGAGTGTATGGCCAACCGGGATACCGAAGAATGGCCAATTGAACCGCGAACCCTAAACGGTTTTCTTCTCTCCTTCGCTTATTTATAATTTCTAAATCTCGTTTGGAAAAAGTGTAGTAGCTTCCTAGCACCCACTCATCTTCAGAAATTTGTATAAAGGCTTGTCGCTGTTCCGGTGTAAGTAATTCTCTACCTCTCGCCATTTTCATACAGTACCATCTCATTTCTGTGATTATTCAGTTAATTTGTTCAATTATATATCAATAGAGTGTACTCTATTGATACAAGTGTAGGAGACTGATAAAATCAAAGTTAAGAGCGTCTCATAAGACTTGTCTCAAAAATGAGGTGATATTTTGCGAAAAATTGGTTATATACGTGTCAGTTCAACTAGCCAGAATCCTTCAAGGCAATTTCAGCAACTGAACGAAATCGGAATGGATATTATTTTTGAAGAAAAAGTTTCCGGAGCAACAAAAGATCGTGAGCAACTTCAAAAAATGTTAGAGGATATACAAGAAGGTGACATCATTTATGTTACAGACTTAACTAGGATTACTCGTAGTACACAAGATTTATTTGAACTAATCGATAACATACGGAGTAAAAATGCAAAATTAAAATCCTTAAAAGATACATGGCTAGATTTATCAGAAGATAATCCCTACAGCCAATTCTTAATTACAGTTATGGCGGGTGTAAACCAATTAGAACGTGATCTTATCCGTATGCGGCAGCGTGAAGGGATTGAACTGGCTAAGAAAGAAGGAAAGTTTAAAGGTCGGTTAAAGAAGTACCATAAAAATCATGCAGGAATGAATTATGCAGTAAAGCTTTATAAAGAGGGAGATATGACTGTAAATCAAATTTGTGAAATCACAAATGTGTCTAGGGCCTCATTGTATAGAAAGCTATCGGAAAGGAACAGTTGATGAGTTATACCAAAAATCGGAAATGTATAATAGAAAATAAATTTCATATAGAGGTGGAATTATATGCCTAAAATTGACAATATGTTAGCAATTCTATGGATGCTTCGTTCAGGTGAAAAAATTACTGCAAAACAAATTTCGGAAAAGTTAGAAATTAATATAAGGACTGTGTATCGTTATATTGATACAATTTCAACAAGTGGTGTACCTATAATTTCAGAACCAGGACATAACGGTGGTTACACTTTATTGAACAATTTTATTGAGGCTCCTCTTTTTTTTGATTTTGAGGAGCAAACTTCACTATTTCACGCTGCTGTTTTTGCAAAAGAAGCCGGATATTATGGAGGTGAAGCACTAAATAGAGCCATTTCAAAACTAAGTAAATACTCAAATCAAGAGCAGGAAACAAAGATAAACCAACATTTATCTAGTCTTGAAGTAATAAGTCGATTAAGTTCTCTCTCTATGGAATCTTTTTTGAAGGAGTTGGAGCAGGCCTTAGCTGACGGGTACTCAGTAAAAATTCTTTACCATAAAAGTGGCGAAAAGCAATTAAATTATAGATTGGTCGATCCGTACAGAATTATCTATTGGAATAATAAGTGGTATGTGATTGGATTTTGTCATCTTAGGAATGATATCCGTAGTTTTAGAGTAGATCGAATTGAAAGTCTAATGCTAACCGAAAATAAGTTTAACCGGCCAGAAAATTTTTCAGCACGTGACTTTTTTATAAAAAATCTTCTTCCAACTATAGAAGATAAGGAAGGGATTATTTCTTTGGTTATTAATGGGGATAAAAGTGTATTGGCTGATATTTGCCAACATTGGTTTTTAGGACATTATTTACAAGAACGGACTTCAAATCAAGCAGTTTTTCTTCTTGAAAAAGATATGATACATACATATGTACCTTATTTACTTTTACCGTACAATAAATCTATTAAAGTTATTGAGCCAATAAGTCTTAAGAAAAGACTTATTGAAATTCTGTCGGAATTAATAAAATTTCATCAAGTATGATAACTTCCCTGACGTTAACTGTCAGGGAAGTTATATTATAATAGCTATATCAATT
Source organism: Bacillus salitolerans (assembly GCF_042680805.1). Classification (NCBI taxonomy): domain Bacteria; kingdom Bacillati; phylum Bacillota; class Bacilli; order Caryophanales; family Bacillaceae; genus Bacillus; species Bacillus salitolerans. The sequence goes on along the minus strand of NZ_JBHUEM010000020.1, from coordinate 289,807 downwards.
GTGATTGGAGTGTTATTGGATGCAAACAAAAAAAGTTTTTCTATATGTATTTAATACAATGTCGGACTGGGAATATGGATATTTAATTGCTGAACTAAACTCAGGAAGATATTTCAAAAAAGATTTAGTACCTTTAAAAGTAATTACAGTAGGAGCTAATAAAGAAATGATTACTACTATGGGAGGACTGAGCATAAAACCAGATATTTCCCTTGATGAATGTACTCTTGAGAGTAAAGATCTTTTAATTTTACCAGGAGGGACTACTTGGAATGAAGAAATTCATCAACCTATCTTGGAAAGAATTGGCCAAGCTTTAAAGCTTGGCACTATTGTTGCTGCAATTTGTGGTGCAAATGAGGCCCTTGCGAATATGGGATACTTAGATACTAGAAAGCATACCAGTAATAATTTAGAATACACTAAAATGGTATGTCCTAACTATAAAGGAGAAAAGTTCTATGAGGTGGGATCTGCGGTATCTGATGCGAATTTAGTTACTGCATCAGGAATAGCTCCTCTGGAATTTGCGATGGAAGTACTGAAAAAATTAGATGTATTTGCACCAGATACATTACATTCATGGTATAACCTAAATAAGACTCATAAACCTGAATACTTCTTCCAGTTAATGAATTCAATAAATAGCTGAGCTAAAAAATCAACTTAGCAGTTTTATATTAGTTCAAATAAAAAATAATGAAGTAACTGAAAAGCTCACTTTCTCTATTTTGTTTTGCAGAGAAGTTGGGCTTTTTAATTTGGAATTTCCTTATCGTTGTAAATCCGCATTTTCCTGACGCTACCCCTAAATGAGCAAATTTGTTTAGTCTAAAAGTGATAAAGGACTGTATAAAATACAGGTAGCTAAATCTTTGAGTGTCCCTCAAAGATTTGTCTTACTGTGTTTAACTCTGTCTGTTGATTTGCTCTTCAATCACTTCGATCTGCGAGTGGTACGTGGAGCTTTTTTGGTGCTACAAACCTGCGGGTTCTCTCCCTGCCCTCTACTCTAGCAGAATTCTTCGCTTCTTCCGCTTCTATCAACAGCTTGAGATTGAGCTTAACCTAGCCAACTATTAAAAAGCACAAAAAAATCATCCTATCTAGTAGAATGTGAGTGATTAACTCACATTCAAGAAAGGACAATTTCTTTAGGAACTTATGGGACAGCCCCTTTTCATGTTTTAAGCGTATGAAATGTAGTGTTTGATGACTACATACCACTACATATTATCATTCATATATGTTAATCGACTTATTATCGTTGCTAATAACAAGGAACGTTCGGTTAAAGATGGGATTTCTAAGTATTCCTTGTCGCTATGTGCATTACCACCAACCGGACCAAGTCCATCAATTGTCGCAATTCCTAGAGCTGATGTAAATGACGCATCAGATCCTCCACCAGTCGCGGTATCTTCAATCTCTACGCCAATTTCATCTCCTACATCTTGAATGATACGCAGTAAGGCATTAGTCTTCTTGTTTTTCTCCATAGGTGGACGGTTTATTTCTCCTTCAAGGGATACCCTTGTACCAGATACATCTGTTGTTGAACAAATTTCCTCAAGTTTTTCTTCGATAATTTCAGCTTGCTCCATTTCAGAAATTCGGACATCTATTTGTGCTTCAGCATGATCAGATACCGTATTAGCACTTGATCCACCTTCAATTAAACCGACATTGACGCTTATACCTTTGTCGTGGTCCGTAAGCTCGTGTAATTGTATAATTTTGTGAGCTAATTCTTCAATCGCACTTCTACCTTTTTCAGGTTCGATTCCGGAATGGGCAGCCTTTCCTTCTACAATTATTGTATAATTACCTTTACCTCTTCTTGATGATACTAAAGAACCATCTTTCCTAGCAGGTTCCATTACTAATGCGTATTGTGTACTAACCGCTTCTCTTTCAATAAGTTTCCGTGATGTAAGGGAACCAATTTCTTCATCACTATTGATCATGATTTTTACATTCTTGAAGCTTTGGTCACCATTATGTTGCAATGCTTTTATTGCAAATAAGAGAGTCACTAAACTAGACTTCATGTCAATAACACCAGGTCCATATGCCCGGTTTCCTTCTATCCGAAATGACCGTTCTTTAGCTGTTCCTTCCGGGAATACAGTATCCATATGAGCAAGGACCAAGATTTGAGGTTCTTTTGCTTCTGCATATTGTATAATAAGATGGTTTCCAAGTTTATTCTGATTATCCACTTTCACTTGATAACCAAGCTGTTCATAGGAATCTTTAAGGATTTGTCCGATCTGATCTACTCCTTGTTTATAGTACGAACCACTATCGATATTCACGAGTTTTTCAATCATTTTTAGCATCTCGGGCTGGTGTTTCTTTAAAAACGACTCCATCATCCACTTTCCTTCTTTCCACGATAAAAAATGTTAATAGTCTGATTTTATCAAAGTTCATGTTTTGCCAAAAGCACTAATTATTCTTTGTAAAGAAAGAGATTGTCTTTGATGCAATAAACGACAGAATGGGTACGCAAAGGAAGCTTATTAAACTTTCTATAAATAAATCATCATTATATTCTTCAATTTTAAAGCGTAGTGATAGTGGATCGCCATCCTCATTTCCACTTGGCAAAAAGTAAAGAAAGTGATCTATGGTAATATCAATTATCCCTAGTAATACACAAAAGAAGAATCCACTTACAGCAGATATACCAAGTAAATGAGAAGATTCAAGTTTATGAGTTGAGTAGTGATAGGATAACGATCCAATAGTGATAGAAATGATGACAATAATAAGCTCGTTCCATTCAACATATAATGACTTTGTAAAGCTCAGTAAAATCATGAGAATGATTGTAGTTATCCCAATTAAAGCCTTATTCACGGTACTCCCTCCTGTTTACCTCATACCTTTCCCAAATTATAACAGCGTTTTGCTAGGCTGTACATAAACACTGTCGTATAATAACAGAAAAAAGACCGTATCAAACGGTCATATGAAAAAATCTTTAATTAGTAGGGATTACTCTGTTTCCCTTTTGCCTTTCCATTTGATGAATCGATAGGCTAAAAATGCTATATATAATGGAGTGGCAATATAAATCAAATATGGAAAATGCTGATAAGTACCTTTATATATAACAAATAATAAAGAACCTAAAAATAAGGTTATGATTGTTCCGTATTTTGGAAGCGGTATATCTTTAAGACTCGGGATTCTTATTCTACTAACCATTAGAAAGCTAAGTGCTGTAAAAACAACGGTTGTAATAATATCTGGTATGTAGTCGCCAAATATGGTCAGTAAGGCTAAAATTCCCCCTGCAGCGGTAATGGGAACCCCGATAAAATAACTTAACGAAGTTTTGTCGGAACTTATATTAAAGCGAGCTAAGCGATATGCCCCAAATAATGGAAAAAGCCCAGCAACAACAAAGCCTAATAAACCAAATTGATTGAAGTATGTATAATATACTAAAAACGATGGGGCAACACCGAATGTAACAATATCAGCAAGAGAATCTAGTTCCTTTCCAAGTGAACTATCTGCTTTTAGCATTCTCGCTAATCGACCATCCATACTATCGAGCATCATCCCAATTAATATTAAAATTGCTGCATTATTGTATTGGCCATATGCAGCAAAACCTATAGATAAGAATCCACAATAAAGATTTCCAAGTGTAAACATATTTGGAATGGATTTAACTAATCTCATGAAGAGACAATCACTCCTTTTTTATTAATCCTGACTCGGGTGCATAATAAGTAGTAACCTATAAATTAAGTAAAATAAGTTAATACAATAGATTATAACATTTTACCCATAACACATGTCGACTATTATTATCATAATTGTAAAAAGCCAACATGACTGTTGGCTGGTAAGTTAAACAAACATTAGTAAGCTCAATGCCATTATGGCCATCCCACCTATTAGCCCATAGATAGACAAATGAGCTTCATCATATTTCTTTGCTGCGGGTAATAATTCATCTAATGAAATAAACACCATAATCCCTGCTACGGCAGCAAATATAAGACCAAACATAATATTGTTTAAATAAGGCATTAAAAGTAAATAAGCAATAACGGCTCCTATCGGTTCTGATAACCCTGATAAGAATGATAATTTAAATGCCTTTTTCCTTTTACCTGTAGCAAAATACACTGGAACAGCAACGGCAATACCTTCAGGGATGTTATGAATGGCGATGGCAAATGCAATCGCAATTCCAAGAGCAGGATCTTGTAGAGCTGAAGTAAAGGTAGCGATTCCTTCCGGGAAGTTATGAATGGCGATAGCAAGGGCTGTAAATGTCCCCATTTTTAGTAGATTGGAATTTTTCAAATCAGCTTGATCTCCCTTTGGACGATTCATATCTTCTACTTTCTTTAGCTCATGTGGATTCGTTTGTTTTGGAATAAACTTATCTATCATTGCAATTAAGAGCATTCCCCCAAAGAATCCAGCTACTGTTAACCAATTGCCTAGTTCAATACCCAGTTCGCCAACCAATGCATCTTTAGCTTTTACAAAAATCTCAATCATTGAAACATAGATCATAACGCCTGCTGAAAAACCTAGAGATAACGATAAGAACTTGGTGTTAGTAGTCGATGTAAAAAAAGCAAGAATACTTCCGATACCTGTTGCAAGTCCTGCCATTAGTGTTAATCCAAATGCCAGCAACAGATTCTCAGCCATCATGATTTTTCCTCCTTCTACCTATGTTTACATCCCTATTTAGCATATTTAATACTAATAATTCTATAGTTGAAGTTTGCTTAAACATTATATGTGAGCCCAGTTAATTTGTTACTTACCTTAGTAACAAAAAAGAAAGGTCAAAGTATATGACCTTTCCATAAAAAGTTGATTAATTGGTTTTGTTTAATTTATGTACGTGAATTTTTTAACGTTTAATTGTTTAAAAAATATTAAACGAAATGCCTGGTTAGTTTATAATTAACATATCGTTGTTATCAAACTCCCAATTTTCACCGTATGCAACCTCCCAAATATAGCCATCTGGATCTGCAAAATAACCGCTATAACCTCCCCAAAATACAAGGGCTGGTGATTTTAAAAGTGTACCACCGGCATCAATGGCTTGGTTTATGACTTGATCTACCTCCCCCTTGGATTTAGTATTATACGCTAATGTTATCCCAGAAAATCCATTGCCAGTAGGCGGATTGTTTTCATTGATATCTCTAGCTAACTCGTTTAATGGATATAGTGCTAATTTTGTTCCAGCATTTTGGAAAAATACAATACCTGGGTTATCTTCACTTACTGTCGTTTTAAATCCAAGGCCATCTTTGTAAAATGTTAAAGACTTATTTAAATCTCGCACGCCCAGTGTAATTAAGTTAATTCTATTCACCTTACTATTCCTCCCTAAGATTGAGATTTTAGACAAATAACAAGTCTACTTTTAAAGAAGGTCTAATCCTTCTCTCGTAGACGCTTCTTTAATGATTATACTTCGCTACATGTTTGAAAAAACCTTTTACTCGGTCCAATAAAAAAGTTGCCTTATTGGCAACTAATAAATTCTTTATAGACCCCCGCAAGTTGGAGGAGTTTTTTTGTCTTCTTCGCGATTCTTCAGTATAGTTGTCGTTTCATCATCTGTTGAAACTAGTCCGTAACCCGTAGGACTTATTTCGTAGTCATTTGTAATGGCTTTTTCATGCTCTTTCATTAATCATTCCTCCTTCGTATAATTGTTATTTTTGCCCGATTTTTCATTAATATGATCTGTCTTTGTATGTTGACTTTATCTTAAGGAGGAGTGTTGTCTGCCAATTGGAGTTTACTACTTTCTATTGTATAACAGACTTGAAAATTCATCACTGCAAGAACAAAAGGCGCATGCGCCCCGTTTACCCTAAGCTAGAGCGTATGTTCTGACATGGAAATAAGGTGGTTTTCCCCTTTATTCATGTCAGGTTATTTGACCTCGAGTAGGATGAACATGGCAAAAATCGTCGCCATTTCATCTTGGCTGGGCGCAGGAGCTGGATTTAGGAGTAAGATGGTATAAATTTAACAGCTTTCTTAACTTATAAAAAAGAAGAGCTTATGCTCTTCTACATTGTTATAATTATTGGCCCCTCTTTTGTAAGAATTATGGTATGTTCATATTGGGCAACATGGCTTTTCTCCGTTACATATGTCCATCCATCCTCTAATTGATAAACTTCTTCTTCGAGGGTTGAAATAAACGGTTCAAATGCAATAACCATTCCATCTTTTAATAGCTCATCGTCCCATGTTTCATTAAAATTATAAATATGATTTGGCGGTTCATGTAATGAACGCCCAACACCATGACCGGTTAGATTCTTAATCACGGTCAGACCATGTTTTCTAGCAGTTTGGAAAACCGCTTTTCCGATTCTGCTCTTCTTTGATCCGGGTTTAGCCATTTTCAGACCTGCTTCAAACGCCTCTTTCACGACATCACATATTTTATGTCGTATATCTTCACCTTCTCCAACAACAAATGATACTCCTGTATCAGCAAAATAGCCATTTTTTGAACCAGATACGTCAATATTGACTAAGTCACCTTCTTGAATAACACGATTACCTGGAATTCCATGAGCAACCTCTTCATTTACACTAATACAAGTAAAACCAGGGAAATCATATTCTCCCTTTGGACCAGAAATAGCTCCATTCTCCTCGAACATTTCACCTGCAAGATTATCTAACTCTTTTGTTGTCATGCCAGGCTTTGTTTGTTTTACCAACTCATCTCGAATAGTTGCAACAATTTTTCCGATTTCTTTTAAAGCAACGATATCTCGCTCTGTTTTTGCAATCATTTACAATCCACCACCAATAATAAAAAGTTCGTTCCTGTGCTTATGCCATGAATGTTTAAGTGTACCTTCATTTCATGAACAATCCAAGTATTACTCATTTTAAAGATATTTAGAATGAAAATGCAACCAATATGTATAACTAAAATGAATATTTTCCACATAATAAGTAAAAAACTTTATTTTATTATATGGGAGTGTGAAAACCGTAGTAACAATTTTCGACTTACTACGAGTTACAGGAACGAAAATAATATATTTTTTCGTTCATATTCGTGCTTTTCTTCTATATTAGTGACAGGAAATGGCTAAAGTTGTAGTTTTATGCGCTTTCCCAAGAAATATTTCGGAATTAGCTGAAATTTTAAAAAACATAATATTTACTTTTTTTAGGGTATGATTAGGATATCTTTACCTAAAGAAGGAGAAACAATGAATACTTTTAATCAGCTAAAAGAAATGGACCGTAACGTATGGATTCGATTTGTTGGAGAAGCTATAAACGGAATAGCGTTTATGATGCTTATGCCTTTTTTTGCTCTCTATTTAAAAGATAAAGTCGATTCCTTGTGGCTCGTTGGGGTTGTAATAGCTATTGCCCCTGTCGCTTCTGTGTTTGGAACAATGATTGGTGGGAAAATGGCTGATTTGTATGGAAGAAAGCCGATAATGGTTGGATCCATGATTGGAAATGGTCTTGTAATGATTGGTTTCGTATTTTTTGACACGTTTATCGCTTTTGTAATCCTTTCTGCATTTATGGGCTTTTTTAACTCATTATTTCACCCAGCAGCATCTGCGATGGTGGCAGATGTAACACCTCCTGAAAAAAGAACGGAAGCATTTGGATTACTTCGACTAGGTCATAATGTAGGAGCTACTGTAGGTCCTCTTATCGGTGCATCAATTATTGTGTTTTCAAAATCTGTCATTTTTATGATTGCTGCGACTTCTGTCCTGCTCTATTCTTTAGTAGTTGCACTTTTCATATACGAAAGCTTACCGAAAAAAGGTCGAAATGAAGCTAAACTGGATGAAGGTAAACCAGATCACCTACCCTCTCCATTTAAAGTTTTATTACAGGACAAAGTTTTACTTGTATTTATCTTAACAGGTGTCGTAATTTCCATGTCTTTCTCACAAACGGAAGGGATGTTACCACTTCATTTTGATAATGAATTACGACATATTCCAGCAGAGAGGAATCCATTTCCATATTTAATGGCATTTAATGGTCTACTCGTTGTTTTATTCCAGTTTCCAATTTCGAGCTGGGCTGGAAGAAAAAAGATTGGATCGGTTATGATGATAGGTGCCTTTTTATTTGGATTAGGTCAAATTGCAATCGGGATCTTGCCTTCAATTTTTTACGAGCAACACGCTAGTTTCCTCAGTATTATGCTGATTATGCTTGTAATTTATGGTATATACACATTAGGAGAAATGCTCATAACCCCTGTGCAAATGACCTTTATCTCAAATATAGCACCAGAACACTTACGTGGAACATATATGGGGGCTTCTGGACTACAGTGGATTTTGGGTGGAGCAATTGGTCCTTTAATTTCTGGATTTCTGCTTGATCGTTCTTTAGGAAACATTATGTTTGTGTGTTTAGGTATCGGTTGTATGATTGCTGGAGGAATTTACGTATTAATAGACCGAATGGTAACTTCGGCTAGAATTTCCTCGAATAAAACGGAAGAAAACCCAAGCGCAGTATAGATGAAAAGCCTATCAATTGTGATAGGCTTTTCTAAATTTTGTGATTCAAGCTTAGTAAACTAGAGTGAGAAATTTATTTAAGTTCGTTCCATCTTAGAGAATTATATCGAATCCATTCATCTAAATCATTTTTATTAAAATATCTTTTTTGGTTTAGCGTAATGTATGGAATATACTCATATGTTGAAAAACTTGTTTGTTTATTTCTTTCTACGTCTTGTTTCAAAATCGTTCTTTCAAGTTCTTCTACAGGAATACTTAAATATTGTGCTGTTTCCTCGAGTGTCCAAAGCCCTTTATCTACAAACGGAACGATTTTTTTTACTTCTTGTTTTTCACTAACAGCATGTTCCCTATTGCTAGCATGTTGTCCTACTTGGTACCCTAAATAAACGATTGATAGGCTAAGAACAATGATTGAAATGAAACTTAAATACTTGTTCAAATAATCCTCTCCTTACAGTTATCATTGTTTAGATTATAATCTAATCAATGATATTTAGTGATCTCCCATACTCAAGTAATGCCATATAGGGGTCCCCCTTAAGTCCCAGAAGTTTGCAAAAAGCGGGTTCAGTTTTATCCCCCTCTAATTTTAATTGAATTACTTCTTCTCGGAGATGTGGGAATCGTTGTAATAGTTCGTGCTCGATAATCATATGTAAATAGGCATTTTGCTGAATGACTGGGATTTCCTGACCAAAAAGCTCAAATTCAAAGGACCTATAAGAGAAATTTGTTTTTATAACCTTGTTATCTCTAATCATGCACTGTTTTAGTCGAAATCCTTTCATTGATTCGTACAGAGTTCTTATTTGTTTCTCATAACTTTTAAAATCATGAACTTCCATAATAATATCTAAATCCGAATGGGACAGTCCAATGTCAATCGGAATAGTTCCGCACAAGATGGGAGTATAAGAGGATAAATCCTCCATAATAGCAAGATCAATAATTGCCTCATATGCGTCTCTTTGTTTAGTAGTGCCACTTTTTAAATACTCTATGGTAAGAAACATGTAACATTACTCCAGTCTAATTATTATAGGACCAATTTTTTTCAGAGGGAATATCAAACCCCAGATGTAAACTGTAGAATTAAGATTATGTTTCAGAGGTGTTAACTGAAAATAAGGAATGAGAATATTAAAGCAAGGCAACCCTAAGCAGGAGCTATTTTTATAGCTCAATACTTCGTCGGGAGTGATGTATCATGGCAAGAAACAAACTACTTGTTCCAGGTGCAGCTAATGTACTCGAACAAATGAAGTATGAAATTGCAGGAGAGTTTGGAGTAGAACTTGGTGCTGATACGACCGCGCGAGCAAATGGTTCTGTTGGTGGCGAGATGACAAAACGTCTCGTTGCTTTAGCAGAACAACACCTTCGTGATCAACAAGGTCAATAATTGTTGATCAGAAAAGAGACCCTTAGGGGTCTCTTCATCACGTATAACTCAAGCCTGTAACCCAGTGAATAAATAACCATGTTTTAGTTTAAATATCTCGAATTAACTTTCTATAAACGCATTCCTACTTTATTCTGATTGGATAAGGTTAGGATTATGACAGAATATCTACTACTTCCACAATGCTAGCAGTTGATATATAAATGATAGAAATTGTACAGAAGTCATAGATTCCACAAGCGTTATTTGTAAAAAAGGTCAAGGAGTATAAGGGTTGTAATGGTTATTTAGTTAACGTGGTCCTTTATAATTTTACATATTTAGCAGTTCTTCTTTTGTAACAACTTTCCAACCATTCTTCTCGAGTTTGTTCACGTATGATTGAACAGAAATCTCCTCTGCTTCTATTTCAAGTGGAGACAATGAAACCCAGCAGGTATTAGACGCATAATTAAGTGTAACTTTAACCACTTTATAACCATTGTGAAATCCAGGATCGAACCCAGGGTCATCGATGATATCTCCTTCTACAGGTCGAATTGTTGATTCAATTGTTTTAATTAATGTGGATACATTATTCTTATTCTGTTCCTTATATGACGAGACTAGAACTAGTAAATTTATTTTCATTTATCGCACCTTCTTTATGTACTATGTTTTTATTAATGTATAGTATCAGTAATAAATATTTGTGTAGACAATTCCCCTATATTTCCACACTTCTTAATACAAATGTAGCTATTTTGATTTGCAATTGCTCAAAACTTATGATTTCTTTAATCACTTCTCATTTATTTTTTTCAGTAAAACTATCATTTCGTTTTGTTCTACTTGATGTTGTTCAACTATTTTAGCAATGCTTTTGACTTTAAAAAACAAATAAAATAATATTGAAAACTGAATGAGAGTAAGTAAAATTGTTAAAATACCCATATTTAACCTCCAAATTATTTTACAAAAGTTCTATCATTGTTATTCTTACTTCGAATTACCTATAGTCCAAATAATATTCGAATAGAATTTATAGGTTTAATCATGAAATGATAAGTAAAGATGACAAAAAGAAATGAAAAGAATGGAAGGTATATATATTTCATCCAAATGGAACGGAATGTATATAAAACATGGAGCAATGAAATAAAAAAACTAATATCAGGGCAATGATTCGAATCCTATCTAAATCGTAATAACGGTTACTAGTGAGATGATTTTCCATTGTGTCCCTCATCTGCAAAAATCTACTATTCTACTATATTATAGAGTATTTTGTTTTAAGAGTCTTGTGATAATTGGCTGAATTATCCATATAAAAGAAAAAGGCACAAATTATCATGATTTGTGCCTAAGACATTCATTTATTAAAACGCCCAGTTCCCCTGTCTAAATACCGGTTCTCTTGTTCCATCTTCAGTAATTCCATCAATGTCCATCTCTGCAGAACCAATCATAAAATCAACGTGTGTTAAACTATCATTTAGACCGTGCGCAATAATTTCATCTTCACTCATATTTTTTCCACCTTCTACACAGAAAGGATAGGCTTTACCAATTGCAAAGTGATTTGATGCATTTTCATCGAATAATGTATTGAAGAAAATCAAGTCTGTTTCAGAAATTGGTGATAGATGAGGAACAAGTGCGATTTCTCCTAGGTATTTAGAGCCTTCATCTGTCTCAATTAGTTGTTTTAAGGTATCATATCCTTTTTCTGCATTATATTCCACGACTTTTCCATCTTTAAATGTAAGCGTAAAGTTTTCGATTAAGTTACCAGCATAACTTAATGGCTTTGTACTTGTTACAACCCCATTCACTCCTGTTTTAGCATTAGCAGTGAATACTTCTTCCGTCGGCATATTAGCAATAAATGTTACACCGTTTTCGTTTACACTTCCTGCACTAACCCAAATATGGTCTTTTGCTAATTCAACCGTTAAGTCTGTTCCTGGTGCCTTGTAGTGTAACGCTTTATATCTCTTTGCATTTAAATGTGCTGCTTTTGTATCGAGTGTTTCTGTATGTTTGTTCCATTCTGCTACAGGATCTTCTGAATGAATACGAGTAGCTTGAAAGATTGCATCCCATAATGCATCGACTCTCTTAGACGCTTCTAAGTCAGGAAACACTTTGTCAGCCCATGCTTGTGTTGGCATTGCAACAATTGACCAACTATTTTTGTCACTCATCATACGATTGCGATATATTTTCAATGCATTTGTAGCAGATTTTGTAAAGTTTTGAATTCGAGTTTGATCAATTCCCTTCAAAAGATCTGGATCTTTTGAGTCAATATGTAAAAATGCTGCACCCTCTTCAGCTAATTCATTACGACCATTTGTCATCCAGTTAGGATACTCTGTAAACGCTTCCTCTGGAGCGGATTCAAATTTCAAACGCGATAGCTGATCATCTACCCAATCAACCTTTACATGCTTTGCACCAAGTTCATATGCCTTCTTTGCAACAAGTCTTGTAAAATCAACGGTCTCAAGTGGTGCTGTAATGACTAAAGTTTGGCCTTTTTGAAGGTTTATTCCTACTTCTACTGCAAGGGCAGCATATTTTTCTAGCTTTTCATTAAATGTTGTCATTTGTAGTCTCCTATCAGATTGAGATTTTATTTTATCTTATCAATTATTAACCGATATTGCTAGGAATCCGAATTTATACCTTGTTATTGTCTAAATTATTGGGCTTTTTATACAAGAAATTATCCTTCTTCTCCTTATTACTAACCCCAAAAAAGAACCCTCAAATTAGTTATACACGTTCCTATACTGTTGGAAAAATGTAAAAAACCGGTGAAATAACATACCAAATCACATTAATTTAACACCATTATTAGCAGTAGAAATAGAAAACTAAAAACGCTTGGAATTTAGTATCCAAGCGTTCTGTTTCTTATTTTCTTTAAAGTAAAGCCACTCGTTAGTGTAAAATTCCCCTTTAATTATTTAATTCAGCATTCCTATTCCATTTTTCAATAATCTCTCCATTTTGGTCGTATCCCACAGCGTTTACAATTTCAGAAAAAAACATTTCTACGTCTACTGCTAAAAAAGATGGAATTTCTGTTATAAACGTATTATTCTTTGCACTAATTTCTTGTATTTCTCCATTTTTATAATGAATTTCAAATTTTTCTATCTCATGTTCATCAGTAGTGATAGCACCATGAATAATATATCCTATTCCTTCAAAATAGTTAGCCGAAACTAAAAAAGGTAAACCGCTTTCTGATTCAAAAGTTATACCAACACTTTGTTCATTGTTATATTTGTAATTTCCATTCTCAAATTCATAAACTCCTAAAATATGCTATGTTTGGTCTAAGTAATAAACTAATTGATTATTATCATCCTGGTTAATTACTTTTATAGGTGTTTTCCAATGACTTTGAACTGCTTCTTCAAGACTTGTGTACCCTGTGTTACAACCAGATAGAATAAATAAAATGGTAGTAAATAATAAAATTAACCTCATAGCTCCCACTCTCCCATATTAGAAATGACTAATAGCTAATAAAGTACACAGCTTCTTGTGCTAGACTGCCAGTTAACTCAATATCAACATCAATGAAAGTTTTTTTATTATCTAAGAAAGTAATGTTATATATTCAATTAGTTTTTTAATATCTTGGTTATCGGCCTCTCTATCTAAAGATTTTTCAAATAAGTGAAGAGCCATACTATCATTCTCTTTTAACCACTTAAATGCTTTTTTAGGACCTAGAAACCATATCCCTTTTAGTTCAAAATATATCTCCAAACTGTCTTTAAGCATCCAATTAAGTCTATAATTCCCTTCAATATCAGACTTTATAGATCTTACATACATCTTTTTAAGCCAGCCCTTTAAAAAGTCCTTTTCTTCTTGTGTTAGCTTTTTAGGACCATTATTATATATTGTCTGAATTTCGGTTAATAGTTGTACTCCAAGTCCCATCGTATCTACTAGTACTGTCCCTTCATTTATTCTCAAGAATTGCTCTGGTTGTTTTATCTTATTCGTGTTATATATCCAAGCATCCAATTGTTTACCTTCAATAGAATTTACATCATTCAGTTCTTCTACTTCCTGAGAAAATCCAATTATATCTATATCGCTTTCTGCCGTGAAGTCACCTGAATTGTATGAACCATATAAGATTAAAGTATGACAGTTGTATTTTTCTTCCAAGTATGTTTTAATCTTTTCAATTAACTCATTCATATGAACAACCTCGCTTCTTATTTCAATTAAACTATAATCATAAGTACTTTCGTGAACGATAAAGTAGCATGTAATAGCATTGATTCAGATATTATAATGGTAGTTGTTTTAATCTGTACGCAATACCAAGCTCATTAAAACCATTCATTTAAGCCTATCCATAATAATTCGCATCTTTGGTATATAAGGTCTTTATTAGCTAAAGTACCTTCCATAACAAGATGTGCCTGTTCATCATATCCAGTAGGTCTTGTTTCCATTTTTAAAGACTCTTCAAAAGTTCTAGCTCTAGTAATATAATATTTTTTATTGGCAAGTCCAATGAGTTTAGCAGTTTGCCAAGAAAAATCTTTTTTTTGCACCAAGAGGAAGGTAGTGTTCATTACCAATCTTATAATTATTTCTTATTTTTGCAATTATTTCGTATGGTTCCCACACTACATTGAATATCCCTCATTTGAATATTAAAACTAAATTAGTTTTTAAGAATACACCTTTGTGAACAAACCTGCTTCTATAATTCAATAAAAGAAGCTCTAATCCTTTTAGAATTAGAGCCCCCGATAGCTTAACAAAAAAGAGCTGTCTTATTAGACAACTCTTAGTTATTATATTGCCAAATCAGATATTATATTTTAGTTGTTCCAATAGTTCGATGGCACGTATGAATATATCTTCCATTCTTTACCGGTTTTCTTTAGATTATATACCCCGTCACAGGTCTCGGTATGAATAGTCTTCATATTATATATTGGATCTCGTGTGGTCAACGTGTATTTAAAACCGGTCATTTTAATCGCGGCGTAACGTTCAGTCGCATATAAAAGTTCTGTATTCCAGTTTGGAAATGTTTCAATACTAATCAACTCTAAACCTTTTAAGGATTCAAGCGATTCAATAAAATTAATTTCCCCTTCACTAATAGATAAGAAGTAGTTTGACGTTAGTTCGTTTGTGAGAGTAAATAAACCGATAAGATCCTTTTCAGCAATTAACTCCATTCTCTTTGTCAAATAGTCTTCAAAAACAAGTAGTGGTTCTGTATTGTCTTTTGATAAATTCATCAATAATGCATTTTTAATCATAGTTGAAGCCTGTGCACGAGTAGCTAGTTCTCGTGGTCGAAATTCATCAACATATCCATTAATTATCCCCTGAATTTTAGCTATTTGTATGAAATCATATGCCCAATAGTCGGTTTTAATGTCCTTGAATAACTGAGTCTCGGGAACAGACGTTTTTATATCTTCTCCAAATGCCCTTATTATTAATGCGGTAGCCTGGTCTCTTGTAATAAATGAATTTGGGTGAAAAGCACCTTCGCTACCTTTTATGATTCCCAAACTGCTAGCAATCTCCACATATTTACTAAACCAGTCTGTTGAGTGTACGTCACTAAATGACTGCGAAGGACTAGTTTCATTATATTGCAACTCCAAAGCGTTAGATAAGATTTTTATAAACTGTGCTCGGGTGATGGGACTGTTTGGCTCCAAGTTGACAGTTGCATTATTGTGTTCAATATACCCCGTCATAATGTCCGCATGCAAAAATTCAAGCAACGTCTCCCTTGCCCAATGATCACTAATATCATGAGGGGTGTACATCCAGGGTGCCTTGCCAATGCTTTTGGGTAATTCAGAATTTGCTTCTGCACTATAAGGCATTAGTACAGATGTTGCTAATAGAAAAAGTAAAAATCCCTTTAGATATTTCATAGTTACTCACTTCTTTCACAAATTTGATATCAGACTTAAGGTCCTCATTCACTATCTCTATAAATCCTATATGTAAAATAGTAAGTGTGACCCTCGATATATTCAACTGGTAATATTTTGAATGTAAGAGTCAAACAATTTTTTACTACGTTTTTTAAAATAAGATTTCTTTTCTTATTAAGAAACCTCTCTACTTTTGGCAGAAAACAGGTGACAATCGCGCCAAATCCTTATTGCATTCTTGCACCCGTTAATGTAATAAGAAAATAAATTATATACCACAATATTGCCGACAAACAGAAGCCAACTCATTAAGAGAGTATTCCATTTTGTTTTCATCATAGATTTTAATATTTTTTGTTTTTATATGGAGGTTGCCACCGATGTTTGGGGTTGCGATTATGTATGCTATTAAAATGATGTTATTATCAAATAAACGTAGATATAAAGAGGAAAACAAAAGACCAAATCATGTGCGATTTGGTCTGCTATTTAGTATGACATTTCATATGTTTCTCCATAGAAACTCTAACTATTATATTAGTTACTTGGTTTCTTTTTTTAGGTAGGAATGAATATCTGCTATTATTTCTTGGATATTTTCGTAGTTAGAATCTATGTTTAGTAGTTTTCTAATTATTTTCCTTGTTTGATCATCAAGCGTGAGTTCCTCTTCCCAGCTTGTTTCTTCCTTTTTTTTAGGTTGATAATTTGAATATAATAGGAAAAGTAAGAAATGCCCAATGTCGTAGAAGTCACTAGTATAAGTCTTTTCATGATAGATTCTATTCTTCTGTGAGTATTCTTCATTCATTACTTCATTTCCATCGGGATTTTTAAAGACGGCAAGGCCAAAATCAATGATAAATACTTCATCTCCATTTAGTAAAATATTCGGTAGTCTTATGTCTCTGTGAGCGATTTGGTTCTCATGTAAATACTTTAAAACGTATAATATTTTTAGAACAAGATGAAAACTTTCCTTTTCAGTGAATGTTTTCCCTTCATAGAAAATAAGTTCTTCGACATTTTTTCCTTCTATATAATCCATTACTAAAAATAAGTTGTGATTATAGTGAAATAGATCGATAAACTCTGGGATAGCGTAATGCGATAGGCTTTTGAGAATATACCCTTCATTTGCTAGTAGATTTTTCTTTCTTTTAAGCCTTCTTTTTTTTTGTTGCTTTACGACCACCTTTTTATTTGTTCGTAAATCGTTAGCTAGATATGCAATTCCATAACTTCCTTTACCAAGAATTCTTATTACTTGATACTGTTCTTTTATCCTACTGCCTTTTAGATAATAATGTTCAAATAATTCACTTAAATGAGAAATCATTAGCTACTACTATAAGATTTCCCAAAGAAACCGCTAGACTTGTGCTTCTTTTTATAATATCCGTGTCCATATTTAGAAGGATTGTGACCATAATACTTTTTCTTACGATCACTACTCGAATATCGTTTATGATGCACTTTACTCTTAATTATTTCTTTAATAATCTTTTTGAACATACTCTCACCCTTTTATTATGATATTTATGCCTTATTTACTTTTACGGCTAACCCCAATAAAAGTTTCAACATCATTCTCTAAATATGTCCCATAGGAACAAAAAGGCTCATGCGCCCCGTTTGCCTAAGACAGAGCAAATATTCTGTCATGAAAAAAGGGTGGTTTTCCCTTTTATTCATGACTTGTTTTTGACCTCGAGTAGGATGAAAATGGCAAAGGTCGTCACCATTTCATCTTGGCTGAACGCTGGAGCTGGATTTAGTCGTACCATTGTATAGAACTAAACACCAGAAATATATGCTTTCTTAGCTTAAAATAAAAAGCATCCGGGATAATCCCGCGATGCCCTAAAATCCCAATACATTTATTAGTATAAGGTCATGTTTCCAGTTTCCTTAGCATGATTTTCAGCCTTTGAAAGGAGTAAAAAGGTGAAGAATAATAATACAAGAAGTATTCCAGCTAACATACCTAAAGGTTTAATAAGTTGAAACCATTCTACTCGACCCATTAATAGTTCTCTTACAATACTTAATACATAAGTAAGAGGGAAAATATAGGCGATTCCTTTCCCCCATAATGGAAATGTTGCAACCGGTAAACGAACCCCAGAAAAGAATTGCATTGGTTCCTCAAGTACCGTGAAGAGTATCCCGGCATCTCTTGAAAATAAAAAGATAACATTCAAGAATCCTCCCCAGATGACTGCAGAAATGGTTAATACTACCATAACAATTGGTACGTTCCACCAAATAATTTCATGTGATTTACCAATGACAAATACAGCTAATAATGAAAAGAGTGAAAATAGCCAAACAGCCTCAACTAAATTACCAGCTGCTCTACCGTACATTACTGCTATTCGGGAAGCTGGGGTAAGGAAAATTAATTCCAGTGTACCCGACATACGTTCATAGGACATTTGCCATGCTGACTGAATGAGACACCAGAAAAAGATATAACCAAGATAGCCAGTTAACAAGAACAAAGATAAGTGTTCGATCTCGATAAACCTCGCCAATGGACTTGATTGGGTTAGATTAAATGGTTTAAACGAATAATAGGCTGTAACAAATAGAAGTGCTGGCCAAATCAGTAATGAGAAATATATGAGTTTATTATGATAATGATTTAGGTGAGATTTCCTCATCTCTGCCATTAGTATACTTATCATATATTTCATGATGCTTCTCCTGCTAAATGTATAATGGCATCTTCAAGTTTTGGACGGTTTACTTCAAACTTTTGTATGGTTAGTCCGTTCTCCATGCAGGTATTTAGTATGGTAGTGGTTGGATCATATGGTGCATTAAAACTAAGCAACTGACCTTCTTGTACTAGGGACGCATGGACTGAAATATGATTCTTATTTAAAGTAGATTCAATGTTTTTAATAGAATCGATACGCAAAGGTTCAGTTATCACCGTCACACTATAATCCTTGACAACAGTTTCTATTATCTTTTCAGGACTATTGTGCATTAGTAGTTCTCCCTTATTGATGATGTACACACGATCACATAGTTCTTCGACTTCGTCCAAATAGTGTGTGGTTAATAGGACACCTTTCCCCTGTTCTGTTGCAAGTGTACGAATTAATTTCCGTAATTGCTTGGCAATAGGTGTATCTAATCCAAGAGTAGGCTCATCTAAAAATATATAGGACGGGTCATTAATTAAGCCACGAGCAATTTGCAACCTCTGTTTCATCCCTTTTGAATATTGTTCTACAGGTTTATGTGCTACATCAGATAGACCAACTATCTCAAGTAATGACCAAATTCTTTCTGATAACGATTGACCTGAAAGTCCATATAATTTTCCGAAATATACAAGATTTTCGTAACCGGTTAAACGCCAATAAAGCATTCGTTCCCCGCCAGCAATCATATTCACTTTTTGTTTAGTACGCTTGGCATTCGTTGTTATGTCTTCACCATCTACAAGAATTGTTCCAGAAGTGGGTGAAAGTAACGTTGACAGCATTTTAATTGTAGTCGTTTTTCCTGCTCCATTTAATCCTAAAAGGCCAACGATTTCTCCTTTATGAATAGATAAATCTAATCCATTTACAGCTACCACTCGTTCTTTTGTTTTATGAAAGAAACCTTTCTTTTTCGTTACTACATATTCTTTTACAAGACCAGAAGCTTGAATCATACATACTCCCCCTTATCCAAAGTGTTTCTCGATTATGAATTTTTCCATTCTTCGAATTAATACCATTCCAACAAGTAAGTAAATAAAACCAAGTCCAATCATCTTAAAAATCTCTAACTTAACTTCTGTAATTGGAGTCCCTTCAATAAACATTTGACGGAATGCATCGACCCCATGTGTTAATGGCATCATTTCACCAATCCAGTGCACACCTAAAGGTAGGTATTCAGTTGGAAAGGTTATACTACATACTAATCCCATTAATACAAATAGTGTATTTTGAGTGATATATGTATCTCTGAAGTACAACATAAATCCACCAAGTACAAGAGATTGTGAAAACGTTGCAAAAATTAGAACGAATAATATGACTAAACAACCTAGAACATTGACATTATAGAAAGATAATCCAAATAATCCGCCAACTAGTATGATTGCAAGAAACTCAAGACCTAGTCTCATCAATCCTTGTGCAGTGGCACCTAAAAAGTATCCATTTCTTGAAGAAGGAGTTAACAATAAGCTATCGAGTGTTCCCTCTCGAAATTCTGTAATCAGTGTTCTACTAACAATCATGAGAAGAGAAACTGAAAAAGAAAATAATAGTCCACCTAATATTGTGTAAGAGATATAGTCATTCGTTCCTGCTAGCTGATTAAAACGACTATCCATGTCACCTTCAAACACATAAAAATATGTAAGATAAGCGAAAATGACAACGTACGTTCCACTTAAAATATGTCCAATGAAAAAGGACCAAGGATACGCACGTCTCATTATTAAGAAATTTCTTGTAAAGGTTGCACTTACTGTTAACCACACATGAATCCCCTCTTTTAATTTATTTAGATAATAGAGGCTGATCGAAAAACTGATCTAAATCAACCTTCAATAGAGAAAGTTGCATTTTATTGGTAGAGTAAAAGACATAGTGTCCTCTTCTTTCCGAAAAAATAAGTTTAGCTTTCTCTAAAACTTTTAAATGCTTAGAAATCGTTGCAGGAGCTAATCCAAATATATCGACTAGCTGTTGTGTACAATATGAGTGGTATAGCAGTCTCTGCAAGATAAGTAACCTTGTTTCATCACTTATCAACTTTAATACAGTTAATAAGTCTTCAGGGACATACTCCTGTTTCATTTCATTTCCAGGTATTTCAACATGAAATGCGATGGATAGATGTGGTGCATCAAGTCCTACCAATAAATGAGGGGCTACAAATGTTGAAGGATATAGGGTGATAGAATCCAAATCTTTCCACAAATACTGATAGGTTTCTGCCTTGTAAAATTTAATCCAATGTTCCGAAACTCCAATTCTTGGGTGTAAGCTCAAAATGGTTGCACCGCCATCTATTTGTAAACCATCACTAATTTCATGTATAGAACGTATAAGCCAAGGTTCTATCCTGTAGAGTTCTCTTGCAAAAATGTGTTGATGGTAATCGTATAGAGCCTCGCACAATTCACTTTTTAACGTATGTAATGATAAACCGAGCGTTCTCTCTGAATTATTTCCTGTCAGTAACCTAGCAAATTTATCATCGTTTAATTGACGTATTCCATCAATTATTTCTTCTGGTTGTTTTGATTTATCTTCTAGCATATCTAGATAATCAAGAATATTTAGCCACTTATTTGATAAATCACCTAGTTTATATAGTGTTTTTGATAGATTTCTATCCAATTGATCACACACTTCTTTTGCCCATTTCAACCTGTGTGTGTGATGTTTAGGTTCGTGTAAGACATGTAAGCTAACTAGCATTTCATAAAATGGTGAATATTTTACGTGAACATGTTTTTGAAACCAGCGCTGTAATTCTATAAAAACCATCTCCATTTGATTCGCTGTTTGGTGAATCAGTTTTATAATTTTGCAAAATTATTCAGTATAATAATGGAAAAAAGTTCAGTTGTCAACTGAATCGTAAAGATATGCTTCTCCAATGAAATAGTCAGAATAATCTTTCGTATTGCGAAAAGAATACTATCTGTCTATAATAAGGAACAATATTCACAAAAATTAACAATACATAATTTGGAAATAAGTCTATTTATGTACGATTAATTTGCTAGTTTCTAAGACGAAAGTATGATGATAGTTCCATCTCATTCACGATGAGTCTTCGCTTAACTAGAGGTATATTTTAAAGAGAAATTGAAAAACATCTGAGGTGAATGGAATGAAATTTAGGGATTTTCATATTAATATCAAAATTAGAATAGTAGAAACATTCTTAAGTCGGCTAGTAGGTGGGATGGTTTTTCCCTTTATGGCGATTTATTTGGCAAGTCATTTTAGTGCAAAGCTTGCTGGAATATTGTTAATGTTTAATGTTATCGTTGGAGCAGCTGTTAACTTTTTAGGAGGGTACTACTCTGACATATTCGGTAGAAAGAAATTAATGGCGTTTGCGGAGGTTGTTAGATTTTTAGCTTTTGCTACGATGGCACTTGCTAACTCTGCTTGGTTTGAACTACCGCTCTTAACCTTCTTCATGATGACAATTAACAGTATTTGCTGGGGATTAGCAGGCCCTGCAAATCAAGCCATGTTAATTGATGTATCAACGCCAGAGCAACGAAAGCTTATGTACTCTATAACGTATTGGGCTACAAACTTGTCAATTGCCCTTGGTGCAATTGTAGGAGGGTTTTTCTTTAAAACACATCTATTTGAATTGTTTGTTGCAACTGCATCAGTTGCCTTCCTAGTATCAGTATTAGTAGTGTTTTTCATAAAGGAAAGCTTCACTCCAACACAAGATACTAAACCAAGTTTATATCCAAGAGGGATATTCAAAAGTTATGGAAAAGTTTTGGAAGATCGTCTGTTTGTTATGTATGTTCTTGCGGGACTATTAATATTCACATTAGAATTAAGCTTAACGAATTATATGGCCATTCGACTTACGAATGAAATGCCCCTCCAAACTTTTTTCTTGTGGCAAATCGATGGAGTAAACATGGTTGGATTCCTTCGTACAGAGAATACCATTCTAGTTGTACTAACATCTATATTTGCTGCTAAAATGATTACAAAGTTTAAGGATGGAAATGTACTCATTGTCGGATCTGCCATGTATGTTATTGGATATTCTGCTATATCATATTTTAATAACATTTGGGTATTATTTGCCTTTATGTTATTTACAACCATAGGTGAAGTAATCAAGGTACCAGTACAACATGCCTACTTAGCTTCTATTCCACCGGCAGAATCAAGAAGCACATATATGGCCATAAATGGCTTAACTTTTAATGGTGCTATGTTAGTTTCTTCTCTATTCGTAACATTAAGTGCATTTCTACCTTCTATATGGATGTCCATCCTATTGTTAGCTATAGGAATGGCTGGTGTATTTATTTACGCAACAATTATTCCAGAACTCGAAGGTCGTAAGCAGCTTTCAGATTCTACTAGTAATCAAGTGAAACCGGCTTAAAAAATCTATCATTTGTTGCCTATAACAAGCTACCTATACCAAGATCAAGTCTTGCAAATAGGTAGCTTGTTGTTTTTTCTCTGTTTCAAATATTCATAGAGCCTCCCATTCTTTCGTATGTATAAATGTACGTGAATTGAGAAACCTTCTGTCCAGCCCCAAAACATTCATAAACCGTACACCCTTTAAATCCTTTTTCACGTAAATCCTTGTGTATCCTGCAACGATAATTATTCTGAAGATTATCACATGGTATGCCACTACTTTTATCATTAGCGAAATCTGCAGACTTTGCAAATGGTAAAGCTACACAGCACAGACTAAAACAATTCTCACAATCACTATGTAAATCGATTACAACATGATTCATATGCTTTTGTTGATTCATTAACTACACTTCCCTATCCCTACAAAAATACCTTTTTCAACACTTATTCACTTGAATTCCTTCTTATAGATCATGGATAATAAAATCTTTCATTTGGGGCATTTCTTTAAAAAGAAGGTGTTCACTTACGATTTTGAATGATGCTATATAGTATTGTAAAGGACAAAAATGGAAAAGTGTTATCATAATAGGAAGGGGAAATGAAATGCTAGAAATGATTGCGGGATGGTTAGTATGTTTATCGATCATGTTGGGGTAATCTTTTTTCCTGAACATAAATTATTTCGCTATATAGGTCGATTAGCGTTTCCTATCTATTGTTTTGCTCTTACTCAAGGATATCGCTTTACACATAGTATGAAAAGTTGCATGCTACGTCTTGCAACTCTTATGATAATTTCACAAATCCCCTATGTTTTGGCTTTTAATAGTCTGACTTTAAATGTTATTTTTACTCTCTTTTATTCATTAATCATACTTTGGGTAGTAGATGTAACTAAATGGTATATATGGGTTCCGGTTTCCATAGTGATAAGTATTATTTCTGAATTAGCAGAATATGGAATTTACGAAATTATCATGGATACCATCAACTATTGGGGCATTTTCTTCTACATAATGCTGTATGGAGTTTTTTTGATTGGTCATCTATTCAGCTACTTAGTATGTTGGGGACAATCGTAATATTAAATCAAGAAAAGTATAAACAAATAAAGGTCAACCGTTTTGTATATCGCACTTTTTATCCACTGCATCTGTTCCTTCGTAATAAGATAGTCCCTATGTTATGTAATAGATAGACAAGACAATTAGATGAATCAGGCCAAAAGGCTAAGGTCCCTTTCCCTTTTATTCTCCTAGAGTTATTTGACCTCGAGTAGAATGAAAAGAAAAGATCGTCGCCATTTCATCTTGGCTAGGAGCTGGATCCAGACTACATCTAAGAACATCGTAGAAGGAAAACACTAGAAAATTATACTCCCTAATAAAAAATTGAAAAATCTAGAATGAATCTAGATTCTACTTCTTACTTCTTCTTTTATTGATTCAATTACATGCTCTGATAGCTCAGCTGGAACAGACGATTCTCCATCAAGAAGCCAGGTATTGATTACTTCAAGATCTGATTTTACAAACGATATACTGTATTGCCTGAGGTTATATAAAAACTCAGTCGTAACCGTTTCTTCACCGTAATTTTCCTCATCAATAATCATGTGTTTAATTTGATAAGATTTCATTATTTACATCCTCCCTTACATTTTAGAATATACAAGAAGTAATATTTTATTTATTCGCTACCATGAATCCTTAAAAATGAAGGCAAGCAGCCCAAGGCAAAGTCAGCAAAGCCATAAAGCAGATCACAGTAGAGGTTTGGAAACAACAGATAATCCATTGAAATACTAAAAAGACATCCGAATAAGGTTATTTCGGATGCCTTTTGTCGTCAAACTGAAGTAGGTACATATTTATATATACCTACTAACATCAAGATTTAAATAGAAGCAAATTCGTCAACTAAGTCACTAAATATCTTTAAGGCATGTTGGATTGGCTCAGGTTTCCTTAAATCTACACCTGTTGCTTTTAATAGTTCTAGTGGATAATCTGAGCTCCCGCTTTTTAAGAAGGATAAATAGTTTTCAAGTGTTTGCTGATCTCCCTCTAGTATTTTATCAGCAATTTGGATTGCAGATATGTATCCTGTCGCATATTTATATACATAGAATGGGCGATAAAAATGTGGAATACGAGCCCAACCGTACTTTACTTCATCATCAAGAACAAGATCTTTACCATTATAAATAGCAAAAATTTCTTTATATATCGAATTAAACACATCTACATTTAGGGGTTCATCATTTTCTGCTTTCTCATGAATACGCTTTTCAAATTCTGCAAACATCACTTGTGTAAACAATGTTCCTTTAAAGCTTTCCATAAAATAGTTCAATAAATACTTTCTCATCTGAACCTCTTCTGTCGTTTTGAGCAAGTACCTAATTAGTAAAATCTCATTAACAGTTGATGCAACCTCTGCTACAAATATTGAATATCCTGCAGTGATATGAGGTTGATGCTTGCTACTGTAATGGGAATGCATCGCATGACCACTTTCATGTGTGAGTGTAAATAAGCTCCTAATATCGTCTTGATGATTTAATAAAACATATGGATGTACACCGTATAAACCCATATTATAAGCTCCTGAACGTTTACCGGGGGTCTCCCTCACATCAAAATATCTTTGTTCCTTAAATTTTTTTAAATTAGATATGTAATCATCCCCAAGTGGAGCTAGGCTTTTTAACATAATATCGTAAGCTTCCTCATAAGGGATGTCCTTTTCCACACCTTGAACGAGCGGGACATTTAAATCATACGTTCGGAGTTTATCTACACCTAAAATCTCTTTTCGGATTCTTGTATATTTGTGCATGGGCTCAATGTTGTCTTTTGTCACTTGTATTAGGTTTTCATAAACTTCACTTGGAACTGCATCTGAAAATAATGCCTTTTCAAGGGCCGAAGAGTACCTTCTAAGTTTTGAGGTCACTACATTGTTTTTAATCGCAGAAGCTAATGTTGATGCAATTGTATTTTGAGCGGCCTTATACGGTCTGTAATAGGCTTCATATGCTTCCTTCCGTTTCTCCCTATCTTCACTTTTAATGAGTTTTGCGTACATACCACGAGTTAGTTCTACCTTTTCTCCACTATCACTTGTTACGTCACCAAACTTAATATCGGCATTATTGATCATTCCAAATATTTTACTCGGTGCAGATAATGCTTCACCCATTAATGCTAGTACTTCTTCCTGTTCTTTTAATAAAACATGTTTTTTGTAACGGTATGCTTCATACAGCTCTTTCTCAAAGTATTCAAGACCTACAGTTTCTGAGATATACTTCCTTAATAACTCCTCTTCTAAACTTAAAAGATATGGCATAAAGAATGACCGGGCTGAGCTTACTTTTTGTCCAAGGTGACTTGCTTTATCACGAAGAGCTTGGGATGAAGTAACTCGGGTATCAAGATCAGAGAGAAGCATCCCATATGCGAACAGCTTTCTATACAAATAACCCATTTGTTCTTCAAGCTTTAAATAGCGTAATAAAGATTCACCGCTATTTATGTTACCATCATAGCTCTTTACCTGATCAGTAAGCTCTTCCACCTGTTTATAATCCTTTTCCCAAGCTTGTATGTCCTCATATATGTCCTCTAACCTCCACGTTTCATGAACTGGTACCTCTTCACGTGTTTTATATGGATTCATTTGATGAACTCCTTTCGAATATGTATTTTGATTACTCCATCCTACCTAGTGTAATTGACAATATTCTTATTTTCCAATTGAGAATCCGTCAAATAATCTTCCACCATAAGGACGTAATATTAGATCAACTAAGTCAATAATTTTGGCTTTGTCATTTTTTTGATAAAAAGTATCAAATGCTTCTACAAAATCCATGGAAAACGTAGCATCAAATTCTCTTAGTGAACGAATTAACCATTTAGAGGATCCTACCCATTTTCTATTCGTTCTTAACACAAACTCACTCATTAACTCGGCCATTTGATTGGCAATAAAGATTATTTCTTCTCTGTTGTTCGAACCTATAAAATCGTCTGCTAAATCCGTAAGGAAATATCTTTGAATAGCAATTGTCTCCTTAGATCATTCATCAGGACAACCATCCAATAACTGTCTTGCCTCTATCTTGCTATTTATTAGGATATGTAGGTAATACGATCCTCATTATAAATAAAAAATTTTATGATAGGAAGTAAATAACGATTGTAAACGAACAAGCGGCAAAAATTACTCCCAAAATATAACTGTCTTTGTAAGATATTTAAAGGTTTGCTTAACTTGGTTGGCTTTACCAGTCATGAATGATTGCAAACTTGTCGTAAAAAATCTATCAACCACCTTCCAGATTTTTCATCATTGATATCCTTATTTTCTTTCATGTAATATCCCTCCTCCTACATTCATACCCATCATTGAATTCCTACGCATTCTTATTAAATGTATTAAAAAACGTATATAAATAGGAGATCAATATTTTTAGATTACTATATTCAAATGATTGTCATAGCTCC
Organism: Bacillus salitolerans; assembly: GCF_042680805.1. Taxonomy (NCBI): domain Bacteria; kingdom Bacillati; phylum Bacillota; class Bacilli; order Caryophanales; family Bacillaceae; genus Bacillus; species Bacillus salitolerans. The sequence goes on along the minus strand of NZ_JBHUEM010000020.1, from coordinate 262,294 downwards.
TCAATGATATGATAACACCAAATTCCTTATATTGGATAACAACGTCTTGACATTGTAGGTGATTTTTTTACAAATATAATGTGTTGCCTTAAAATAAAGATTGTAATGTCCTTTCTTTTAAATGTTTTTGGATTTGGGAGCGCCGTTTGAGAGTCGTTCTCCCCCTTGTTCGGTGCTGATATTCTATTTTTTTATTTCTTTTCTTTTCCTTTCCCGCTCCGCTCTCTTCCTACCTAGGTCCTCAGTATCCTTTAGAGGGAAACAACCGAGTATATTTTAGAGGTTTATGAAGTTGAAAATGGAAACGATTTAGAACAAGTAGGACTACTGGTATCATTTTTTAAAGAGCGGTTACGACAAGATGAAGATTGGGGGATCCTTTGATATCCTTAAAGGGGAGGGCAGCAGGTCAGTAACTTATTTTCTGTTTCATTTCTATCTTGTTTTATTAGTAGTGGAACCTGTTCAAATTTCTCTAGAATAGGATGCATTTTCTCATCTCCTTTTTATTGTTCTTTTTTTAGACGGTTTAGATATGCTGACAAAAAAGAAGATGCCTAATCCTTAGACTAACCTTCAACATGTTTAAGTGCTATTGCTTTTATATCCAAAAGGAAAAAGAGCATAGTACCTTTAAAGGTACTATGCTCTGATAAATATTTCTTTGACTAAATCTGAATTTTTAATTAAACGTTACTTATCAAGAGGGTGTTTAATCTTTTCCCCTTTTTCTTCTTTTTTCGATTCTTTCTTCCATTTACCGCCTTTACCATCTAACTTTTTATACTCATGTAAAATGTTTGTGCCATCTGCCTTCTTTTCTAATATATATGCTATATTTCCCTTAACATATACAGTCGGTTTAATATCTCCATCTTCTTGTGACATCATTACTTCAAATAATACTCCATGAAGATCTTTGTATGTATCATCCTCATATAAGTCTTGATTGTCAAGCTTTTCATAATCGTCTAATTTTAAATCAAACGTTTCTAATACATCCTGATTAACATTATCCATAAACTCTGAATTTGCACTATCGATCCGTTCTTTAATTGCCTCTTGTTCCTCGTTTTGCGGTTCCTTAAATGCATTGTGCTTTACATCATCTGCAAAAGCTGCACCAGCACTTAGAAGTACTGCCACTGTAATACCACCAATAATTAATTTCTTTTTCATCATTTTTCCTCCTCTAATAACCTATTGCATCCCAGTATATTGAATCATAACTTGTAGTCGCTTCTGATGAACTCATGCTACTATCCAAATGAAATCCAACTACTTCCCATGTGCCTTTAAGAGTGAAGGATTTTTCCATTTTCATTTTCATTTATTGAAGATTTGTTAGAATTATAGGTTGTATTTGTTTCTGCAACTTATTTTACACTGTTAAAGTATACATGAGAAGAAACCGATACAGAGTTCATATAACCATATGTTTCAGTTGTTGAACTATAATCCACATTATAGGAAGAACCCAAAACATTGATATCAATATAAGAATCGCTATTAGAAACTGCTGCTTCTGTGAGTGAACTGTTTGAAGAAATTTATCAATAGTATTTGTTTATCAATTGTTGTAATTTTTCTAATTGCTAATAATAGTATCTATGTAAAGAATTCTTATGTTACTGTCTGTATCTGTGGTTCCATCTTTATATTTTACAGAAACACTAGTTTCAATCGTATATTTGCAATCCCCGTCATATTCAGTTGTAGAGAAGCTTTTTTCTACACTTATTGTACCATAATCCTGTTTTGCTCCACTTTTAATCCTTAGTCCGTTACGATAAAATACTCCTTGTGGAAATATCGTATCTACGTCTGATGCTGAAAGTATTTCTTCTTTTGTAGTTGAAGTTCCAGTTACATTATATTCCAATTAATTACATTCACTTAGAGAGGTTATAGAATGCATTATGGAACAATTATCAAAAAAAGAAATGCAAATATAATCGTAAGGTAAGGACGCAAAGCTACAGGCTTAAAATAACTTATTGCTATGATAGCCGAGCCACAGAAAAAAGTCTAGACAAAAGGTGAACCTAGTATCTACTGGGTTCACCTTTTAGATATAAAAAAATATCTCATTAATCGAAGACTATTATTATAATAGGGTTCAACGTAAATAACGACACGACTATACTTGGATGGTTGTATGTGTGGTTTTTATACCTTAAACTTGCTTATTAGTTTTTGTAAATCCTCAGCTAATTTAGATAATGAATATGCCGAAGCTGAAATTTCCTCCATTGAAGCTAGCTGTTCTTCTGCAGATGCTGCTACATTTTGAGAATGTATGGAAGTCTCATTCGAAATGGTTGTGATACCTACTACTGTGGCAGAAACCTCCTGAGTGCTTGCAGAAACCTCCTCTGCAGTAGCCGCCATATCATTAATTTCCCCTGAAAGTTTTTCCATGTATTGATAAATTTCCTTAAAGTTTACTTCTGTTTGTCTTACAATGTTTAACCCATCTTTAACATCTATAGATACCTGTTCAATAGATTGGTTTGAGAGCACCATATCCTGCTGAATTTCTTTTATGAGATTTGAAATTTGTGATGAGGATATCTGAGACTGCTCGGCTAACTTTCGGACTTCATCCGCAACAACTGCAAATCCTTTACCATGCTCGCCAGCTCTTGCTGCCTCGATGGCTGCATTTAAAGCTAATAGATTTGTTTGTTCGGCAATTCCTGAAATGACCTTTGTAATTTCTCCAATTTCTTGTGATCTCTTATCTAAAGTTTTAATCACCTCTCCACTTTGTGTAACTGAACGACTTATTTCATTAATTTGTTTAACCGTATTATCTACAAATTTTCCGCCTTCTTTTGCTTTTTCAGTCGCTTGAGAACTTACTTCTGAAACAACTGAAATATTTTCCGCAATTGAATGAACACCCTTGGTTACTTCTTCTAAAGCTGTTGCACTCTCTTGGATACTGATAGTTGAATGTTCTGCCCCAGTAGCGACTTGCTGAATTGATTCTGTAATGGTTTCGGTGGCTTTGCTAGTTTGCTCTGCACTTGCAGTTAGCTCCTCTGAAGATGAAGCAACTAATTCAGAGGTTGAAATGACTTCATGCATCATCGTTTTAAGATTAGTTACCATTTTATTAAAACTTGAAGTCAAAGTACTTAATTCGTCTCCTGCGTCATCATGAACGACTGACGTAAAATCTCCGTTACCAGCTAATTCTAGAGCTTCCGTTATAGTGGACAGCCTCTTTTTCAATTTCCATGTAAACATGTAGACCGCCAAAACAGAAAGACCAATCATTATAACCAATAGTGATAAAAACTTAACTAAAAATGAAGATAGGATACTGTTAATGATCGCTTCAGATGCCCCAACATAAAATATCCCAATTACTTCTCCACCTGAATTTTTAATTGGCATATAAGCCGTTTGATATTTATTACCAGCTACATCTGCTTCTCCATAAAAGTTCTCTCCCTTTTTCAATACAGCATTCACAACCTCCGGAGAAGCTTGTGTTCCTACAGCTCGGTTTCCATCTTTCATAACGTTAGTGGCAATTCGGGTATCACCTTGGAATATAGTTACAGTATCACCCGTGTCTTCTCCAATTTTATCTACTAAAATAAAATTAGCATTCATCACAGTTGTTCCCTTAACCAACTGATTATTTTTTATTTCCCATTCACCTGGGTATTTATTATTAACGTATCTATAGGCTAAAGCTAGGTCCCCCTTTGCTTTTTCAACCGCAAATTCTTTAACACCTTTTGTAATGTCCTGATTAACCACAATACCTATTACAGTAGATAATATAAGTATAATTCCTAATACGATTAGATTTATTTTTGTACCTAATTTTAATGTCAGCTTCAATTCTTTTCACCTCAATGAATTATTTGTTTGTCCTATACTACTTCTCCTGGTGCTACATTAGGGTTATTAACTAAAGAGTCAAATAAATCCTCAAGTTATGAATAGAGATCCATCTCGTTGCATGATGAACAACACCTTCTAGAAAAGTTACAGTTTGATAAACTCTGAAAGTAGTCTTATTTCCCCTTCATTCAATTCAAGAATTTCTCTAACCATATCCACTAATAAACAACTTTGCTTTCCATGAATACTTACAAGTAAGACTCTTGATTCTTCTAAAATACGAGGTGCTGGTGGTGTTATGCAAATAATCTATGTCCATCATAGTTGCTATATACCCTCTGTCAACTAGAGCTTTAATACATAATGGTCCTTGGGGTAACAGTGCTGGCAGTGATATTTTTTCTCACTAATGAGTAGGTCATATTCTGCATGCCGAACCTTTTTGTTAAGTCACCTTTCTCTTATTCCTATTAAATAATAAACAGCCCTAAACAAGAGTTGGGTCTATTTTGATTAAGGCGTATTAGTAAAGAAGGTAGGAGCATATACTTATAACCTCTAATTTACAGGAATAAAATTGACAGCAGGAACACTATTTAGTCCATTAGTAGGATATTTTATTATTATAAAGGTTAAACAAGATCGACGGAACAGGCATTTATACCTATTTCCTTCGCAGTAAAATATCAAAATAATTCATCTTCCAAAACTTTTTATATTCAAAAATAGATATTATCTATTTTTGAATTCATTCAGTATTGCCTTTACTTTTAGGTATCACCATTTATTTAATATGTTTTTTTAAAAAATTAATATAGATACAATTTAATTCTCCTAACAATATCATCCAATTAAAATCGAGTAGAATATTAATTAGCATTTTCTTTATGTAGAATAATAAAAATAACTCTTCTTGAAAATAAGGGGCGTCTACATCATTTTGTTTATATAATTTTCGTTAACCTTAACAAAAGTCTTATTCTAATATTCAGCGAAAATACCACTTATACGTTTTCCATATTGAATATAGATATGTCCACCAAATCGGTATACAACAGCCTTTCAACATTCTTCTTCTCTTTACAGCTTCAATTTATTGAATAAGAGATGCATGCGACCAAATAGGTGCTTCCTTTAACTCGATTATTTAATATTTTTTTCGTTCGATTCCAACCATAATTCGATTAAACCCGTTATAAAAATGAACCCCTCCTCTTCAAATGGTGAGGTAATACCACTCTGTTCTAATAATTGCAGAAATGATTTACTTCCACCCAGATTACAAAGGTCCATATATACTTTCCAAGCCTTTGGCTCATTTGTTTGTGCATTGCACCATATCTGTAAAGCACACATTTGGGCAAGGGCATAGTCTATATAGTAAAAGGGGGAGGTAAATAGGTGTGCTTGTTGCTGCCAATAAGATCCTCTCTTTAAATACGGATGATCGTAATTTGCCTTGTAAGGCATATATTTGCACTCAATTTCAGTCCAAATTTCTTTTCTATCTGAATACGATAATGAAGGATTTTTATAGATGAAATGTTGAAATTCATCAATTGCAGCCCTATAAGGCATTGAAAATAAGGCATCTTCAAGATGAGCAAATCTATACTTGTCAGCATCCTCACCAAATACTTTCTCCAAATAGGGCCAAATAAGGAATTCCATCGATATAGAATGGATCTCACAACCTTCTTTTGTAGGCAGTATATATTCCGGGATGGAGTTATGTTGATTAAATAGATACATTTGCCAGGCGTGTCCAAATTCATGGCTTAGCACTTTAATATCTTTTCTCGTACCATTCATATTCGCAAAAATATATGGTTTTTTTTCATTACATAAATAAGTAGCGTAAGATCCTCTCGCTTTCCCCTCTTTAGGAATTATGTCTATTAGATGACTGGTGCACATTGATTTGAAGAATTCCCCAGCTTCCAAAGAGATTTCATTGAGAATCTCTTCAAAATTAGATACGATCCATTTACTATCCCCTTTTGGGACAGGATTGCCCGAACTGAAACGAATATCTTCATCGTAAAAAGTCATCTTCTCTAGACCCAATCTGATTAGTTGTTTGTCTCTGGTTTTTTCTGCAATAGGGACGATGTATTTTAAGATTAGCTCCCTGAAAACTTCTACCTCGAATTGTTTATAATCGACTCTTGATAGCCTGGCATAACCAAGCTCCACAAAGGAATCATACCCGAGCTTCTTTGCTATGGTGGTTCTTACTTTAATTAATTTATCGAAAATCTGATCGATCTTATATTCTAGGTGGCCGAGTAACTCGTACTTTTTTTCACCGGCTTGTTTTCTAATTGTACGATCCGAAGAAAACAATTTTGCTTCTAATTGTGAAAAGGTGCTCTTCTCTCCTCTGAATTCAATGGTTGAATTGGCCATCAATTTTGTGTATTCACTTATTAGGTTATTCTCTTTGATTAAGTCCTCAATAATTTCTGGACTAACTGTTCTTTGTGACACACCAGCTAGGTTAACTAATTGTTCTCCAAAATTCTTTTTGATTTCATCTTTGAAAGGAGAATCCGAAAGGTGTTCATGAAATAAAGCTACTACTTTTTCATATGTTGGCCAGTTTTGATTGATATACTTTTGCTCTTTTTGATATTTTACATCTAAAGTATCTAAGTGACTCCTAATCTGAGCAATAGTGAGCATCGTTAATACATCAGCACGAAGAGAGTTGATTTGATCAATTAATTCTAACTGTTCCAAATGGGAATCACTAACTTTGAATCTTTCTAAAAGCTGAAGAACTTTTCCTTCAAATTCCTCAATGTCTGGTCTCTTGTAATATAGATTTTCAAATTTCATCCTTCTCCCCCTGTCCATTTCAAATTAATGGTAATAGACAATTCCTTGAAATAATAGTCTTATAATTCACGACATTAGATGTTACAATAGCGATATAAGCAAATAATGACAAAATGGTTAGCAATTATGTTTGCTCTGATACACTAAAGGGAACTCCATTAAACTGGAAGTTCCCTTTTTATCATATACTTTTTGTTTAACTCCCCTATACTTAAATAATTTAGGGAAGCTACAATGTTCAACAACCGCACCCTTTCGTATGATAAGGTCAGCCAGAATATTATGGTTGACCTTTTTTCAATGAACAAGAAAATCTAAGTTTTTAATTGTATCTTATTACGATGTGCTAAGTAATCCGGCTCCACCGCCCAGCTAATCGGGGTCTGAATAACAGTAAAACTTCCATCAGTGAACTTTTCTGGTGGTTAGTTGAACCAATCTCTTACTAGCTGTTTTGTTACTTTACCGCCAGTTGGAATGGTAACCTAAATGAGTAAAAGGGGTATAGCGCCCTTATTCTCATTTAGGAACATTCGTGCTCTTTTCTATGGTTTTTTTATTACGTTAGCCGGGGTAGAACGTCTTCATTCGTGGTGCTTAATCCTGTAACCTAAACTGTTCGCCCACTAATTGTGTTTGAGGATGGTTGGAACTCTGAACTCGTAAAACATCGAAGCTATAACACTCCTTGAAGGTTTTTTAGGGGTTACCGGCAGGATTGAATCCAGGAGGAAATAGTGTATGAATCCAGTCATAGGTCTGGATGTGTCCAAAGAATATAGTCAGGTCAAACCGTTGGGAAAGCAAACTGCAACTGATCTCTAGTTTGCTTTTAGAATAGCATCCTGAATTACATCTGCTCGTAATATTTCCTTTTATGTAAATGAGCACCTGTTCGTTTAGTTCAAGCACAATTATTTATATACTATCTTTTGTTACCATTATTTTTCGGAAAATAATAATTAGTTCAAAACCCTATAATACTATTAAACCAATTCTAATAATTCTTTAAGATTGTCTATTGCCATTTCAGGTTCCACCAAAGAGTCATCCCATTCTCGAAAACCTTTCAACCAAATAGCTTTCATACCTGCTTCAGTGGCACCTTTTATATCATTAATTGGATGGTCTCCAATATAACATGCTTCCTGTGGTAAAACCTCCAGTCTTTCAAGTGATATTTTAAAAATGTTTGTATTCGGTTTATGAATTTTTACTTCGTCAGAAACAATAATATCATCAAAATATTTTCTTATTCCTAAGCAGTCTATTTTAGAATGTTGGGTTTGAATCGAACCATTAGTAATTATTCCAAGCTTTATATTCCTTCTTTTAAACTCTTTTATTACTTCTAATGCGTTCTCCATCGGCACAGAAAATTTAGGAAATTCTGAAAACCAAAAAGATATAAATTCATCAATACTTGGTCTATATTTCCATGGTAAAATTGTAGATAATTCCTGAAAAATTTCTTCTTTACTTCTATAGCCATCTCTGTCAGCAATCCTTAGTATTTCGTGTACTTTTTTTCGTTCATTTTCAATAGAAAAATAAATATACTTATCTATTAGTTTGTAAGCAAACTTATTAAATGCTTCATTTCTATTCATCAATGTATTGTCCAAATCAAAAATAATAGCTTTAATCACATTTGACTCCCCTTCTAGTAATACCATTCTAGATATCCAAGCTTATAGCATAAGAAAAAACATCCCTTATTAAAGAAATGCACCTAGGAAAATAAACTAAAATCCCCGTTTTTCATTATATTGTGAAAGATGTGTTACTTGATTATAATCCATTATACTCCAATCATTATTATTGAAATGAATATTGCTAATACAGGCATTGATTAACTTCGTTTTTCCTGAACCAATTTTACCATCAGATAAAGTAGCTAATATGGAATTAATTACAGCACCGTGAGCTACAAGAATTACCTTCTTATTTGGAAATTTTTCATTTATATTTTTTATCCCCTCCATTACACGCTGTTTTAGAGAATGCATATCTTCATTCTTCGGAATAATTCCATCTGGAAATCTATTTAGCCTTTCCTTCATATCCATTCCTTCAGCATCCCCATAGCCTCTTTCAAGAAACTCTTCCATTTCAAAAAATGGTAATCTTAATTTGATATTTATTATCTCTGCTGTTTTTTTAGCCCTTTTTAATGGACTTGTGATAATAACATCCCAATTATAATCGGATAAGAACATACTACATTCCTCTGCCTGTTTTATTCCCGTTGAATTTAACGGAACGTCCGTTCTCCCTTGTAGTTTCCCTATTCTATTCCATTCTGTTTCACCATGTCTTACTAAACATATATTTGTCAGTTTAATCACTCCCAAACCATTAATTTGTTGCTAAGTAAATATTAAAAAATTTAAGTAATCTTTTTTTTTAGGATTCTACGGTCACTTATTTTCTGCACAACTAATTTTATCAATTTCTCTTGGTTGATGTTATCAAAATATCCTTGAATATCGACATCAAGTACCCAAGAACTGCTTTTGCTTGCTTCGCTTATACTAGCCCTAGCTTGGTGTACAATCCTTTTTGGACGAAAACCAAACGTGCATTCTTGGAAATCAGCTTCGAAAATTGGCTCAATAACCATCTTTGTAGCCATTTGAACGACTCTATCCTATATAGTTGGAATTCCAAAAGGTCTTTTCTTTCCATTTTCTTTTGGAATATATGTTCTCTTTACGGGACTAGGATTGTATTTATCTCCTTTTGATTGAATATATAACTCGTCTAGAAATTCCCTTTCACCGTAACTTATAACGATTTCTTCAATCGTTTGACCGTCTATCCCACCACTACCTTTCTTCCTTTTCACACGATTCTATGCATCTAGCAATATATCAGGACGATATACCTTATCAGATAATACATGAAACCTACGTTTCGGATTATCCTTGGCACAAAGATATAGTGTTTTCCAAAGTTCTTGAGCTTTCACATCGGTGTAGTTAGCTAATTTTATAGCATTCACTCACTCTTACCTCCTTCAACACATGAAAAAGTAGAGGTCCTTCCCTATGCCACGTTGTGTTGTTATGATAATCATTGGTACTAAGACCTCCTCCGACTCCCTCTTTACAGACCGCCATTTCGCTAATGCTTATAGTCTTTCTCTCTCCTCACTGAGGGTAAAATTGGGTCTCCCCAGTTCCGTTAACTACTTTCTTTATATGTCGCTCCCCATACCCCTAATGATTCTTCGGTGTTGTTCCTAGTTCAATACACCTTACATGATCTTCTCCCTTTGTTGCAAGGCTCGACTTCTCTTGGTCCTGTTCCCAGGTTGCCTTGACGAAGCGGCAAGATTCACTTTATGTTAAACCTGTAACTTGGATCACAGGGCTTCAACCTTAGGATTTCTCCACTAGTTGCCTGTTAGCTACTAGGCGACTTAGTTTTTACCTAGACTGGACTTTCACCAGTTTGCAATTAACGGCTTACCTGGGCACGCCAACAATACAGGCACTAATCCTGATCTGGACTAGTGCCTTCTGTTATTGCTGAATAGAGCTATTTTTTTTGAATAAGGACTAAACTCACCAATCCTTTTCCATTATGATAAACTTATAGTTTTCACCTCTTATTCTGTTTTGAAAGTTTCCCTTTCTTTTAAATCCTGCCTTTTCATAAGTTTTTATTGCACGCTTATTAAATTCAACAACTGCAAGCTCTAGGTGGTTATACCCTATAAGTTCTCTTCCCTGTTCTATGATTGCTTGTATAAACCTTAATCCGTTTCCTTTTCCAGTCATAGAAGGTTTCATTTGAACACCAACAGCTATTACTTCTTCCTGGGCTTCCCCAACATTAAAGAATTCACAATTTCCAATTAATTCACCTTGATGATCAATGACTGAAAAAAAATTATCAGTATTTATACTTTGAAGGAATCCATTAATTTTTTCCGCTTGAATATTATTATCATAAAAAGAATACACTCCCTCATAAGTCCAAGTAATGAATTCATTGACATCTTCTATTGTTCTTTTCCTAATTTTATAACTCATGAGTCATCAGCCTCTCTATTTACTTACACCCATTCTATACCAGTTCTACGCACAACGCTTCCTAATAAACGGTTATGTAGGAAAGTTGAGACAGCAATAAAAAAAGTCTTATGTAAATAGATAACATAAGACACAATTGAAGGAACTTATTCTTTTTCCTTTGAAATAATTCTTTCAATACTTTTAATAGATAGATGGTTCGCTTTAGCTAGTTGCCCCTTTGTTGCTCCATTAATGTAGTTATAATAAATATTTCTATCTCTATCTTTAAGGGCTTTCCTTGTCCCATTTTTTTCTCCCCAAGAAAGCTTATTTCCTCTTTTCCTTGGTATATATAAATAATCGCCATCAAAGAATTTCTGAATTAACATCACTAATTCTTTTGGCAACACATCATCTGCTTTTTTATATCCCATGATTGTCCCTGCTTTCCTATAGTGTACTAATAAGAAATAGCAAAGACCGCTAAAAGGATTGTTTATTCTTTTATTCTCTAAATAGCAGCCTTCGCCACTAGTAAGAGAATATTTTCAAATTAAGATATTTCCCCATGACAAACCCTCCTATATAATAGAATTTTGATTATAATACCATTAAAGGTATTATAATTATTCAAGAGGAAGCAAGCAAGAGAAGTTTGGCTGATCTTCAGTAATTATCACCCGTTAATCTTATAAATCGAAAGCACAACCCTTAAAGTAATATGAAAATTATTTTCGATCAATTTAACGTGACCTCTTAAATCTGGACATATTTACTTTAACGTTTTCTTGAATTTAATCTCATTGATAGAAAGCCTGATAAACTAGTTTGTAAACCAGTCTGATGAAACCTTTTTTTCCAATTCGGGTCTAATCGCAAATTCAAATATATTTAGAATATGGCAATTTATCTCTCCAAAATGTTTTTACTCATTTTATAAAAAATTTCGAAGAAAGATAACTTCTATTTATGTAAAATAACTTATTAATCTATCAAAAGAATTGATCTCGGCATATGGTATTATTTCGGTATCATTCGTGATCATATGAGGATTGAACCATATGCCCTTTATATTTGCATTTTGACAACCATCAATATCCTTTTCTAGGTCATCTCCAACGAATAATGCTTCTTCCGGTTGTACATTAAGCACATTTAATGCTAATTCAAATATACGTTTGTCAGGTTTACTAATTCCCACTTCTTCAGAAATAATGATTACATCAAAACAACTATTTAAATTAGTGTTCATTATTTTAGCTTTTTGTCTCTGAGTTGAGCCGTTTGTTATAATTGCAACTTTAACATGCATCTTTATGGTATTTATGATATTTATAGTATTTTGGTGTATAGAAAAACATTGTGGAAAATTATTATTCCAAAAATCTTGCATGTCATTGCGTGACAATCTATATTTTGCTGGAAATTCATCAAAAATTGATTCTAAAACTATAGTTTTATCATTATTACCATAGCATCTACTATCGTATTCTCTGAATTTTTGCAACATTTTATTTTTTACTGAATGTTTAACATCCTCATAAAACTTTTCTAAAATAATTGAGAACATTTTATCTACTGCCTTATTCCTATTAAGTAAGGTATCATCTAAATCAAATAGCATTGCTTTATATACTTTCAATGAACTTCACAGCCTTTCTTACATTCGATAGATTATTTCTAATTCGCAGCTTCAAATAACTGAAAGTCTTCTTAATTCATAAAATAACCCTCTAACACATCATATTGCTTAATTAGTTGCACTTCATAAATAAACTCCTCTGCTTGTTAGATAATCTAGCAATGGATCGTCGAAACAATCCTTCTTTTTGAAGAATGCTCCTAATTTTTGAGTAAAGGTCAATCATTATATCCTCTAATTTTTTTCACAAAATATATCCAAGTGTAAAAGATTACCCAATAAACAATAGGAACTATAAACACAAAATGCTTTTGACCTACTGGTAGAAAGAATAATAAAATTATTCCGATTACTAGCATGAATAGCTTTAGAACGAAATATTTCTTTTTATGCAAGTCATATCCTCCTTTTTTGATTTACACTAATTGTTTTCTAGTAGTGCTAATATTTGTGGATGAGATTTAAAATGAAACCAGTCGTTGGTCTCGATGTTTCAAAAGGGGAAAGTGCAGGTCAGGCATATTTAAATAAGAGAAACCCCTACGGTAGTGTTATACAGTTATGATAATAGTAAAAAGAAAGCGCTAAAAACACTTTCTCTTATTAAACGTCCATCTCTATTTCGGTTATTTAAATAATAGTATATTTTCTGATAGTTACATTCAGTTGATAGTTTTATAAAATTTCATTCGTAATAAATAATCAAGCTTTTTTATATAATCGAACGTTGTTTAAAACTACAAAATGTGTTTTAGTTTACATAAAAATTATCCATGAAAGCTTTATAAATCATAGATCTTAATCGGACTGATTTTTTCACCAGCAAGAAAAAAAGGGTCATCTAAGTTGATTCATTTGTTCGTTATCTTGACTTCTAAAGTAGTCACTTTTCATTTTTTTGTTCAAAATCTATTCTATCTAATTTTTCTTCAATTCTCTTAAGCCTGTTATTTTTTTTATTTTGTACCAAAAGAAAAATGATGAATACTGGGATCGAAATGACTACTAACATGAAAAACAGCTGAAATATTATGTCTCCAGTATTGATACCAGTCGTAACTTGTAATAATAACAATTTCACTACCTCATCTCGTTTTTCGTTCATGATATCATATCATGTAAGAATAATGAAGTTGGTCAGTGATGTGTAGATTATTTATTTTGTCCTTTGGTTAGCAAGGAGTACCATTTATAGATATAGCTTAGCTACCGATAATTTAGTTTTCTTTCAGGTTTTGTATATAAGAAATTTGATTTTATTATAAATAAGTACTTCTTACACATACTAGTATCGACTCATCCTTGTTGTACTGGAGGTTCTTTTTTTGAATAGAGTAAAGCAAATTGTGTTATTTGGATTATTAGGAATTCTAGGTACCCCTCTTGTTGTTAAAGCACATGTTAAATGGTTTTCAAATATAGACCCGGTTAAAGTACCGATTGAAGAAATTATAACGACTGAATTTATCATTTTATCATTATTAATTGCCTTATTATTAGCCTTACTCTCTCAATGGGTTCCTTATTTAATGAAAATCCCTGGTGTATCAAATCTCGATAAAAAGCTTGATCACTTCAGAAGGTTTTCACATTCTATTCTAAAATATGGGACTGGGATTGCCTTTTTATTGCAAGTACTTAATGAAACGATGTTTGCTCCAGAATTTGAGATTCAATTTACATGGCAAACAATCATAATGTGGGTTATTATTATCGCTCTTCTAGTTCCGCATCATTTTAGTTCTAAGTTCGCTGCACTGATCATGCTGATTTTATTTATCCAAATATGGGGAAAAGCTGGTTGGTTTCATATGTTAGATTACGGCTTTTATCTAGCCATAATAGGTGTACTGTTAGTCGGTAAAACGAAATTTGAAACGATTGGTTTTCCTTTCCTCTACCTCGGAACTGGATTAAGTTTATGTTGGGTAGCCGTAGAAAAATGGGTTTACCCTATGATGACAACTGAAATCATCTATCACCACGGTGTCCCTACATTCGGTTTTCCGCCAGAATTGTTTGTTGTACTTGCAGCTTTTATTGAATTTGTTGTGGGGTATTTATTAGTAGTTGGAATATTGAACCGTTTATTAGCTGTGATCGTTACAGTGTTATTTATTCTTACAACGACTATTTTTGGATACACTGAAGTAGTTGGTCATGGGATGATTCATATTGTTCTTATTATTTTTATTATTGAAGGGATATCATTTTATCATCCTCCAATAAAAATACATAAATCTCGATTAGACCAGATGATATTTGTTTTTTTGAATTTCTTATTTGTTTTATCCACATTCCTGTTGATTTACTATCGATTTGCCTAAAAGGACACTCCATTTAAGTGTCTTTTTTAATGGGTTAATTTATAAAATATGTGTAATTAACCCCTTTTCCTTCAATAATGATAATCAGATTATATTAACTATTCTGAACTGTTACTATTTCGACAATTTTTTCAATAAATGTGGTAAGATTGCTAGCGAATCTAATGTATAACTGTAGTTATTCTAGGAGGGCTTACATGAAGCAAAATATGACATCTAAAGAAATTATTGTTCTCGGTTTTATGTTATTCGCAATTTTTTTTGGAGCAGGTAATATGATTTTCCCACCATTATTAGGCCAGTTATCAGGTACGAATGTTTGGATTGCTATTTCTGGATTTTTATTAACTGGTGTTGGATTACCTCTATTAGGAATTATTGCAATTGCTAAATCGGGTGGTGATTTACAACATCTTGCCAGCAGGGTCCATCCTTCCTTTGGTCTCATTTTTTCTATTATTATGTATTTAACGATTGGTCCTTTTTTTGGGATTCCAAGAACTGGTACTGTATCTTATGAAATTGGAATTAAGCCTTTTTTGAGTGATGATATACAAGCTCTTGGTTTCCCACTTATTGTTTTTTCTGCTATTTACTTTTCACTCACAGCATGGATTGCCTTGAATCCTACTAAAATTGTAGATCGTATTGGAAAATTACTAACTCCTATTTTATTGGTTGTTATTTCATTTCTTGTTCTTAAAGCGTTTGCAACACCAATGGGGTCTCTTCCTGAACCAAATGAGGAATACAAAACTGTACCGTTTTTTACCGGTTTCTTAGAAGGTTATTATACGATGGATACAATTGCTTCATTAGTATTTGGAATTGTTTTGATTTCTGCAATTCAGGATAAATATAATCTCTCTAGGGATAAATTGGCTCTTGCTTGTATAAAAGCTGGTGTTATCGCTGCTATTGGTCTTGCATTTGTTTATGTATCGTTAAGTTTTATGGGGGCAAGTAGTGTTGAAACGATTGGATATTTTGATAACGGAGGACTTATCCTTGCCGGTATTTCCAAGTCCTTGTATGGACCCTTAGGTACAGTAATTCTTGGCACCGCCATTACATTTGCATGTTTAACTACCTCGATAGGTCTTGTAGCTGCCTGCTCTAAGTATTTTTCACGGATATTCAAAATTCCATATGCTGCATTAGTGATTATCTTGTCTTGTTTTAGCTTTATTATTTCGAATGTTGGGTTAACACAGTTAATTTCTTTCTCGATTCCCGTATTATTAATGATTTATCCTCCAGCCATAATATTAATTGTGTTATCCTTTTTTCATCCTTATTTTAATGGATCGACTTTCGTATATAGGATCACACTACTGTTAACATCCGTGGTTAGTATCTTAGATGGACTTTCACAGTCAAAATTACAACAAGCGTCATCCATAAAGGTTCTATTAGCTTCATTGCCTTTTTATAACATTGGGATTGGTTGGGTACTGCCCGCTATTACTGGCATCATTGTTGGGTTTTTGTTACAAAGGATAGAGGTCAAAAAGAACTTGATTAAGTAAACTTCTTTTTGATAAGTAAAAAAGTCGACTGGATGTTAGTCGGCTTTTTATTATTTTACAATTCTCTATTCCAGCTGTTTTACAAATAAAATCCTATCTTGGCTTACGCCATCATAATTTTCGTGAATATATATACCGTTTTCGTCTTTCATATAAAGGATAGAAGCTCTACTAGCTGAAATAGTATTTCAATGTTTTTCTAGTAAATACGGAACCATATTTTGCAAATGATCAATATGTATACGAAAAGCCATATGACGTAATACATTTTCATCAATATGTATTTATTGACAACCTTTTGTCCTAGAAATGCAGGTAAAATGATAACCAGTCCTAATTTCCAAAGTTGCACCGGTTCGAGAGTTGACCTTTTTTCTTTCCCCTTCTTTCTCATACTAACAAGTTTTGTTTCATAAAGGATGCTTAAAAACCGCAGTCCATTTAATAGGAACATGGTTACTAATCATCGTATTTGACAAGTTTATATCCGCTAGTATCATTTGCATATTACACCTGATTTGATCAGCAATAGCTTAAAAAACATCGTGCTTCAGTTGCGCTTACACCTTACATGTTGTCGTTCGGTAATGATATAGTAAATTA
Organism: Bacillus salitolerans; assembly: GCF_042680805.1. Lineage (NCBI taxonomy): Bacteria > Bacillati > Bacillota > Bacilli > Caryophanales > Bacillaceae > Bacillus > Bacillus salitolerans. The sequence continues at coordinate 245,466 of NZ_JBHUEM010000020.1, read as the reverse complement.
TAGCTTAGCTTCTCTTTGAAGTCATATAAGCATTAAACTAAGAATCGATATGTTATTACTGATCTATTGGAATAGTGGCATTAATGACGAGTGTCTGCCGAATGTCAGTGTAACTAACTTTTCACTCACTATGTATCGCTCTTTATTGAAAGGAGTATGGGAACCATTTGGTTTCATGTCAAGATTTTGTATAAATATAAAATGGGACAAGGAAAAATGACTCCAATGTCCCATTTTAAATGTATTTTATTAATTTAAGAAAGCTTTTTCGGTTTAAACGTTCTACAGCAAGTTTGAGCAGATTCTGCTACTTGATCTTGATGGTCCTCATAGCCAAATTCATTAGAGAATTCAGCTTCATACGTTGAATGTTTATCTATATCCACCATTATTTTTTCTGCCCCGCAAAGGTTACCTTCCTTATAAAATGAACAATTTGAAATGGAACAACTAACTTCTACATTTGGCACGAGTTTGATACCCCCCTATGTTTATACTAGTTATAATTTGAAGAAGAATAGTGTTATTTTCCCCTTAAAATGTTTTACTATCCATTCCCCTTTATATGTCGTTATGTAATATTTAAACAAAGGAATTTAGATTATCAATAAAGAATATAATGAGATATCCATTTTTGTGATTGAGAACTATTTGGGTTGACGAATACATAAATCATCCCTATTATAGATAAAACTAAAACGTAAGGTGAAAAAAATATGATAATAGATATTATTCTTATTCAAAAGCTTATTATATCCACTGTGTTAGGTGCAGCTGTTGGTTTAGAACGAGAGCTTAAGAAAAAGCCACTTGGCATAAAAACAACGATGATTATTTCGATTAGCTCTTGCTTATTGACAATTGTTTCTATTGAAGCTGCCAACATTTATGCCGTATCATATGAAAAGCCAATGGATCCACTTAGACTAGCCGCTCAAATTGTTTCTGGAGTTGGCTTTTTAGGTGCAGGAGCAATATTAAGGAAACAGCACGACGTTATAACTGGCTTAACTACCGCGGCAATGATCTGGGGAGCTGCGGGCCTAGGAATTGCTGTGGGTGCCGGCTTTTATATGGAAGCTATTGTGGCTACTTTATTAATGTTGTTTGCTGTGGAATTATTAAGCCCGCTATTAATTAAAATTGGTCCAAAGAAATTAAGGCAAAAAGAACTTAGCCTTACACTTAAAATTAATCATAATTTTTCAATTAAGGAAACATTTGAAAAATTAAGAGAGTTGGATATTATTTTTGATAGAGTTAAAATTAAAGACCACGAAGAAGATTATCGGGAAGTAGAGTTGGTCGTTTCTATTAATAGAAAAAGATATACTTCTGATGTCTATGAAGAATTAAAAAAAATAGAAGAAATTCAATCCATTGAAATTGAATTATTATAATTCAAAAAGTAATGGAAAATATGGAAGGTCCGTACCCCATTTGTGAGATACGGACTCTTATTTTATTATTAAGAAGTAAAGGAAGTTTTTAGCAAGACTTGGAATCCAGCTCCAGCACCCACCCACTCGAGGTCAATTAACCCTTAATGAGTAATAGGAAAAAGCACCCTTTTTCATATTTAGGAACATTTGCTCTGCCAGAGGCTAAATGAGCGCTTGCGCCTTTTGTTCTTACCCTACAACTTGATGGCCCTATTTTATTCCTTGTTCTTTTTCCCACCTAGCTATTTCATCTTTTACTAGGGGGGCTACTTCTGTACCTAATAATTCAATCGCATTTAATACGTCCTTATGATCTGGCATTGTTCCTACAGGTACGTGCAGCATAAAGCGAGTTACCCCTACGTTTTTTCGAAGAAAGATGATTTTTTGAGCTACGGTTTCTGGATCACCTACATATAAAGCTCCGTGTAAACTTCTTGCAGCATCATAGCTAGCACGTGTATAGGGTCCCCACCCTCTTTCTCTCCCTAATTTATTCATGACTTGTTGAGTGGAAGGGAAAAATTTATCTGCAGCGAGCTCCGTATCTTCAGCAATAAAACCATGAGAATGTGAAGCTACCGTGAGTTTTGAATGGTCATGTCCGGCATGAGTAGCAGCTTCTTGATAAAGCTTTACAAGTGGAGCAAATTGTACGGGGCTTCCACCTATAATGGCCAGTACAAGTGGAAGTCCTAATAGACCAGCTCGAACGACGGATTCTGAATTTCCACCACTACCTATCCAAACTGGCAATGGACTTTGGATGGGACGAGGATATATTCCCCTATTTTGAATGGCTGGTCGATGTTTTCCATTCCAAGTAACTTTTTCAGATTCACGAATTTTTAATAATAATTCTAATTTCTCTTCAAATAATTCTTCATAATCACTCAAATCGTATCCAAACAAGGGAAAAGATTCGATAAAAGATCCTCTCCCCGCCATTATTTCAGCTCGTCCATTTGAAATTGCATCAAGTGTTGAAAAATCTTGAAAAACACGCACAGGATCTGCTGAAGAAAGAACAGTAACAGCACTAGTTAAACGTATTTTTTTCGTTTGAGAAGCTGCAGCTGCTAAAATCATTGCTGGTGACGATGCTGCAAAATCCTCTCTATGATGTTCTCCAACACCGAAAACATCTAAGCCGACCTGGTCTGCAAGAATGATTTCCTCGACCACTTCTTGAATTCGCCTTGCATGGCTAATAATTTTACCAGATTCAACATCTGGAGTTGTTTCTACAAATGTACTTATACCTATTTCCATATTCTTTCACTCCTAGAATAGTTTAGACAAATTCAAATCCTCTCCAATTATTAACCAGAACTCCTCATAGTACCAAAAAATATGTACACTTCCATTTATTATTACCATAAATCAAGCGATAATTTCTATTTTACTGCCTCTATCAAATATCGTACTAATAGAATAGGACTACCTTTATAGTAGTCCTAATTACAACTTATTTAAATATGATAGAGATAACATCATTCATTGTCATATTACTGTTGATTTCATATGTACCTGGGCGTAATTTGTTTGCAACTCCCTTTTTTTCGACCTCTTGTACAAACGTCATAGGTCGATCCACAATTCCTGCTTGAACAAGCACATTCCCTACATCAATGCTCGTCATCCCAGTCGATACATTTAGAATTGTTTGATATACTACTTCCTCATTTTCATTTTTGGACAGAGTCGGATTCTCTGATTCGTTTTCTCTCACACTGTTCTTTTGGGACTGTGCATTACTAAGTGAGTTTTGTTGTGACTCCCACTCTACTCTTGTTTGAATCACATATCCTTTGTCTATTAAAAGACTTTTCGCTTCTTCTTCTGTAGGGATTTCAACATATCTTTCATTACTTGATACATCTCGCGGACTTAGAAAATAGGCAATGGTACAAATAAGTGTAGCGACAATTAATCCGGAAGCAAAACTACTTGTTCGATTAATGTTCATTTGATATCTTTCTCCTTTCTTCATCAGGTGACATAAAAGGAGTTAATATTTCTTGAACATCTATCTTATTTATCTTCATTTTTTCAGCAATACTATCAGTGGAGTAACCACGCTTATATAAATCTAATATATCTCGCAACATTAAACGGTCTTTTGGAGATATGCCAATTTCCTGAGCCGTTATTTCACTATCAAGCTGAATAGTTTTTATTTGTTTTTGAAGTTTATCAATTTCTTCCATGCATCCCAAATACATTGTATCTAACCTTCGTTGCTCTGATCTTTCCATTCGTTTATTTTGTAGGAATGAAAAAACGAGAAGCAATGATCCAGTTCCTAGTAAAATACCAAATGCCCATTCCATGTTAATGGACCTCCTCACAAAACTATCTTCTTTCCAACTCTTATTATACAAAGAAATTAGAAAGTGTGGTGCGGAAAACGACAAAATCCGCCAATAGTCGTGTGAATTGGTAAAAATAACCGAATCGTATATATCGTGTGAGGGTTCAATAATAGAACAAGCATATCTTTTAACGAACACAATCTTGAATTACATTTGTAATTTACATTCTGCAACTACTAACGTATCTAATCGTTCTATCATTTTTTTGGCTTTATCTTCTTTAATAATCCTATAGTGATGTAATCCAGCTTGTTCTTCATCCATCTCATCTGCTAGCTTTGTGATTTCTTGAAGTGGTGTACGCTTAACAATGCCTTCGTTTATATACGAATCTGTATGAAACAATATGGCGATGGCAATCTCTTTTGCATATCTAGGATTTTCGCCTAATCGTATTAATAATTTGTGTGCCCTTTCAGCACCTTTAATCGCATGTATATCATTACGTTTATATAAGTCAAAATCCCATTTTCCGTCACGGTACCACGTATAGTGGCCCATGTCATGTAAAAATGCTGCTTTTGTTGCCAAATCAACTGATACATTCATTTGTCTTGCTAATTTAAATGCATGGTAAGCACATGCAATCGCATGAACAACTCCTGATCGAGACAAATATTTCTGAGCAATTCGGTGGTTGTATATTTCTGATAGCGTTACATATCTCATCAACTTCGTCCCCCTTAAAATATATAAATTTTTAGAATCTTACCATAAGTATTAGTTATTATCAATGAATTACTTATTAAATTTAATTTGTCAAAGTCTCACTTTAGTATGAATAGGTTCTTATTTACACACAAAAAAGGGGACAGCTTTAAACTGTACCCTTACTGTGAACCTAGCCACTAAAGTGCTTTATCATCAATCGAAAATAAATATGTTTCTATCTCATCAATTATGGATTTAACACAATCCCCTTCAAAAGGAGAAATTAAATCTGCTTCTTTTACAAGCTCTGTAAAGGATTTACTTCCTCCTAGCTTGCAAAGATGTAAATAATCACGCCAAGCTATTTCTGGATCATCCTGATTTTTCTTCCAAAATTGGAGAGCACAAATTTGAGCAAGTGTATAATCGATATAATAGAAGGGAACTTTGTAAATATGTCCTTGTTGCTGCCAGAATCCACCATTTTCTAAGAATTCATTCCCTTCGTAATCTCGATGAGGTAAATACTTTTTCTCTATTTCTCTCCAAGCTAGCTTTCGTTCATTTGGAGTAGCTTCTGGATTTGCATATACAAAATGTTGGAATTCATCCACTGCTACTCCATATGGAATAAAAAGAACAGCTTCACTTAGATGAGAGAATTTATACTTATCTGTGTCTTCCTCAAAGAAGAGCTCCATCCAAGGCCATGCAAAAAATTCCATACTCATTGAGTGGATTTCACAGGCTTCCAATGTCGGAAATCCATACTCTGGAATTTCATATCCGCGACTTTCATAGACTTGAAAGGCATGCCCAACCTCATGTTTTAATACTCTAACATCCCCTTTTGTTCCGTTAAAATTAGCGAAAATATAAGGAGATTTATATTTACTGATATAGGTACAATAGCCTCCACCAGCTTTGCCAGATTTACTTAGTAAATCCATTAAGTTGTTTTCAACCATAAACGTATAAAACTCATTTGTTTCAGTTGACATTTCTTCGTACATTTTTTTACCTTGTTCAACAATCCACTCTGCATTTCCTTTGGGGTCTGGGTTACCTGTTTTAAAGCTGAAGCTTTCATCGTAATACTTTAATGAATCAACGTCTATACGTTCTTGTTGTTTTTGTTTTAATTTAGTTGCCAACGGAACGATATATTCTTTTACTTGATCACGAAATTTTGCCACCATTTCTGCATTATAATCTGTTCGATTTAATCGGGCATACGCCAATTCAGTATATGAGGAAAACCCAAGTTTCTTTGCAATATTTGTCCGAACCTTTACTAGCTTATCGTAAAGCTCATCTAAATGTTCAGCGTGTTCAACAAAAAAACTGTATTTTACTTCATTTGATTCTTTACGTATAGCTCGATCTGGTGATTGGTGATACGGAATTAATTGAGAAAGGTTTTTTTCATCGTCATCAAAGGGAATCTTTGCTGATGCTAGTAAATTAACATACTCACTTACGAGTTTATTTTCCTCTTGCATGTCACTTAAGACCTCTGATGAATATGTTTTTAACTGAGTGTCAGCTAATAAAAATAATTGTTTTCCCCACCTCTCTTCTAGTTGTGGACGAAATTTTGAAGAAGTAAGTTCTTCATAAAATTTTGTAATTAGTCCTTTATATGCTGGCCCTATTTCGTTAAAAAATTCTTTTTCCTTTTTATAGAATTCATCTGTTGTATCGATGGTTTGTCTAATTTGGACAATCTGCCTTAAGCTCTCAAATTCAGAACGCAAATCGTTAATTTCAAACATCACTCCATTTTGTTCTTCAAAGGACTCCGCGACTTGGAACTTTTTAAGTAATTGAGTAAAATCTCTTTCTAGATCTTCTAAACTAGGCCTCTTATACTGATATTCTTCAAACTTCATCAATCTTACCCCCTAAGTATGTTCTAAAATGTTTCTTTTAGTAATTTGCCAATTGGTCATGAGATTCCTCTATATTTTTACTAAAATTTCGTCTATCGAATTATTTTTTTTGAACATTGCATCAATCACATTCATCATTCTTACTATCTTTAAATCCCTTGTTTTCTGTCATAAAAATTTCAGATTATGTTATAATTTAGTAAATTTATTTAATAATAAAAATATTCTATTTAATTCGATCCAATATGGAGTGGAAAAATGAAAAAGCTTTTTGATATACATAATAAAGTGTTTATTGCATTTATTTTCATTGCCGTTTTTCCCATTATTTGTTCAAGCGCTATCACAAATTATTTCGTAACAAAAGAAACATATGAAGTATTTGAGGAATCAACTACTAAGGAAATTATTCAGGTAGAACAGGCAATCCATCTATATTTTGAAACAATTAAAGAAAATTCTTCATTCCTATCAAATACAGATGTTGTAAGAAAAGCAAAGAATCTAACTACCTATATGAATACTGAGCAACCTTATTTATCAACGAATATGTCCCCTTCAAAAGCAGGGGGTATCGAAGAAGAAATCTATGCTCTTTATAAGGAGTTCGGAGAAACTCATGAAAATATAGCCTACATCTATATGGGGACAACAGATGGTGGTTATGTACAATGGCCAGAAGGTCAAACACTTTCTTATTATGACCCTAGACTTAGGCCGTGGTATGATATAGCGATTAATCAGCCCGACGAAGTTTTACGAACAAAAGCTTATTATAACCAAATCGATGACACTCATATAGTAAGTACTGTAAAAACAATTAAAGATAATGACAATAATATCATTGGAGTTCAAGGTATAGATGTTAGCTTAAAAAACCTAACGGCTCTAATTGAAGGGATTAATATTGGAAGATCAGGATATCTATTGTTAGTACAAGAAGATGGCACTATTTTATCACACCCAAAATTTCCTCAATATAATGCAAAGCATATTATAGAACTCGGCTTTAATAACATTAAAACTACTGACGATCTTTTTCAAGGTATGACTGAAGCGAAGAAAAATGGAGTAACTTACTTACTAAATGTGTATACTTCCCCAAAACTTGGGTGGAAGTTTGTCGCATTAATTGAGCAGGAAGAACTAACGGAGCGAGCAGCCTCCATTAATCAAATTATGTTTTACGCGGCTATCGTTTTTATATTTCTCGCCATTTTTATTGCTTATCTTTTCACCTCAAGATTTACTAGACCCGCTGAGAACAATATAAAAACGAATCAAGAGAGGTTAGAAAGAAGCGAACGGTTATATAAGGGATTAATAGAAGAATTACCAGAAGCTATTGTGATTAAAAATGATAGGAAAATCGTATATGTAAATGAAGAAGCTGTAAAACTACTAGACTTTGAAATAAAAGAGGATCTAATTGGAAGAGAACATGACTATATTACATTTGAAACCATCCACAACAAGGATAATAAGAATGAAATTCTTCTTACAAACAGTAAGTTAATCACTCATAAAAACCGTATACTGGAAGTAGAAACGAAGACTATGCTGACAATGTTTAATGGAGAAGAATGTTCAATTACGATGATTAGGGACTTAACAGATCGAAAGTCTTCCCAAGAATTACTATTAAAATCAGAAAAATTGTCGATTGCTGGTCAATTGGCAGCTGGTATTGCTCATGAAATAAGAAACCCACTTACATCATTAAAAGGATTTTTACAGTTAATAAAATCGTCGAAAGTCGAAAACTTAGATCAATATCTAACCATAATGGAAAATGAATTAGATAGAATTGACGAAATCTCTAGTGAGTTAATTGTTTTAGCAAAACCGCATTCGAACACTTTCAAAACTGTCAATCTTCTAGTGCTACTTGATGAAATTATTTTGTTACTTCAAACCCAAGCAGTGCTTCATAATGTTGAGATACATAAAAAGTATTCGAAGGAAGCCTTTTTCGTCCATTGTAATGAAAATCAAATGAAGCAAGTATTTGTAAATCTAGTTAAAAATGCCATTGAGTCTATCAATGATTCTGGAAGGATTGATATTCAAGTCCATTCTTATACAAAGGAAATGGTTGAAATAGTCATAAGTGATGATGGACCAGGAATGAAAGAAGAACAACTCGAAAGAATGGGTGAGCCATTTTATACAACAAAAGAAAAAGGAACTGGTTTAGGGTTGATGGTATCTTATAAAATTATTGAAGAGCACAAGGGTAAGATTTCTGCAACTAGTGAATTAGGTTTAGGGACAAGGTTTACCATTATACTACCCGAATACACAGGGGTCGATTAAATATAACCTTTACTAATGAGGGCGATAAAGTATGTTACTTTATCCCTCATATCTCAACATGGATTTCTTCCCTATCAAAAATGCCATTTCGAAACTGAATCCATCTATTTAGTTGACATAATACAATTCTAGTTAACTGATTATCTATTCCTACTATTCATTTAACCCTACTTTTTTTGTTAACTGTCACTATACAAAAAAATATACTAGACGATTCTAAAATAAGCTTACCTTTAATAGTCTATAGAAAAGCTTCATTTAGAAGCATAAACTATTAGAAGAAAAGGTGAGAAAATGTTTAATGTATATTTTTATGAAAACAAGCATCTCTTATTAAGTCAGCTTCTTAAAAGGGTTCCCTCTGTTGGTGAAAATGTAACGATAAAAGGTCGTAAAGGGAAAATTGATGATGTGAGAAATGTTGATGAAATGAACTTTCATGTATATGTTACGTTGGAAAAAGCATTAAAAATGAAGCATTTAGCTGAAGATACAAAAAAGAAAAAGAAATAGTAACAATATAAATTCAAATAAAAAACAGTACTTTCATTTACAAAGTACTGTTCTTTATTTGAACACTATTGATCACTATTCATTAGGTCAGCTTTCGTCCTTCCCCCTACTCCCCAATATTGGTTTGGAATCTTTGTTACAATCACCCTAACTTGGTTAGGTTCTACGTGTAAAGATCCTACAGTTGCATCAGTTAATTCTTTGATTAATTCTCTGATCTGATTGTCTGTTCTTCCTTCTAGAATTTGCACTTGAATAATGGGCAACAAACTTCACCTCCAAAAAACGTTAATAGCCTAACCATTTTGGTATAAGTAAGGTTGAACCTTCCCAGTATGTGATGATGAATAAAATCATTATTCCTAGGAATAACATCGGTAAAATTGCCCTAACTAATTTTTCAAATCTTACCTCGGCAATAGATGAAACAATAAATAATCCAGTTCCCACAGGAGGCGTTAATAACCCAATTGTTAAGTTAATACAAATGATGACACCAAAGTGAATTGGGTCTATTTGAAAGGCAGTAATTAATGGCATAAAAACAGGAACCAAAATAATTAAGGCAGCAATCCCATCAAGGACTGTACCGATTAATAATAAAAAGATATTGACTAATAAAAGAAAAACAAACGGGCTGTTGGAAATTGAAAGCATAGAGTTCGCTATATATTGTGGAACTTGTTCAAAAGCAATTATCCACCCAAATAGATTTGCCATTGCAATTAAAAACGTAACTGTTGCGGTACTAATTACTGTGTTTATTAAAATAGTCGGGAGTTTCTTCCATTTTAATTCTTTATAAAAAAACATTCCGACAATAAAGGCTACAACACTTGCTACACCTGCTGATTCTGTTGCAGTGAAGGCACCGCTCAATATTCCAACAGTTATTATGAATGGAACTAGGAGTGCTGGCAAGACTTTGATAAACGATTGCCACACTTCCTTCATCGAGGACCTTTCACTTCTTGGAAAACTATTCTTATAACCTATATAGGCAATAAGGCCAATAAAACCTACTCCATACATAATTCCAGGTAAAATACCTGCCATAAATAGAGCACCAATTGAAGTGCCTGAAAGAGTCCCATAAATGATAAAAATCATACTTGGTGGAATAATGGGTGCTACGATAGAAGATGCTAAAGTTAAGGCTGACGAGAATTCTCTTTTATAGCCTTCTCTCTCCATTTCAGGAACCATTACTTTACTCATCATCGCGGCTTGTGCGTTAGCCGATCCTAGGATTGAAGCTAAAAACATGTTTGAAATAATCGTGACATATGCAAGCCCACCTCGAACATGACCTACTAGTTTTCTAGAAAATACAACAAGTCTATTGGTAATTCCCCCGTTATTCATTAATTCTCCGGTTAACATAAAAAGTGGAATTGCGAGTAGACCGAAATTTTCCATACCTGAATAGAGTCTCTGGGGAGTTGAATCTAGCAATATTGCATTTCCAGTTACTAAAAAATACACAATGGTAGTCATCCCAAGAACCATTGAAATTGGGATTCCCATGAGCAAGAATACGATAAAGGACACAATCACGATTGTAATCATTGCCTATCATCACCTTTTATGAGGATTGATAAATTGTTAAGTATGTGGAGTGTTGAGAATGATAGGCCAATGGGTAGTATACAATAAGGAACCCACATAGGAAGTAATATCGCACTTGATTTTTGCAATGCTACATTTGGTGAAGTGATCCACTTAAAACAATAAAATAGAAGGATGGTCATGAATAACAGCATAAATATATGACCTGATATTGCTATCATTTTATTTGCTTTTTCAGGTAAATAATCTGTCAAAATAGTAACAGATGCCTGTGAGTTATACTTTAGACCAAGACTACCTCCAATAAACGTTATATAGATTAATAGAAAGATGGAAATTTCTCCTGCCCAAAATAAAGGGTAATTAATAACATATCTAAAGAATACGGCCAGTGCTATGATGACCGCCATTGCAAACATGAGGATCATAGCCAGTTTCTTTTCGAAACTGGCTATTCTATCACTTATAACTTTCACATTTTAACCTCCAATTCGATTACTTACGGAATGTATCGAGAAATTCCTGAATCAATGGATCAGTAGGGCCATATTTTTCATCAAATTGCTTAATATAAGGCTCGAACAACTTTTGGTCAATTTCATAAATTTTCATTCCTGAGTCATTAAGCGTCTTTTTAAATTCTTCTTCTTGTGCAGAGCGCGTTGTAACCGCATACTCAGCTGCTGCTTTAATGGCTTCATTGATGATTTTCTTATCGCCATTTGAAAGCTTTTCAAATGTTCCTTTGTTCATCATGGCAACAGCAGGCCATACCATGTGATTGGTCACAGCACCATATTTCGTAACTTCATGATATTTATTCGTAATTGTTGCATCTAAATCCATATCCATTCCATCGATAACACCCGTTTGAACAGCGGCATACACCTCTGGAAGTGGAAGAGATTCTGGAGATGCCCCTAATGATTTGTAAAAATCCTGTAGTGGTGGACTTGGTGTAACTCGAAATCTTAACCCCTTCATATCTTCTGGCTTCATCACTTCTTTATCTTTAAATATCATTACACGGTTTCCCGCAAACAAGTAATCTAGGCCCTTTATACCTTGTTCATCTAATGTACCTAGAATTTTTTTAGCAACTTCTGTTTCACGTGCTTTATTCGCACTTTCTAAATTCTCAAATGCATAAGGAGCAAACCATGCTGTAAAAGCAGGTGCACGTGAGCTCATATATGCTGCAGTAATAAAGCCAAAATCAACCGACCCTGCTGAAATTTGCTGGACCATGTCAGCTTCAGTACCTAACTGACTTGCTGGATAAATCTCTACTATCATTCTACCGCCAGAACGAGCATTAAGTTCCTCTTTGAATTTTTCAGCAGCCTTATGCCACATATGATCAGTAGGCGTAATATGCGCAAGTTTAAAATGATAAGTCTCACTAGAATCAGAGTTGGAAACGGTTCTTCCTCCACAGGCAGCCACTGCGAGAACCAGAGCCGTTGTTAAAAGAATCATTCCCCATTTATTTAACTTTTGCATTTCTAGCACACCCTTCTCGTTTTTATAATAATCCTTCACAATAGCCCTATCATTTGACGGAAATCACCACATGAATATTGTATTAAGTACAAGTTTTTATGACGTATTCGGATTTTAATATCGATTTACATAAACAAGTGTAAAGTAGTTACCGTATTTGAATATCCAATTAATAACTTGCTAGAACCAATCAACAGTTATTTACATGAAAATGCAACACTTCCTAAATCAGAAAACTGAACATGGATCGTATCCCCAGGTTTAAAACTAATGGCTTCTGAAATTGCCCCACTTAGTATGATTTCCCCTTTTTTAATACCCTTATTAACCTCTCCAAGTTTGTTAACTGCCCATGCTACTGACGTTGCAGGATGTCCTAAAACTGCAGCACTTGCACCAACCTGAACCACTTCCCCATTTTTTGACATGAACACGCCAAGGTTGCCTAGATCTAAACGAGAAGGGGACATCCATTTGCTTCCCATTAGAAACTTTGCGGAGGAACAATTATCTGCAATTACATCAGTCAGAGTAAACTTAAAGTTTAAATATCGGCTATCAATAATTTCGATAGCAGGTGCTACATATTTCGTAACACGTAATACATCTTCCGCAGTGAGATTCGTACCTTTCAAGTCTTCATCGATTAGAAAGGCAATTTCTGGTTCTGCCTTTGGATGAATGAATTGTTTATATTCAAGTGGCTCCCACTCTAGTGAAAGCATGTCATCTGTTAAGTAACCATAAATAGCTTCATGAACTCCCATCATTTGTTGTTTCGCTTTACTCGTTAAACCGAGCTTGTAACCGATACAGCGAGAACCATCTTGAAGGTGTCGTTCTATAAGTTTTTGTTGAATCGAATATGCATCTGAGAAGCTTAGATTTGGATAGTGGTCTGTTACCTTAACTACTTCACGTTTTTCCTTTTCAGCCGTGTATAAGTATTCCACTATTTCTGTTTCAATAGTTGATGCTAGTGTCATGCTTTAACCCCCTTTGTACATAGGATTGTGCAAGTTCCGATGCAACATCTAAGATCATGTCTTCCTGACCACCCACTACTTTTCGCTTTCCCAATTCTATTAAAATATCCCTTGGATCTAAATTGAAACGTTTACCCGCACGTTCTGCATGGAGTAAAAAACTAGAATAAACACCTGCGTATCCTAATACAAGGCTTCCCTTATTAATTTCTTGAGCGCGGGGGATTAATGGACCAATAATATTCTCCGAAAGATCCATCAATTTATATATGTCAATCCCAACGTCTACTCCCATTCGTTCTAGTACAGCGAGTAAAACCTCTGTTTGTGCATTTCCAGCCCCAGCTCCTAAACAGCGTAAACTTCCATCTATTCTTGTTGCTCCTTCTTCTATGGCAATAAGTGTATTGGCAACCGCTAATGATAGATTGTTATGAGCATGAAAACCAACTTCTATTTGCAATGATTCACGAAGTGCCGCAATTCTTTCTCGAACTTGACCTGGGAGAAGCGCACCTGCCGAATCAGTCACATACACAGCCTGTGCCCCATAAGTTTCCATTAATTTTGCCTGTTCTACTAACTTATTAATCGGAGTCATATGTGCCATCATTAAAAATCCTAATGTTTCCATCCCAAGGTCACGGGCCATATGGATATGCTGGGCAGAAACATCTGCTTCCGTTACGTGTGTCGCCACTCTTACCAACCCAGCTCCTAAACGGTGCGCCTCCTTTAGTTCATGTACAGTGCCAATTCCAGGGAGTAACAGAACTGCTATTGTTGAATGATTACTTTCATCAACTGCTGCTTCTATTAGTTTCATTTCATTAACAAGGGATTTGCCAAATTGTAGAGTTGAGCCTCCTAGTCCATCTCCATGACTTACCTCTATATAATGCATCCCGGCATCATCTAATCCACGAACAACGCTACGCACCTGCTCCTCCGTATATTGATGTGAAAGAACATGACTACCGTCACGTAAACAAACTTCTGTGACTCTAATCGATCTATCATTCTTAAGATCCAACTAACTAACCTCCTCTCTAATTAGCAATATTCATATTTTCTTATGAAGAATTTCCTTAGCAAGCACTTCCGCGACTCTCGTTGCAGCAGCAGTCATAATGTCTAGGTTTCCGGCATATACGGGAAAATAATCTCCAGCCCCTTGTACTTCAACAAATACCGTTACCCTATTCTCATCAAATAATGGATCTTGCTTTAAGCGATATCCAGGTACATACTCCTTCATCTTCTCTACCATTGCATAGATAGAATTACTGATAGCAGATTGATCCATATTCTTCACTTCACAATATATCGTGTCACGCATAAGGATTGGAGGTTCGGCAGGATTCAAAATAATAATCGCTTTTCCTTGGTCAGCCCCTCCAACTTCTTCGATTCCTCTTTTCGTTGTAATGGTAAATTCATCTATATTTGCTCGTGTTCCAGGACCAGCACTCTTACTTGATATGGTGGCAACTATTTCTGCATACGACACATCGGACACCGTATTTACTGCGTGTACGATGGGAATTGTGGCCTGTCCTCCGCAAGTAATTAGGTTTACATTTGATAGCTCAATTTTTGGATCTAAATTTACTGTTGGACAGACAAATGGACCTATTGCAGCAGGAGTCAAATCTATGGCGAGTTTACCTAATTCTTTTAAGACAGGCCCATGTAGTAAGTGTGTTTTAGCAGAAGTTGCATCAAACACAATCTCTGCCATATCTGGATGATTGATTAGATCTTGAATGCCGTTTGAAAAAACTTGATATCCTTTTTCATAGGCAAGCTTCAACCCATCTGAGTCAGGGTCAATTCCAATTAACGCTGATAATTCAATGACATTACTGCGTTCTAGTTTATACATAAGGTCAGTACCAATATTTCCAGAACCAAGAATAGCTGCTTTTATTTTTCCCAAACTATCAACTCCTCTACTCAAATGTCACTGAAACTGAACCAAGCGATCCAAAAGCGGCTGAGATGATGTCCCCTTGCTGTACGTCAATTGCTGCACTTAGTGCACCTGGTAGAATAAGTTCTCCTGCTTTAAGGGTAATTCCAAAATCATATAGCTTATTGGCTAGCCAAGCTACTGCATGAGCTGGGTGGCCAAGAGCAGCTGCTCCAGATCCGGTTGAAACGATTTCACCATTCTTATAAAGGGTCATTCCTATACTACGTAAATCTAATCCTTCAATCTGTACAGTATTCTTTCCTACGACTACTTTTGCTGATGACCCATTATCTGCTACGGTATCTACTAATCGTATCTTCCAATCTGCAATTCTGCTATCAATTATTTCTAAAGTCGGTACAACATACTTAGTGGCCATTAGGACATCTATATATGTAACATTAGGTCCTGATAAATCTTCAGATAGAACGAATCCTATCTCTGCCTCTACTTTGGGAGATAACATCTCCTTTATTCTTACTGAATCTCCATCCTCAACCTTCATATCGTCTAGTAAATGCCCATAATCGGGTTCATTTACTCCAAGCATTAATTGCATAGCTCTACTTGTTAAGCCCACTTTTTTTCCAATCACCTTTTTACCTTCGTTTAATTTTTTCCTCATAAGTGCTAATTGAATTTGGTAGGCATCTGTCACATTTAATTCTTTGTATTGTTCAGAAAGAGGTGGGATAGCCGTCTTACTCCTCTCAGCATCTAGTAATTGAATGGCAAGATCTTCAATTAGAAGATTCATATATTCACTCCTTTAGCTTTGTACATTAAGAAAAATAAAGAGTGACAATGTTTCACTCTTTATAGGTCATTTTTATAACTTCAACGTAATCGTTTTAGCCTCTGTATAGAATTCAAAGCTATGTCTACCACCTTCACGCCCCACTCCACTCGCTTTAGATCCACCAAATGGTGTTCTTAAATCACGGTAGTACCAGCAATTTATCCATATAAGCCCGGAATTGATTTGAGAAGCAACTCGATGAGCACGTCTCAAATCATTTGTCCACACCACGCCGGCAAGACCATAAATGGAATCATTGGCTAGTCGAATGGCTTCCTCTTCTGTATGAAACGGTATTACTGCCAAAACAGGGCCGAATATCTCTTCTTGAGCAACTGTTGACTTATTATTAACATCATAAAGAACGGTCGGCTCATAAAAGTTTCCCTGTTCAAATCCAGCAACTCGTTTTCCACCAATCGCTAGCTTCGCACCTTCTGATAGACCAATTTGTACATATTGATCGACAGATTCTAAGTGGGCCTTTGATACTAATGCTCCCATATCGGTGTCTTCACTTAATGGGTCACCCACTTTAATTTTTTTTACCGCTTCTATAAACTCTTCTAAAAATAAATCATAAATACTTTCTTGTACAAATAGACGAGATCCAGCTAAGCAGATTTCACCCTGATTTCTAAAGATTGCTTCAATAGATCCAGCAACTGCTTCCTCTAGGTCCGCATCTTCAAATACAATATTCGCTGATTTCCCACCAAGTTCAAGTGATACTGGAGTAAGTTGACTAGCTGCGTTTTGCATAACAGTTCGACCAGTCGTACTATCACCGACGAAGGAAATTCTTCTTACATATGGATGGTTGGTCATTCTCGTTCCGACCGTATTCCCGGGACCTGTGATAATATTTAAAACTCCTGGTGGTAGCCCAGCTTCATTTGCAATTTCTCCAAGCATTACTGCACTTAATGGAGTATAGGAAGCAGGTTTTACCACAACTGTATTTCCAGCAGCCATGGCAGCAGCAGCTTTCCAGGTCATTTGCATAAAAGGTAGGTTCCAGGGAATGATTAAGCTGGTAACTCCAGCTGGTGAATACTTTGAATACGACATATATTTAGAATGATCGTAATGCTCATGGTGAAGATAATTCGCCATCTCTGCAAAGAAACGCAGATTAGCAGCCGCCCTAGGTATATCAAAACCCCTGCTTTCCTTTATAGGTTTTCCTACATCTAGAGTCTCAATCAATGCTAATTCATCTACTCTTTCCATGACAAGATCTGCCATTTTACAAAGTATGTTGGACCTATCTGCAACAGGCATTTCACTCCAACTACCACTATCAAACGTCTGTTTCGCAATCTCAATAGCGTTGGCAGCATCTTGTTCATTTGCTTTTGCTACTGAAGCAAGCTTCTGGTTGGTTGAAGGGTCAATAGTATCAAAGGTTTCTCCGGAAACAGAATCCTTAAATTCTCCGTTAATAAAGAGTTTTGAGTCTTTAATGACTTGTTGTTTGATTGGACTCAATGTTATGCCCCCCTACTCCTCTATTTCTAAAATCATCTCAATTTCTACGGCGTTATTATTTGGAAGTTGTGCCATTCCAACAGCAGATCTACCATGCCTTCCTTTTTCTCCAAACACTTGCACAAGTAAATCTGACGCCCCATTTAAGACTTTCGGTTGGTCAATAAAAGAAGGCGAACTATTTACAAACCCTAACAGTTTTACAACCTTTCTTACTTTACTCAATTCTCCAAGTTCATGTTTAATAACAGTTAGGAGGTTAATCATGCATTGTTTTGCTGCATCATAACCAACTTCAACTGTTACATCTTCTCCTAATTTACCGCGGTATTCATCTGTACCTTGACCAGCAGTAAATATAAGATTTCCTGTACGTACACAGCTTATATAATTACCAGCTGATGGTCTAATAGGAGGTAAGGTAATCCCAAGTTCTTCTAACCGCTGTTCAGGTGAAATGGTCTCGTTCTTCATCGATTATCACACCTTAACCTTCATATTTAGGAAGCGTAGTGCATTTAACCCAAGGATTGCAGCAGATTGCTCATCTGTTAGACTTAACGTATCATCAATCACCTTTCCAGGTGGAACCTCTCTTAATAAAAACGGATAATCTGAACCCATAATAATGCGTTCATACCCAAAATTTTGGATCAAGTAATTCACATTAATAGGGTCATTTACCAAGGAATCAAAATAAAACTTCTTTGCATAAAAGCTAGGTGGTTCCTCAAGTAACCGTAAATGAGGCCACACTTTCCAACCTTGGTCGAGTCTTGGTAGTAGATATGGTAATGCCCCGCCACCATGCGCAAAACAGATTTTTAGGTTTGGATACTTCTCCATGACTCCCCCAAGAATTAAACTAGCACCAGCTAATGCTGTTTCACTCGGCATACCTATCGTGTACATTAAATTGTGCCTTGGCATTCGTTCCTTCCCTAAAGTTTCCCATGGATGGATAAAAAGGGGTACATCCCATTTCTCAGCCATCTCAAAGAATTCCAGTAACGAAGGATCGTCTAAGTTGTTACCGTTTACATTTGTTCCTATCTCAATTCCTTTTAAACCCAACTCATTTATACATCGATCCATTTCTCGAATAGCAACGGTTACATCTTGCATCGGAACAGTACCGAGTCCTATAAATTTAGAAGAATATTGACTTACAATATCCGCAATGAAATCATTTTGAATACGTGCTAATTGTTCCGCTTCAGCAACAGGTGCATTGTAGGAAAAGGTGACTGGGATTGGGGAAAGTACTTGAATATCCACATTTTCTTTTGACATGTCCTTCATACGCTTTTCTGGGCTCCAAACTTGATCGGTTACCTCACGGAATACTTTATCAGCAATCATAATGTTTGCTCCGCATGCACATGTACGCTGGAGAGTCGGATATCTTTCACCTGTCAAATGTTTTGTTAATTCGGTAAAATTTTCTGGGATGATGTGAGTATGAAAATCTACTCGCATTTCCATTCACTCGCTTCCACCGGCATAACGTGACCACAGCTATTACATGTTCGAAGCGCTAAATTACTATTAAAGCCATTAATTGCTTCCTTTACCTGTACTTCGATATTGGTTAGTTGGATTGTTACGCGGTGCATTTCATGATCACACTCATCACAGAACCAAACAAAGTCCTCTAGCTCACCTTCAGCTCTATTTCGTTCAATAACTAATCCAATTGTGTCTGCAACTCGGTGCGGTGAATGAGGAACATTAGCTGGAAGTAAGAACATTTCTCCCTCTTTCACTTCGACAACCTCACGCTTTCCTTCACTGTTTATAACTTCGACGTAACAACTACCTTTTACTTGATAGAATATCTCTTCTGAAGGGTCTACATGAAAATCACGTCTTTTGTTCGGTCCACCTAGAAGCATCACCATTAATTCTGCGTCCTTCCAAACAAGCTTATTATTTACAGGTGGCTTGAGCTGGTCTTTGCTGTCTTCAATAAATTGCATTAAATTAATCGGTATGAATTGTCTTTGCAAAGGAATCTCCCCCAATTTTTGAATAATTTAATCTACTAAGTTAGGATGATTGGATCTTAATGCTTTTTGCATAAAAACTACTTCATCAGCAAGATAATGAATTCTTTCCAAAACATTAGAATCGACTAGTTCATTGTGTTGATTGAAATGGTCACTATGTGCATATACGTAGCTTGGAGCTACAAACGCTCTAAAGTATCCTGCAATTGGCTTTAATTGATTTTCAATGACCAGGTAGTGCTGATATGTTCCTCCGTTTGCAACAAATCCCATCACCTTATTCCGAAAATCATTAGGATTTATTAAATCGAATAAGTTTTTTAATACACCTGTTATAGATCCTTGGAAAATGGGTGTACCAATAATGTAAAAGTCTGCAGTGGATACCATTTCCATTACCTTTTTGGTATCCTCTGAATAAGTAGATGGCTCCCTTCCATCACAGAACTGGACATCATAATCCATCATATCTAGATACTCAACTTCAATATCCGAATGTTTATTCTTCACTTCTTCCAGTACTCTTCTTACAATAATTCCCGTTTTTGAACCGATGATTGTTCCAGAAATACCTAGTAGTTTCATTAAACCTTACTCCTTTCCAATCTCGTGTTTTATTTAACTATTGGCCATCCAAGAAGAGATTGTGAGAGTTGGAGATCACCTTTTGATATTAATGCTCTTATTCTAGTCGATGATATTCTTGCTCCATTTGAACAGCAAACCGATTCAGCTATCCGTACTGTAAAGTATTGTCTTAATAATTGAATATCTCCATATCTACCATATCCAAATCTAAAATCCTGTCCTACTAGTATTTCCATGGGATTAAGCTTCATTAAATCGTCGATAAACTCATAAGCACTTCTGTTTGAATATGCTTTATCAAAACTATCAACAATTACATGCTGGACACCTAGCATTTCTAGCTTTGCTAACTTCTCATGAATTGAAGTTAGATGATGCACACCGTGAAAATATACACGAGGGGGAGGATCAAAGGTATACACAATAGCTGGTACTTTTAATAACTTACTTCTTTCCACTATTGCCTTGATGACTGCTTGATGACCTAAATGGACACCATCGAAGGCGCCAATGGCAATGATAGAATTTTTTAAAGTTAAAGAAGTATTAAAGTGCGATTCCATAGATAGCTCCTCTCGTACAAATACACTATTTTTTCACTACATCTTTTTCTAATACACTTACTTTCAAAGCCTCATCAACCATATCAAGTGAACGCTGCTGTTTATAGTTGTTAAAGAAGATGGCTCTCTTTCGAATTGGATCACCGGTATAATATCGTTCATATTGCAGGAGACGTTGGCCAAAGGCCTCACCACATAAATCCCATGCCAGTTTAAAAATACTTACTCGATCTAGTGAGGATACCCCGGCTCTTCCAACATAATACTTATCAATACTTTCTCGTAATTCATCATTCAAAAAATCGGCCCTTGTTGGAGACATTAGTAAGCCACCTGCCCCAATTATTTGCATAACCTCAATGGCTCTCGGATACATTTTAGGTAGAAGTCCTCTAATGGTCTCGAGTGCGACATAATCTGGCATTGCTTCCCCATGTTCAGTCATCGTATGCTCGTACTCCGCAATATTTAATAAAGCCCTTATTGATTCTAGTGATTGAATCAACTCGCCGAGGTCATTTTGAACATTTAAATACCCATCTACCCCGATCGTATCCGCAAGCTTCATGGCAACCTCTGTCACAAATTGAAGTTTAACAAGACCTCTTACCCCTGATTGATGAGCTGGCTGTTGACCAGCACCTGTCATAGGATATAATTTGTTCGCCGCTTCTACATTGTTATATAGGAACACACGATTCCAAGGAACCACTACATCATCGAACACCAATAAGGCATCCATCTCTTCAAATCTTGATGCGAGTGGATGATCAAAAAATGAACGAGTACCATCTTGCATCGGTTCACGACAAATTATTCGAAGTCCTGGAGTGTCAATCGGTATTGCAAACGCTAATGCATACTTTTCATCACCTGGACTAAAACCAGGAAACGAATAAATGATTACTTCATCAGTAATCGGTGCTAAAGTAGCTAGCATTTTTGCACCTCTTACTATTAGTCCATCTGGAGTTTCCTTTACTGCACCTAAATGAGTATAGGTATCATGTTGTTCATGCGATGATTTACTACGGTCATTTTGAGGATTGATAATTGCGTGTGTTAAAAATAGATCATGATCTCGAATAAATTTATAATAATTTCGAACATTTACTGCCCATTCTTTGTTATATTTTTCAAAAAACCATGAATTGTAATACATGGATGTGACAACGACATTTAAGAAATCAGGTGTTCTACCCATTAGACCAAATGTGGCCTTTGCAAACTCTTCAAATACTGCTCTTCGTCTTTTTAAATCATCATAGCTTTTAGGAACTAAAAACGAATTATTTACTCTCTCACCTGTTTCCTCACAAATGTGAGTAATTTTTTCCTGAAATTCAGGACTATGTTGCATATCAAAAAGCTTGGCAATTTCAAGAATCGGTTGCTTGAACACCGCCTCATCAAATATATTAGTAACCTTTCTTCCAGACAACCAAACTTCTGGTTGACGTGATTTCACAGCTTCGATGTATTCAGCTCCTGTACGAATCCCCATATAATACCTCCTTTATTAATCATTTGAAAATTCTATTTTGATTTTAATACGCAATCTTAAGGAAAAAGTGTAAAGCAGTTAACGTAAAGTAGAAATAATTTTCAAAAAGTTCTAAATAGTTAAATTTATATGTGGTATTTTATTTCCAACTCTACTATGATAAAAGTGAATTTATTGAAGTCTGATTTGCCAGGAAGAGTACTATTATTCTCAGCTATGCTAATGCATCTCTTTCAAATAATAAGGAGGTAATGGTGTGGTCACTGTTTATGAAAGTACTTACAATTGGGAATCTTATTTACATTATGGAAAGAGACAGTTTACGAGGAGAAAAGAAATTATTTATAGTCAAGGATCTACAGGAGAGGGATTTTATTACTTACATAAGGGGCTAGTGAGGATTATTACTGAAACAGCAGCTGGTAAAGAGCGAACTCTAAATATTGTACTTCCAAACCAACTATTAGGTGTGCAAGTATTAGACCAAAAAACACATTTCACAACAGCCATTGCTGTAAAGGATTCCGTACTCTTTCATTTTTCATGTCTAGAGTTTAAAAACCTTATCACCTTACACCCAGAAATATTTAAGCTTTTTTCACGTACTGTCATTCATAAAATGCGTATTCTTTTAGATGACATAAACTTGAATGCGCTTACATCAGAACAGAAAATCGCACTTCTTCTTCATACTGTTTGTGATGAATTTAAAAGTTATGAAATTCCTCTATACCAGCAAGATATAGCAAACTGTACGGGTTTAACTAGAATCACGGTCTATAAAGTATTAAAGCAGTGGCAAGATAATGGAATTATCAAAATCCAAGACAGAAAACACTTCATTTTAAAACCAGACTTCTTAAGAAATCTGGTGAAGTAATTCTCTATTTATTCATTCTTTTGTGGCGATTTCCCATATCTTTTCTAATTGTAAGATCTTAATTTGTCGATTGTTTATTTCTATTAAATCTTGTTTCTTCCAATCTTGAAGGATTTTATTTAACGTAACTCTCGATGTACCAATATACTTAGCGAATGCGGTTTGGTTCATAGGAACACTACCATTTTCAATGTGAAGTTTATGTAGGTAATAGGCAATTTGTTGATCGACAGGACTATCGAGTAGTGAAACAATTTCTGCTAGAATTCTAAATTTATAAATCAATGAATCTGTATAAGTGGTAGCGGCATTGGGATATTCACGACAAATCGTGGCTAATACCTCATCAGAGAAATAATAAATAGTCGATTCACATGATGTACTTGCACTTGTTAAATAGGGCTCATTTTGAACACCATGTTCCCCAAATAACATACCTGTTGGAACTATATTAATAATTCGCTCGTCTCCCTTATCTGATAGAAGAGTGATTTTAATTTCCCCATTTTCTAAATAGTAAAATCCTCTTCCCCTTTCACCTTGACGATAAACCACTTTGTTCTTATCAACTGACAATTTTTGTCCATATCTCAAGTAAGGTTTCCATCTAAAACGAAGTTCGAGCATGACTTCACCCCCTTTTGATCTACTAAACTTACCTTTATTGATTTCAACAGCCAAGCTTCTAGTCTTTTTCTAGTACGAATATTAAATTGATATAGTTACACATATGTTGGAATGCAAAGATGAGATTCGTAAGAAATTTTTATAAACGTTATTCAACTCATCAACTTTTCTATAACCTGTTAATAATTAGACGTATTACGTAAACGCTTCATATAAATTATTCTACAATTTTCATAAGAATCCTGTAATTTCTAATCACTGTTGCTTCTAACATACTTTGAAAAAATAAAAAAAGGTAGAGTTACTACTGACCTTTTATAGAAGGTCTACATTTAGTAACTCTACACATTAGGTTGTTATCTGCTATTCATCTCGTTTGGATGCTTTCCTCTTCGTCTATTAATATTTATCCTGTCAATGCTAGACATTTCTATAGCAGTTAGTTCAAAGTCAAATATGTTAAAGTTTTCTTCAATTCTTGATGGTGTTACTGACTTTGGAATTACAATAGTGTTATTTTGTATGTGCCACCTAAGCACCACTTGGGCTGGCGATTTGTCACGGCTGCGAGCTATCTTTTTAATAACCTCGTCTTTCAGCACTTCCCCTCCTTGTTCAAGTGGACTCCATGCCTCTACAAAGATATCATGCTTAGAACAGAATTCTTTCAACTCGATTTGTGAAAGATATGGATGGCACTCAACTTGATTTAGAACGGGTACAACTTCACATTCATTTAACAGTCTTTGTAAGTGTTCAATTTCGAAGTTACAAACTCCAATTGCACGGACTTTTCCATCATGATAAAGTTTTTCTAGCGCTTTATATGTATTTACATACTGATTAAACTGAGGAGTTGGCCAGTGAACTAAATAAAGGTCTACATAATCTAGTCCAAGTTTTTCAAGACTTTCATCAAAAGCTCGCAAAGTATTATCATAACCTTGGTCACTATTCCATACTTTCGTTGTTATAAATAAGTTCTCCCTGGGTACAGAAGAATTTTTAATCGCTTCACCTACTCCACATTCATTCTTGTAGATCATAGCTGTATCAATCGATCTGTATCCGACATCGATTGCCTTAGATACGATTGTAGCTGCCTGCTCATCTTCCACCTGCCAAACACCAAACCCGAGCTGAGGCATTTTTACACCATTATTTAATGTAACTTCATTCATTTGACAACTCTCCTATATATGGATTAGATTATGGAACTGATTCACCTACAAATATTGTTCTAACGTTCAAAAAAAATTGTGGATGGAATAAATGACTGTCATTTCTTTCGATTTGTCATATCGTACCAAGAAGTAGAAAATCACGTCAAACTTTTAGTCCTTTAACCAGCAAATTTATTCATTGAATTTTAAAAATTATGACCTAGGTTTACTTTAGGACCTACTTTAACAATGATTTGTGTTTTCTTTGTAATGTTCTCGTAAAAATATGATGGATTGTGAAATCATGATTTTTAATATATCTACATCTATATCAGATATTTTATTTATATAAACACAAGCTTTACCAGTCGTATGTTTTCCAAAGTCCTTTAGTAAATCTTCTCGGTTAGTATCACCGACCGCAAAATATAAACTGATTTTCCCTTTTCGAGGTGAAAATCCGACAAAAGGAGCGTCCCCTTCGTGCCCCGATTCATACTTATAGTGGTATGAACCAAACCCAATAATACTTGGTCCCCACATTTTTGCAGGATATCCTGAGGTTTCTGTAAATATATCTAATAATTTATAGGAATCTTCTTTTTTCTTAGGACTATCAACTTTTTCAATAAATTCAATTACACTATTCTCTGTTTCCTTCGTTTTTAATTCGTACAATTATGTTCCTCCTCTATCTTTTCATCTATTTCGCATAACTGCTTCTATTCCAATTACTTCTCTATTATTAATCAATGTTCCTTCTCATCAATCGCTAATCTAATTTTCATTCATTCATATGAAGATTTCGCCATTTAATATCCCTTTGAGAAATCAACCTTATTAGGAATTGGTTCATTGTTTTCAAGTTTCCATAGAGTGTCAAAAAAACATTCTACTGCCTCATTTTTTTGGGTTATTGCAGATATATGAGGTGTAATTATTACATCTTTTCTGCCCCATAGAGTTGAATTCTCAGGAAGAGGCTCTTCTGATAGAACATCCAATATGGCATGTCGTACTTTTCCACTTTCTAAAGAAGACAGAAGAGCAACTTCATCTACAGTAGCTCCTCTACCCACATTAATAAAAACGGATCCATTCATATTCTCAAAAAAATGTGTATCAAAGATTCTGATGGTGTCATGAGTTAAAGGTAATGTACTTATAATCCAATCTGCTTTACAAATTAATGAGGAGGCAGAACTGATATCAAACACCTCTTTAAAATTCTGTTTTTGTTTGCCACTTTTAGAAACACCGAAAACAGTAGCTCCAAATTCACTCAGGGTCTTCCCCACAACTTGTCCTATTTCTCCTGTACCATATATTAAAAATGTTTGATCCTTAATCATCTTAGGTGTTTTTGGCATCCATTTCTTTTCTTTCTGACAGAACAGAAATTCTTCGTGGTATTGAAGATCTCTAAGAATATAACTTAAACAATACTCACTAATTCTTTCTCCGAACGAACAGACTGTACGGGTTAAAAGAACGTTATACTTTTCCCATCCATCGATTTCTAAATAATTATTGACTCCTGCATTAAAGGAATGCACCCATTTAACTTTAGCTAGATTAAAATTTGCACACGGTTTTGAACCAACATACACGTCTGCCCAAGAAAGGTCTGAGTCTGCGATCTCATCTGCGTGGAGAAAACGATATTCTCTAGAACAATTGGAATCCATCTTTTTGAATTCCTCTTCATAATTACCAGCTACCAGAATATTTTTAACCCTCATGTTTTACCTCCATCCCTTGTTATAATATGCTTATCTATTCTCAATTTGGTTTGAGAGAACTAAAAGCTTCTGAATACCTTCTCTAATCATCTGTTCCTTTATATAGGAGTAACTTAACCGTATCCACGACTTAGTATCTTTTGTAGGATCACATATTGATCCTGGAACAAATGAGATTGAGTGATCGAGACTTGTTGCTAATAAAGTCTCCATTTCAAGTGTATCTGGTAATTGGATCCACAAATTAAGCCCTCCATTAGGACTAATCCAATTCCAGTTAGTTGTTGCAAGCTCTTCTTCCATTATTTCTTTCCGTATATGCAAGGCAATTCTTAATTTTTCAATGTGTTGTTGAAGGCGCGCAGAACTAAAGTAATGTAGAAACATTTTCTGGTTTAGTAACGGTGTCCCATTGTCTGTTAGTGACTTTACCGTTATGACATGTTTCATAATAGAAGGTCTTGTGCATAGAACTGCAATTCTTAGGCCAGGAGCAATGTATTTACTAAAGCTTCGAATATACAATACATAGCCTGATGTATCATATGAAAACAATGGCTTTGGTGGTAAATCGTGAAAATAGATGTCATTGAAAGGATCATCTTCTAGTAAAAAGCATTTATATTTCTCGGCAAGATCCACTAATTCTTTTCTCTGGTTTGTTGGCACTGTATATCCAGTTGGGTTGTGAAAGGTCGGATTCATATAAAATATTCGTGGCTTGTAGTTTTTCATGAACGCTTCAACCTGATTAAGATCATATCCATAAGGATGGATATCAATCGTTACGATTTTTGCACCCTGTTGTCTAAAGATATCGATGGCAGCACTATATGTTGGTCGCTCCATCAGCACCACATCGCCTCGTTGAATAAATATTCTCGATAGTATATCAATTGCTTGCTGAGAACCAGATGTAATTAAAAGGTCATCTGCAGCAAGATGGAATTGGTATTTCTTATTAAAATATTGAGCAAGAGCTTCTCTTACATCATTGTCTCCTTGTATCGTCGAGTATGTGCTTAACACCTTCGGATTTAGATCAAATACCTCTTTCATATGCTCCGAAAAATAATGATTAGGTAATAAATTTGGATCGATTAAAGAGTAAGAGAACTGATATTTTACAGGGATACGATGGATTTCTGACAAGTGACTCTTGTAGATGAAAGAGGTGACAATCGGATCATCCATATCACTGAAAGAATAAGAAGCTCCGGGATGAACAAAGTAGCCTGACTTATCCTTAACATACAATTTATGTTGTTCTTTTAATCGCTGATAGGCCTTTAAAACGGTTAGTCTATGTACACCTAACTCTTCACCAAGCTTACGTACAGATGGAATTTTTTCATGTTCCTTCCAATCCCCCCGTTTAATTCGGTTATCAAGATATTCGTAAACCTTTTGAAACACAGGTTCTTTATCCATGGTACACCTCCAAAACTGTTCTATTCGATCGCATGTGTTCTATTCACTTCCCATTATAATGATTCCAGGAGGCGGATACAATATGATACTCGTAAACTATTTAATAATGTGTTTAATTTTTGGAACAACTTTTTTAGGGATAAAAATTGGGATTGATGCAGGTGCACCTCCCTTTTTATCTGCCGGGGTTCGTTTTTTTATAGCGGGACTCCTCTTATTTACTTGGATGGTAATGAAAAAGAAAATCCATGTTTCATTGCTTTGGCAACGGGACATGTTAATAACAGGTATTTGCTTAACATTTGGAACCTTCTCAACCCTTTATTGGGCTGAGCAGTATGTAAGTTCTGGAACCGCAGCTATTCTTTCTGCAACTGCACCTATCATAATCATTATGATACAGGCATTTGTCATTCGAGAGCAGATATCTAAAAAAGCAGTGGCCGGGTGTATAATCGCATTCATTGGATTAATCATTTTAGTTGTTCCACAGGTTAGTCTTGAATCCAATTTGTTTTGGTTTATTGGTTGTATTTCTATATTAATTGGTCAATTCTTTTATGCTTCAGGTGCATTATATTCTAAAAAAGTTATCAGGAAATTTGATAACATATCTACAATTGCATTAAACGCTGCTCAGATGATTTATGGTGGATTTCTCCTTCTCGTGTTATCTTTGTTTACTGAAAGTTCATATCTTGATATGAGCTCTCTATTAAATCTAAAAATAGTAGGCTCTTTAATGTATTTAATTGTTCTAGGCTCGA
This sequence comes from Bacillus salitolerans, assembly GCF_042680805.1. Lineage (NCBI taxonomy): Bacteria > Bacillati > Bacillota > Bacilli > Caryophanales > Bacillaceae > Bacillus > Bacillus salitolerans. The sequence continues at coordinate 216,680 of NZ_JBHUEM010000020.1, read as the reverse complement.
TGGTCGGACATACACTCTTTTACTGGTTGGTATCAAAGACGAATCCCGTTTTCCCTTCAACATGGTTGTACATCTCTCCAATAATAGCTATGATACTAGGGATTATTATTTATAGGGAGGCATTATCATGGCCAATGGTATTCGGTTCGTTTACCATTTTATTAGGGATATTGATTGCAAATTGGGATGCACTTCAAATGAACTTGAATTCATACAAACATAGAAGAAATCTGCTGGGACACAAATTATAAATGATCTAAAAAGTAAAAAAAGATGTGCAAAAGTAGAAATTTTAGGAAGTTACTTTCTGTAGAGCTAACCAGGCGTGAGTCTCACCTATGATATATACAAAAGTGTAGAAATATTCTATTCTGTTACTAGATTGAAATGGAATAACTGCAAGGTGGTTAGCTAGGTGAGTAACTTACATAGACTTAAGTGGTTTGATCAAGAGATAAGATTTGGTAAATATCCGAATGCTTCTACTCTAGCGGAGAAATTTGAAATCAGTCATCGACAAGCACATCGGGATATCGATTATTTTAAGAGCTCTATGAAAAGATATGAGTTAATTAGTATGATGATAGGTCACCAGTTTCAAGGTATGGGATACGGAGTTCCTGCTCTTAAATTAGTAATACAGGACATGACCACCACATATGGATGTGATGAAATCTATCTATCTGTCATTCATAACAATGTGAGAGCAATTCGAACATATGAAAACATTGGATTTAAACCGACTGGAGAAATCGAAGAAGGTCACCATCCTGAACCAATCTACTGCTTAAAAATCGACAGGTGACAATCGACAGGTGACAGTCACTTGTCGATTTTTCTTCATATAAAAACGACAGGTCTTCTTCCCTGTCGTTTTTGTTAATGGAGTATTTCCAAGATTGCTTTTGCTACCCCGTTGTTATGGTTTGTATCGGTTATAAGATGTCCGTGTTTTTTTACCTCTTCTGGTCCATTAGCCATTGCCACTGCTCTACCCGCTATTTTTAACATTGAAATGTCATTGTAGTTATCGCCAATAGCCATCGTTTCCTCCAATCGAATATTGTTATGTTTCGCAAACGTCTGAAGAGCTAAGCCTTTTTGAGCATGAATACCGTTAATCTCAATGTTTTCTTTTCCTGATGAGGTAATCGCAACATCTTTTATGGATAAAAGTTCTTTATGTATTTGGTTTAACTTCTGTTCTTCGAATGAAAATACGATAAATTTGTATAAAGGTATCTTTTGATCATGAAGCAACTTATCAAAATTGTCTACTAGGTGAACCATCCCTTTGTCAAAACGTTCTTTTGCTGCTTCTAATGCTTTATCATAATCACTACGTAAATTAGCACTCATGAAAATATCCATGATAACAGTTAATGCTTTATCATAATCCTTCGTGTATGTCCCCTCACTTGTGTAAAGCTCATAATAGGCATCATGACTGTTAAGAATTCCCGTTAACTCTTGTGCTTTTTGTTTAGATAAAGGTTTTGATGCAAGTATGTCCCCTTCTTCACTTCGGATTTCTGCACCATTTGCACAAATTATTGGGCAATGAATGCCTTCTTCTAGGAGTACATACTTCGCTTCCTTGTAAGATCTTCCAGTTGCAATTACCACATCAATCCCTGCGGACTGAGCTTTCAAAATCGCCTCCGTATTTTCTTGACTCACTACGTGGTCATTATTTAATAATGTTCCGTCCATATCAATTGCAATACATTTTATAATAAGAAACACTCCTTTGCTCATTACTATATGTAGTTTGACCAAGATATTTTTTAAGTATGAAACGGAAACAATGTCCAATTTGATCAAAGGCCCTCTACTTATAACTCCTTCTTCCGTTTACTACAATATTTCATGTGCAATCTTTATTTTTATTAAAACCGTTTTGAGATCTTATCGATTACCTCCAGATACTACATGCCAATGTAAATGCTTAGAATCTTGGTACCTTCCTAAATTAGTTATTACACGACAAGCACCATATTCCTGCTCTATATTTGATGCGACTTTTCTCACTGCATTCATTAATTCTACAAATAAATCATGGTCGTCATTCTCTATTTTTGTTAAGGATGGTATGTGCTTTTTGGGTATAACTACAATATGTACATCATAGGATGGACGGGTATGATAATAGGCTAACGTATTTTCTGTCTCGTATACTTTTTCAACAATCGTTTTTCCGCTTAATACCTCATCACAGTAAAAATCTTGGCTCATATAGCCTCACCTCAAATATAATATTACTTGCTTTTTAATGAGAACATATATGGACCAAGTTGTAAATAATTTGATTTACTTCGAATCGATACTTTTGTTAGTATATAGTATGCCTATTATTTATTGGGGGAATTTTGATGGATAACAAATTGGCGTTGTTACTAATTGGTTTAGGAGCATCATTATGGGGAATTATTGGGTTATTTGTGACTTACCTGTATGAGCTTGGCTTCACACCTACTCAAGTAGTGGCTGTACGTGCTTTATGTGCTTCAATATGCATGATAGTATATGTACTCTTTAAAAATATAAGCCTCTTAAAAATACACTTGAATGATAGTAAATATTTTATTGGAACAGGAGTATTTAGTATTGCTCTTTTCAACTGGTGTTTATTTAGTGCCATTGAAGAGACATCCATTTCGATTTCATTCATCCTTTTATATACTGCTCCTGCCTTTGTGACCGTCTTATCTCGTTTACTGTTTAAGGAATTATTCACTACTAGAAAAATGTTAGCACTCTTTATCACCTTTATGGGCTGTTCGTTTGTAATCGGTATATTCCCTGTATTTGAAGGCTCAATTTCCTTGTATGGCTTGATTCTAGGACTTGGCTCAGGTTTTTTCTATGCACTATATAGCATTTTTGGAAAATTCGCACTTAAGAAATACGATTCACTCACAGTAACCCTATATACGTTTATTTTTTCAGCTGTTGCTATATTACCTTTTAGTAAGCTATGGGAAATTCCCAACTTATTTTTAAATATAGAATCGTGGCTACTCATAATTGGCCTAGGATTCCTGTCGACGATGTTACCCTTTATTTTTTATACAAGGGGATTACAATTAATTGAATCTAGTCGTGCCTCCATCATTGCCACTATTGAACCAGTTGTCGCTGCGTTAGTAGGCTTTTTCATATTTAATGAGCATTTAAGCATATGGCAATATATAGGAATCTTTATGGTAATTATGGCTGTTGTAATTGTTCAGGAGTCTAAAGGGAAACGTAACAATATCGTTGTAAGTACGGAAATACATCAATAAATTTGAAAAATAACCTATTCCTATAAAAGACTGACTCTTGCTCTGTTAAAAAAGTCCCTAACAATAAAGAAATCAGCTATTAGAGAATAGGTTTTTTATTCGGTTTTTCTACTTTTCATATAAAGAAATATACAGTTCTACGTAATTGGAGTTTCCGATATCTTCAGCACAACCTATGGCAGAAACATCTTACAAGGGTTTAATCGATCACCACTAGTCACTAGTAACCACATTCTAGTTTCTACCTATTCGGTCCATCCATAATCATTTCCTATATTTGGGTTAGCCCCATACTCCAACAGAAGCTGAATAATAAGGATATACTGATGTATCCATTTGAACACGGCAAAGAAAATTCGACAAGTGACTGTCACCTGTCGAATAATATTTGTCGAATTTCATCCTCTGTTAGTGTTGTGTTTTTTTCATTTGAATGAATGACTTGGTCAATGAGTTGTTTCTTCTGATCTTGCAAATCATGTATTTTCTCTTCAATCGTACCTTTCGAAATTAGCTTAATCACCTCAACGTCATGATTTTGTCCCATACGATACGCACGGTCGGCAGCCTGAATTTCTACTGCAGGGTTCCACCATAAATCATAGAGAATGACGGTACCCGCACCAGTAAGATTAAGTCCAGTCCCCCCAGCTTTCAATGAAATCAGGAAATAATTACATCCACCTGCATTAAATTGATTACACAGTTCTACACGTTCTTCTGATGGGGTTTGTCCATCAAGGTAAAAATATTGAACGCCTTGGTTAAATAGTTGTTTCCCAATGATTTGAAGCATTTTTGTATATTGAGAAAAAATAAGTACTCTACGGTCAGAACGTCTGCTAGAGTCAATAATCTGCAGAAGCTGTTCTAACTTTGCTGACCCTCCTTTATAACCTTCTACGAATAAGGAGGGGTGACAGCAAATTTGACGTAACCTTGTCAGACCAGCAAGTATTTTAATGCGGTTTTTCCTAAACGTATCTTGATCTAAGTGCTTTAAGGTATCGTGACGAAGTTTTGCTAAATACGCCGCATACAGCTTTTTTTGCTCGGAAAGTAATTCAACTGAATGTATCGTCTCGATTTTTTGTGGAAGTTCAGCTAATACATCTTCTTTCATTCTCCTAAGTAGAAATGGTTGAATAGTCCGTGAGATTGTTTCTTTTGAAAGCTGACTAAATTCCTTTAAGTCTAGAAATAACTCAGGAAAAACCACGTGGAAAATCGACCAAAGCTCTTCGAGTGAATTTTCTATAGGTGTACCTGTTAAAGCAAAACGGTGTATGGATTTAACCTTTTTTACAGACTTGGCAGTTTTAGTAGTTGGATTTTTGAAGGATTGGGCTTCATCATAAATGACTGTATGAAAGCTTTGCTTCGAATACCACTCACTATCTATTCGTAATAAGGGATACGAGGTAATAATGACATCGAAATTTTTTAATTCCTTTATCAACTCCATTCTCTCTTTTGTAGCCCCATCGATTACCAGAGTTTCAAGCTCTGGCGCGTATTTCATTATTTCATTAAGCCAATTATAGGTTAAGGATGAAGGACAAACAACAAGGACAGGGAGTTTCTTCGTTCGAATATCAGTGAGTTCAGATAATATGAAGGTTATTGATTGAAGTGTTTTCCCGAGCCCCATATCATCTGCTAATATTCCACCAAATCGATAACGTGCAAGTGTCTTCATCCATTTAAAACCGGTCTTTTGATAATCTCTTAAGTATCGTTCAACAGTTTTAGGTATTTCAACTTCTACACTCTCTGGATGCAAGATCGTCTGCATAAATTCCTGAAATGATTCCTCTTTTGTAATGAAGTCACTTTCATTGATTGTCTCTAGTAAGCCAATCCCACTAACCATTGGAATGTGTAATCCATATTCTAAGTCTCCTTTTTGTTGGGGGATAGAATGAAGAAACCTCTGAATCTCTTTAAATTCTCTTGTTTCAAGTGAAAGCAGAGATCCATTGCGCAAACGGTAATACTTTCTTTTTTCTTCAAGAGCTTCTAAAAGCTCTCGGATTTGAATGTCGGGTATTCCATTAAGTTCAAATTTAAATTCGAGCCAATTTGTTCTTTCTTTAGGAACCTTTACTCGAATTCGAGGAGGAGGATTTTTTCGAAAAATCCTGTTTCTCACGGCTGTTGTTGCATAAATTTGTACGAGCTTTTGTAGTTTCGGAACGATATCATATAAAAATTCGTATTCAAGGTCTTCGTTATGTAAATAGTAACCCCCTTCGGTTTTGGTAAAACCACTATCTTCTATGATCTTAATGATCCTAGCTTCTGACTCACGATCTCTGATTAAAAAAGATTCAAATCGACTATCTTGAGGTTCTAAAGGGTTAAACATCGTATTTCCATAATTAAACTCCATTCCTGCAAGTAGACGATTCTTCACTCGATCTAAATATAACTTTGCCACTAATGGTGCTTTTTTTAGATGAATTTCTATTTCTTCACTCATATGAACATGCCCTATTTTTTTCAGACCTGGAACTACCTTATCCAAGAAACTTTCGAGCTGTTCATTCGGGATTAAAATTTGATTTCTCTCTGAATTGTCGATTAGACGTTTTAATTCGATTAAGCGCGCAATATTTTCACTATCTAACTCAATCAGTTTTCCATCGAATATAATTGTATGATAGGAGCGAAGTATAGTTAAATAGTTCAATCCAATAACCTCAAGCTGATAACCGCTTCCATCAATAAAATTAATGTTGAAGTTCAAGGGTAGCATCTCATTCGAAATTTGAAGTGAATCAATAGCTTCTCCATTACTATATAGCTTAATAAACGGTGTTTTAACCAAATATGGGACAAGTTTTGGCCAGTAAGTCGGTGAAATAAGTAAATGCTCTCGATTTAAATAATCATCACGATAGCTTTCAATTTTAATCTTTTCATCCTCCGTCATCAGATAGAGCTCCTGAAGGATTTGATTTGTTTCATGTTGAAAATAGTGCGAAACTGGATCATAAGTAAAAGAATGAGACACTTTACTTCTACTGCTACTATGAATGTCACTTAAAAATTCACGAATATTTCGAATTTGTGTGTTTCCTATACAAATTTCAAAACTAATTATATATTCCCCTGTTCCTAAGTAAAATGGTCGTAAAATGAATAGTACGTCTAGTTTATTCCTATTTTCAAAATGTAGCTGTTTTCCACTAGAAGGTGCTAATTTTCCATCAAATATATTAAATAAATCTCCAGTTAACTCACTTGTATGATTCGAAGAGTCTTTAATACATTCCGTTTGGTTTTGAGTATTCTGTTGGTGATGGAATAGATACAATAAAACCGCTGCAACGTGCTGACAATCCTTTTGAAAGGAAGCCAGTTTTGGACAGCTACATGCTGCTTTTATCTCACTATGTTTATTTGCTTCAATGACTACTTTAAAGTCCTCTGTCCCACAAACAATGGCCAAACAGCGACTGTCATTATTACTCTTCATTACTACTTTATTAGAGCGATAAAAAGAGTCCCCTCTTTTGAAGGAGACTGTACCGCACATTTGTTTAATCTTATTTCGGGTTAGATGAATGTTCATTGTTGCTCCTTCCTGCGAACGTTCAATTGATTATAGATTATCAGTAAAAAGTACTTGTCGCTATCCACAATATGATAGTCTTGATATCTATCCTGTTTAATAGTAGGATTGTCTCCTGAACCATTAAGTAAAACAGCTCTTATTCCATTATCACTCTTTGTGTACAATTAAGATTTATCATTTCCGTTTCACTTCTCATATTGTAAGTCTCCAAGTACATATATTATTCCATCGTTAATTCTAAAAAATGATGTAATATTCTAGCTGTTAGTCCCCAAATCACTTTATCTTCGTAAAAGTAAAACAGCTCATCAATTGACCGAGCTCGCCAGTTATATTTTTCTCCACCTTTTATAAGTTCAAAAGGAAAGTTTTCCTCAGGTATCAATTTTGAATGTATTTTAAATGTTTTAGGATTTGTTTGAAGAAAAAATGATAGTGGAACAGTAAAAATTTCTTCCACTTCTTTCTTATTGTATTGAATGGACGTAACATTACGTATGATTCCAACGAATGGATAAACAATCATTCCAAATGGAGAAACGAGGTAATCAATCGGATATACACTTTTAATCTCCTCATTATGAATTCCCAATTCTTCAGTAGTTTCCCGAACAGCCGCTTCCATTGGGGATTTGTCTTGATTATCAATACGTCCTCCAGGGAAACAAATTTCACCAGGCTGTCTTCTCAAAAGTTGTGACCGCACTTCAAAGAGGATATGTATATCGTCCTCTCTCTCTATAAGTGGTAATAAAACAGCATATTTTGAGAAATGTTCATGTCCTAGGATTGATGCATTATGGCGTTTTAATTTATTTTGAATAAATGATAAATTCATCTCTTCACCTCAAATCGTTCATCATCCTTATAGATTGAATATATATTAACAAATTATCTTTCTATTATAATACAGAATTTTATAATTGTTTCTAACAGAGGACAATTAAATTAACTAAAACATTCATAATGGCCAAATATGAGCTTGTACAAGAATTGTACATCATGGCGGGCGTATGGGGTATGTAAAACGAACAACTTAAAAGAAGCTGAAATACAGTTGAAAGTGCTTCAAAAGTAAACTAGAGTCGATATTTAAGCCAAAGTTTTCTCATGTTTCATCTATACTGGAAGCTTAAACATAAAGGCTCATGGCGCCCCGTTTAGCCTAAGGTGGAGCAAATGTTCTGTCATGAAAAAAGGGTGGTTTTCCCTTTTATTTATGACATGTTTTTGACCAAGGAAAAAGTGATTTTTTTTTCCTCGAGTAGGATGAAAATGGCAAAGATCGTCGCCATTTCATCTTGGCTGGGCGTTGGAGCTGGATTTAGCAGTAACATTGTATAAACTAAACACAAGAAACTTACTTAACTTATAAGTAAAAACAGTACCCCAATAATGAAGTACTATTCTTGCAATTATTATATGGGGGCTAAAAATTAATAATCTATCTGTTATCATATCAAATGATATCGAAGGTTTTACTCAGGCTAGAATCAATTTTGGGTTTTTGTTTTTTTCAACTCTCTTCCAAATTTTTTAAAGAAATCTTGTAATAGCATTTTCCCTACACCATTTAAGATAGGACCACCAAACTTTGCAACCTTTCCCCCAACCGCAGCGTCAAAATCATAATGAAGTGCAGTTTTAAGTTCATCCAATCGTACTAAATTTATTAAACTCTTTGCTTCAACGGTACCAGCACTACCTTCTGCGTTTATCATCAATTTATACGTCTTCCATTTTTCAATCTCATCAATTTCTATGGTTGCATCATATTTACCATTTACTGGCGGAATCCCAATTGAAAGCACAGCCTTATATTTGTTTTGATCAACCAAGTTCAGTTTTTTACATCCCATCATACATTTTTCTAATATATCAGGATTGAATAAACCGTCCCAAGTTTTCTCTACACTTTCCTCAATAGTTAAACTCCCTTTTCCATTCATCCTCTGCCACCTCATTTTTTTCCAAATTCAAAACGAATAACACTTTAGGTATGTAACCGGTTAGTACATATATATTTTAAGTTACAATCCATTATTCAAAGATTTGTCTAATCGTTATTCTTTGTACTCTAGTTATCGCCACCTTCTTGATCACTGTAAAAAATGTTATTAGAAAGGAGGATTAAGCATATTCTATTTCGAATTATACTGAAAAAGGAGTGATGAAAAATGAATTTTCAATATGAAATAATTCCTGATGATCAAATTGACGTATGTAAGGACCTATGTAATGAACTAATGGCTTATCAGAAATCATTATCTTATATAAAACGTGAATTATTTGATACGATGAATTTTGAAACTAGATTGCTACCTTCTGTAAAAAATGCATCCAGCAACTATACCATTTTAGTAAAGGAAAATGATCAAAAAATTGGATATGTTTATTCTAATGTTTCACCAAAAGAAGTCTATTCTAATGATTTTGCGACTTTTTTTGATTTATCATCTGTCCATAATAAAACTGTAGGTTGTTTATCTCAATTTTATATTAAAGAAGGATATAGGCAATATGGAATTGGCTCTAAGCTCTTTGACATGTCAATGCAGTGGCTAATGAAATTTGATGATGTTGATGACTATTTCATTTATGTTTCAAATGGAAATAATCAAGCATTAGAGTTTTATAAACGTAAGGGATTTACGATAAGTCATGAGATCTTAGATGGCTTTATTACAGTACTAAGAAGTAATAAACATTCCATTTTAATGAAGGGTTAATCCATTCAACTAGTAATGATGACAAAAAAAAGAGCCCACTCCATTTTGTGAGTGTGCTCTTTTTAATTGGGCCACTTATTAGGAAGATGAAATAAAAATTATTTAAGTTCACTTAGTAATTCCTTTAATGGAACATTGTAAAATTTTGCCAATCGATATAACGCCTTTAAGTTCGGCCTAAACTTATTATTTTCATATGAAGAAATTGTATTATGGTTAATCTTAAGTTGATGGGATACCTGGCGTTGTGTAAGTTGATATGATTGTCTTAAACTCCTTAATTTATTCCCTAAATCCTTATTCATTTTGATACCCCTTTTGTCGATTAATAACTACAACTAATTAGACGAAATAATAAGAAACAATGTTTCATTTTGTCATGTAGATTCTACAATTAAATTTTCTACTTAACATTAGGGGTTTTTGTAAAACCTTCAGCTTATCGTAGAAGAATTCAACGTTTTATTTGTTGCTGATTTATTATACAGACAACTTATAGATGTACATTAAATGCTTCTGCCATGTTTATTCTTCCAATCTTACGAGAATAGTTTATATACCAAGGGCATGGTCCGTATCATGGTTTTCCTCACACAGACGTTGCCACAGGATGTGGCGATCTTAGTCTGTGTTCCTATTATAGGGTTCTTACTCGCGTTTATCATCAACTTAAACTTCTTCGATTCTTCTAAAGTTTTGAAGTGGGGCCTTAGCGCCGGATAGAGCGGGATAAAAAATAATCAAATATAAGTATGCTTATGAACCAGTCGATCGATAATGTCTAACACCTATTGACCAAACGATTAAGCAGGGGAAAATAAAAAGACTACCGAGAACGGGCATAATCATATACAACCAATCGTTCCCTTCATTTTTCCCAAGTAAGTATAATAATGGTAAATAGTTAACAGTTCCAAAAGGAATCACATACGTAAAAAATTTTACAACCCATTTGTGATAAATATTTAGTGGATACTGAGCCATTTCTCTCCCACCATCCGTAAAAATGTTTGCAATTTCAAGTCCTTGTACCGTCCAAAAGCACATCGTAGCAGCTAGTATATAGATTCCTGCAAAAATAAGCACTCCACTTAAGATCATTAAACAAAGGGTTAAAATTCTCATTAGATTCCAATCGATCATTAAATTTGAGGTTGCCCATATAAGCACGATCATACTTTGTACCAGTCTTCCAAATCTAGTAAACTCAAACTTTGATCCAAGTACCTGTAAGACTGAATTTCTTGGTCGTACAAGTAAACGATCAAATTCACCATTAATGATGAGACTTGAAAAGGAGTCAAACCCCCTAGCAAAACATTCACTTATCGAAAAAGCCATATGTATGACAGCAAAACATAAGGCAACTTCAAAAAATTGCCACCCTTTGATTTGACCAAATTGCTCGAATAAGAAGTAGAGGCCAGCGAACACTGCTAAAGGAATAAAAAACTGTCCAAATGTTAAGAGCCAAAAGGATGTACGGTATTGCATTTGAGATTTAAATAAGATTAATAGATACCTAAAATATAGACTCATATCTTATCCCCCCTGCACAACTACTCTTTTGAGTACCTTATTCATTGCCATTTTTCCGAGCCATACCAATAAAAGAAGCCAAACAATTTGTTGGAATATACCGATGATTGCTTCGTTTTGAGGGATATGCCCCGAATAAACTCTAAACGGAAAATCGGCTGTTAATCGGAAAGGAAATAAATAAGCGATTTTTTGCAACCATTCAGGCATTAGCGGTATTGGTATGATAAGGCCAGCAAAAAATTCACCAAGAACTCCAAATACTAACAAAGAACCAACAGGAGACATAGTAATAAAAACAGATATATAGATAAACAAGGAAATCGCTACAAGAAGGAGTAAACCCAAAAGCAAGGCTAGGATAAATAAAATTCCAGTCAAAAGGTTCGGTGGTAATGTCATTCGGTATGGTTCTACAATAATAAATGCAAAGATAAGAATAGGAAGACAACGGAGTAAAGCACTAGATAGTCGTTGTGCTAGAAGTTTCGCATACCAAAAGCCATACAAATCACATGGTCGGCAAAGTTCGTAGGCGATATTTCCGCTCGTTATTAGATTAAAAAGCTCATTGTCACGAAACCAAAGCATGATGAATGCTAGAAAGGATTGCTGAAGCCAAATGTATGTCATTAATTCTTTTAATGTCATAGGTGGATTGTGAAGTGCATGCTCGTAGAATGCTTCAAATATCATGATGTACATAAATCCCCAAAAGAATTGAGTAGCAATGCCAGCTAATGCTGCTGTGCGATATTGCAATCCATTTAATAGTCGTAATTTTAAGACGGAAACATATACATTCATACTTCGTACTCCTTATAGAGTTCTACAATTATCTCTTCGATGGGTCTTGTTTGAATAACTACATCAATCAAATCTACCTGGTTTGAGATATGGACAAGTGCCTCTGATGTATTTGTTACTTCACTATCTAAACTAAGTGTTGCACGAACTGGTGTCCACGAGAGAATCGTTGCTCCAGGAATTTGGAAAGGCTCGTTCATTTCTTGGTAGTCAATCGTCATGATTTTTTTCGTACCGAATCGCTTCCGCAAATCATCAAGACCTCCGTCGTACAATAGGGAACCTTTTCCTATCAATATGACCCGATTCGCAAGTGCTTCAATGTCACTCATATCATGAGTTGTCAAAATAATTGTGACACCTTTTTCTTGATTAATTTTTTTTATAAACTGTCGTACTGCGATTTTAGAAACGGCATCAAGGCCAATCGTAGGTTCATCCAGGAATAGAATTTTTGGACTATGTAATAAGGAGGCAGCAATTTCACAACGCATTCGTTGCCCTAAGCTTAATTGTCGTACTGGTAATTGTAAGAGGTTATTCAGGTCAAGAGATTCCGTAAGGAGTTCTAAATTATCGGTATATTCTTTAAGAGGAACTTTATAGATGTCTCTCAGAAGCTCAAACGAATCTATGACAGGAACGTCCCACCAGAGCTGAGATCGTTGTCCAAAGACGACACCAATATTTTTTACGTACTCCACTCTGTTCTTCCAAGGGGTGAAACCCATAATAGAACAATTGCCTTGGTCGGGCATTAGTATTCCACTCATAATTTTAATAGTTGTTGATTTCCCAGCCCCATTTGGACCTATGTAGCCTACAATCTCACCTTGGTTTATGTTGAATGATACATCTTGGAGAGCTGGTATTATGGTGTGTTCTCGGTAAAATAAAGATTTAGCTGCTTCTCGAAGTCCTGCTGTACGTTTAGCAACTTTGTAAGATTTACAGATTCCTTGTAATGTTATCAAATTCTTTCCTCCTATCGATTTTTGAGTCACGGACAAAAATCATATCACTCTCAATAAATGGAAGTCAAGAGGTTTTTGGAAATATTTTTCACTATAAAATGTACTTTCATATGGCTCCTGTAACTGTTTTGAACACCTATTCTTATCCAACAGCCGAACATTCTCATCATTCCAACATATGATAGTTAATGCCGATTTCCAGTCTAAAGCATTTGAAACAGAGTATTTGATTGTTGGAGTAATGAACCTTTTCAATAGCAAATAATTTTATGCTTGCATAAGCTTCTGTCTCTCCTCCTTTATATACTCTATTTAGTTAATTTTCAGCATCTAGTACAAGGAGCTTCTTACATATAAAATAGGCATGTCTCTACCCTTATAATTGGATCTTATTTTTCGAATGATATGGAAAACAGAGGAAGGTGTTAAGTATGTACTCTTTTAATAGCAGACAAATTGAGAATAAGCAGAATTACGATTTACCAAATGGGGATCAAGTGGAGACAATTAGGTGGTTATTGGCGGGGCTCATTTCTAGTAGTTTCTTATTAATACTTGGATTGTATTTTTTAGCAATTGTGACTTTCCTTACACTAAGATTTTTAGGTCCAAAATATGAATATCATCTGGCTTGGTTCATTGATAATTTGTTTAACTTGGAAGTGAGTAAAAAAGTGCGAAAACAAATATTCACTGATCGCACAATGAATACTCGAATGATGTATAAAAGGCAACAACAGAAAAGGGCATTATAATCTCTGCAATCACCATGTTTTGGTGGAAGAAATTAGCCCTTAATGTAACTATTTTACGATTTTTAAGTAATGGTTTACTATTTCCGGAAATTCCTTTATATCTTCCTTCCCCTTCTCACTTATAATGTATACACCTCGACGAACTCTTACAAACCAACCATAATAATTTTTCGATATAATTGATGAGGTTTTCACTCCTGTACCCTTTTCTCTCAGAGCCTTTGGTGACATTTCTCCAAACTGATTGAGATAGCATGCAATCTGAATACAATTTTCTTTATAAGCAGTCATAATTTTTGTACGTGTACTCCCACCAATATTATAATCTGCACTTCTACCATTTATTTCGTTTAACAGATGTTCTCGTCTTCGTTTATTTTGACTGATACTTTTTTTGCGGTTAAAACTTGAGGGATGAATAACCACCTCTGCTTTTCTTCCATTACCTGCAAAAGAGACGATTATTAATCCAAGCTCGAGGCGACGTATAAGAAGGCAAACATCAGTCCACCGTTTTGACCTTAAATTATAACTTGGTTTAGGAATAGCAACATACACATCATCTGTTATTCTCTGACGTTTTGTTGCTTGTACCAGTAGTTCTACAGATAAATTTCTCTTTAATTCAATGATAACAACTTGATCTCCTTTAACCGCCACCATGTCACAGTCATTAACTTCACCGTAAACCTCAAAGTCTTCACGTATAAAAAACCGTTGAATCGGTTTATATAGATCTACTTCATGTATCTTGTGCTTTTCCTTCATTCTAGCCACCAAATTTCTTAATGAAAATCTACTCTATAATTCTATTTTAACATGGCGATAGTAAGATTCATTATAAAAGGGTACAATCCTACTAAATAGGATCATACCCGTTTGTAAATGTTACTTAGAATTGGTAAATTCTTGCCTCATGCGGACGAAGGATTACCTTTTTGAGAGAATCCTGTTCACGTACATCCTCATAGTTCGAAATGATTAAAGCCTTCTCATGATCATTAAATTGTTCTGGTAATATAAACTCACTTTTATGGTTTGCATGGTTTAATATGACTAACCAAATTTTCCCTTCATGACTACGTGTATACACATAAAGACTTTCCTCATCAAAAGAAAGGTCCTTATAGTTACCATAAATCATAAGCTCATTGTTTTTTCTCAATTCAATTAATTTCTTATAATAATAGAATACAGACTTTGGATCGCTTAATGCCTGTTTCACATTGATTTCTTTGTAATTCGGATTCACATTAATCCAAGGGGTTCCAGTTGTAAATCCTGCTTGAGGAGAGTCGTCCCATTGAATGGGTGTACGAGAGTTATCACGAGTCAACATTAAGAGGCTTTCAAATACCTCCTGTGGATCTCTCCCTTTTTCGACTTCTTCCTTGTATTTATTTTTCATTGCAATGTCTTTGTAATCCTCGATAGAGTCAAAGCGGACACCGGTCATTCCAATTTCCTCACCTTGGTAAATATATGGAATTCCTGGAAGAGTATGAATCATTGTTGCTAATAGCTTCGCAGATTCCACTCTATATTCGTTATCATTTCCATATCGAGTAACCTGTCTTGTATGGTCGTGATTATTTAAAAACTGAGAGTTTGTTCCTTTCCCATTTAGTCCTTCATACCAGCGGGTTTGAATTTCTTTGAAACGTTTCATATCCCATCTTGGCATGTCATCTGCAACTTCAAAATGGAACAATGTGTGAAGCTCATCACGGTCCTCCCCGACATATAGCAAGCCATCCTCAGGAGTAACAAACGGAATTTCTCCAACTGTCATAATATCATAATGTCTAAACACTTCTTGATGCATCTCCTGCAAGTAATCATGGATTCCTTCATTATTACCTAGGTAGTTAATATTCATAGGGTTTTCTACATCAGGAAAGCCTTTTAACTTTGCTAATAAATTTATAACGTCCAAGCGAAAGCCATCGATACCTTTCTTTAACCAAAAATGCATCATATCATAAATGGCTTTACGAACTTCGACATTTTCCCAATTTAAATCTGGTTGCTCTACTGCAAAGGAATGCATATAATACTGGTCGGTCTTTTGATCGTACTCCCAAACTGATGGTGTAAAGTAAGAGCGCCAGTTATTCGGCTCTTTCCCATTTTTTGGATCCTTCCAAATATACCAATCTCTTTTAGGGTTATCCTTTGATGAACTCGATTCAACAAACCATGGGTGTTGATTGGAGGTGTGATTTACGACTAGATCCATTATTAGCTTCATACCTCTTTTGTGAACTTCATTAAGTAAGCGTTCCCAAGTCGCCATGTCGCCAGCTTTATCCATGATTCCATAATAATCTGATATATCATATCCATTATCAAAATCTGGAGATTCATAACACGGGTTTAGCCATATGATATCTACTCCAAGTTCTTTTATATAATCTAGTTTCTCGATAACTCCCTCTAAATCACCGTACCCATCACCATCTGTATCGTAAAAGCTACGCCAATAGACTTGATACACTACTGATTCTTTCCACCATTTTTTATTCATTCTTAGGTCCCTTCTTTACCAATTTGAATATAGCTTTCTACTAAGCTCTTTTACCGAATCTCTTTCTACGATTGTATGGTCTAGATATGACCTTAGTTCATCTAACTCCTCTGAATTTAATAGTGCCTCAAGTTTGAATACTGCTTTTTGCCCAATATCATACATCGGTTGACCAATTGTTGTTAATTTTGGGATACACATTTTAGCAATTTTCGTGTTATCAAAACCAAGAACAGAAACCTCTTCTGGAACACTAATCCCGATTTGATGAAGATAGGAAATAGCACCAAGTGCCATTTCGTCACTAGCAACAAACACAGCCGTAACCTCTGGCTGTTTTTTATAAAGTCTTTTCATTGCTTCATATCCATCTTCATAACGATACGAACCAAATTCAATCCAGGCATCAATGGTTTCCATCGGTAGAATTTCGCTCATTGCCTTTTTAAAGCCAGAATATCGAGTATACCCCGCAATGGGGTCTTCGATCGGGCCGCTTATCATCCCAATTTTGTAATGACCTTTTCGAATTAAATACATTCCCGCATCATAACCGGCCTTCTCATCATTAATTTTGACAGAAGGAATCTCGTATTCTATTGATTGTGTTGATGCAAGTACAACAGGCATATTAAATTCTTCAAACAGTTTATGAAAATCCGCTGTAAACGGCTCACTCGTATAAATGATTCCATCTACCTGCTTTTCTTTTAACACCTTTAAATAATTAATCATTCTCTCTTGATTACGATCAGTATTACATAAAATGAGATTGCTTCCTAAACTATGTGCAGCATCTTCCATTCCTCGTATGACTTCTGATACATATGGATTCGAAACATCTGGTATTAATACACCAAGAGTTTCAGTTCGCTTGGAGATTAAGCCCCTCGCTAAAGCGTTTGGGTAATATCTTAGTTCTCGTATTGCCTTTTCAACTTTTTCTCGTTTATCAGCACGTACTGACTCAGGTGCATTCATCACTCTAGAGACAGTACTCATTGATACACCAGATAATTTCGCAACATCTTTTATTGTTGTCATTGTTAATCCAACCCCGTCATTGAGTTAGTCTTTACCTTTATAAACTCTTGCGTTCTTTACCTCATCTTCCCATTCGTCTGCTTCGATTCCTGGTATTGGTCCATTTAATAAAGGATCGTTCGTCTCTTTCATCCAAATAAGAACGCGATTTCTTAATTGCTCAGCAATTTCTTGATACGTATCTTCCGCGATTATATTGTTTTCTTCAAGAGGATCTAATTCTAAATCGTATAGCTCCTCAGGTTCATTAGAAACATAATATTGATCTCTTACGACCATTCCCGATGGACTTTCATGGAGATCAAATGGTAGATAAACTTTTGGCCCATCCTCAAAATTACGGATATATTTATAACGATTTGTACGAATGCCTCTCATCGGATGATATCGGTCATGCCAAGTTAATTCACAGAAAAAGTGGTCTCTTGGTTCATAGTCTTTCTCTACTAATAAAGGTAAAAAGCTTTTTCCATCAATGTCATTAGGAATATCAGCCCCAATTAGATCTAACAATGTTGGCATCAAATCCACATTACATAATAGTTCCTCAATAACGATTCCTGATTTCGTAAAACCTTTAGGGAATCTCATAATTAACGATGTTTCCAAACCTGAATCCTTTAATGTCCCTTTTGCACGAGGAAAAGCAATACCGTGATCAGTTGTATATATGACGACAGTGTTTTCCTCAAGATTATGTTCCTTTAACGAATCAATTATTCTTGATACAGCACGGTCCATTTCCTTTACAGATCCTTGAAACTTAGCAACATCTTTTCGTACCTCAGGGGTATCTGGTAAATATGGAGGTATATCAATATTTTCATCAGCGTCTTCTTCAAATAAATCAAACGGTCTGTGAGTTTCCTCAAAACCAACGGACAAGAATAAAGGTTTGTCACTTGAATGATTGTTTAAAAAGTCTACAAATTTATCTGTTACTTTCTCAGACGCATTACCTGGTACCTTCCAAAAGTGTTGATACCCCAGTGTTTCAGCATTTCGTTCTCCATTTATAGACTCATGAAAAAAGCCAAATAAATGAGTTTCATAACCATTTTTCGATAATTCCCTAGGAAGAGTTGCATTAGCCTCATCCATACTAAATCCCATATGAGCAAGCCCCATCATTCCATGGTTGTGGCTATATTTACCAGTTAGTATACTTCCTCTGCTTGGGCTGCACTGTGGTTGTGAACAAAAGTATTGATCAAACCGAATACCTTCATCAGCAAGCATATTAAGTGCAGGAGTATGAACCTTTTTGCCGTAAGGGCCAATATGTCTTCCTGTATCATGGGAAATTATATAGACGATATTTGGTTTGTTAATCACGGTAGCATCTTCCTTTATATCAATTTGTTATTACATTTAGTAGTTATCTTTAACTCTTAAACATCTGCAACACAACGAAATCCAATATTCCCGGTAGAACTATCAGGGGTATTTGAAGTCCTAGCTGATACCCGGTAACGATTACAGTATGTGTGATGGCAGAGGTAAGATCCACCCCGCATGACTTTTGTCTCACCTTCTGATGGACCTGTTGGGTTCTTTATTAAGCTTGTTGGGGGGGCGGGAATGTGAAACCAGTCACTACACCATTCCCAAACATTTCCTGAAACTTGATAAAGTCCATAATTATTTGTTGGAAACGTTTTTACTGGTGCGGTTCCGATAAACCCATCCTCTTTACTATTCTCAGTTGGGAATTTTCCTTGCCAAATATTACAAAGATACTCCCCGTTTTTCAAGAGATCATTTCCCCACGGATAATCCAGTTGTTCGAGTCCACCCCGCGCTGCATACTCCCACTCTGCTTCTGTAGGTAATCGTTTACCAGCCCATTTACAATATGCCATTGCATCATTCCACGATATGTGTACAACAGGGTGATCCATTCGCTTAGAAATAGTGGAGTCTGGTCCCTCAGGTGATTTCCAGCATGCTCCTTCCACGACCCACCACCAAGGAGTATTTTGTACTACATGCTTGACCTTTCTCGCTTCAACCTCAGACACAAATAAATGGAATACAAAGGACCATCCGAATTTTTCAGCTTCCGTTACATAATTGGTTTGTGTTACAAACTCTTGAAACTGTTTATTTGTAACTGAGCATTTATCCATATAGAACGCCTGCACTTCAACCTCTCTTACAGGTCCTTCTCCATCACCAGGAACAATTTCATCCGACTCACTTCCCATTATGAAGGTACCACTAGGGATTAGCACCATATTATCCGTATCCACCATTCTTTTTGAAGAATAGATTGGAGCATTATCTATGCCAAGACTATTTTTATGGTGAGAACCTCTACTTGCTGAGCAGCAATGCTTCATTCCCTCCAATTAGTCCACCTCCTAATCAAAACTAGCTCGTTTCTTTCTGAGAAGCTTTTCATCTCTAATTTCTCTACTTGTTATGTCTCTTTGTTCGTGACCCTTAATGAGAAACGATAAAATAGATAAAACGTTAAAAATGCACATATGGACATTGTAAAAAATGGAATTAAAAAGAGAAATCTTGTGCTTAAAAAAATGACTATACTATTCATAATAAGTGTTCCCAATAATGTGTAAGGGCTACCAACCGTCACAAAAAAAGTATGTTTAAACAATTCCTTCATTCCCATATGGTAATGAACATATAAACAAAAAAAGATCATTGTAAAAGCAAATAATAGAATCCCTATAAAAAATAACACGATACCTAATATGTCATGAAAAGAACGAAGATAAAAATAGTCAATTCCCCACACAAACCAGATAAATGTTAAAATAACCCCTGAAAGTGAGCTCGGTTTATAATTGTTTTTAAGGTGAAGCCAATATCCCTTTACTAATGAACCATTTTCTTTTTTTAGTAGCCAATCACGGACCATTCCAAAAACAGCGGTTGTACTTGGGAAAAATAGTAGAGGCAATAAAAACGCAAAAGGAATAGCAAGAAATGCAACAGCACTATTAGATGGGCTTAACGCCATCAACAAAAGAATAAGAAAAATTGGGATGTTTATGATACTCCACAAAATGTTAATAACAGATAATTTCATAATCCATTCTGTCAGTCCATAAAATAAACCCATAAATCCATGTGCGTGCATGCTCTTACCTCCTCTCAATGTTAACTATACAAACCGAATAGCGTAATAATTTAAATAATTTATTTAACTGCTCCCTCTCCGATTCCTTTAATAATATGTTTTTGTGCAAATAAATAAAAGATAACGACTGGAATAATGGTAAGCGTTAAGCCAGCCATAGCAAGATTCCATTGGATTGTAAATTCTCCAAAGAAATAAAAAGTTGATAGAGGAATTGTTCTAAGTCCTGTACTTGTTAGAACTAAAGAAGGTAGTAAAAAGTCATTCCATATTTGAATAACATTGAGAATAATAACTGTAACTGTAATTGGTTTTAACATCGGAAAAACAATTCTCCAAAACACACCGAATTTTGTACATCCATCGATTGTTGCTGCTTCTTCTAATGACATTGGAATCGATTTTACAAATCCATGGTATAGGAAAACAGCCATACTTGCATTGAAACCAATGTGCATGTAGATAAGTCCACCTCTTGTATTTAGCATTGGTAAACTTGTTGTATCCATAATTTTATCCATAAATTGTAATAATGGCATCATTATTGTTTGAAAAGGGATTAGCATAGTTGCAATAAATGTCATAAAGATA
This sequence comes from Bacillus salitolerans, assembly GCF_042680805.1. Lineage (NCBI taxonomy): Bacteria > Bacillati > Bacillota > Bacilli > Caryophanales > Bacillaceae > Bacillus > Bacillus salitolerans. The sequence continues at coordinate 195,741 of NZ_JBHUEM010000020.1, read as the reverse complement.
ACTTTACTTATGGTATTGTTTGTTCTAGCTAACATCCAAGCAGTCATAGATGACAAAGTCACAATAAATATAACAGAAACAATTGTAATAAACAGCGAGTTACCAAACGCTGTTAAGAATTTCATCTTTTCAATAGCGCCTATATAGTATTCAAATGTTAATTCCTCAGGAAGTGCTAAAACGTTTTTATACATTTCCTCACGTGTTTTAAATGAATTCACAAACATAATGTACACAGGTGAAAGGAAAAGAATGGCACCTATAAACAAGGCTGCTTCCTTGCTGTATTTACCAATTATTTTCATTACATCTCAACCTCCCGCTTCTTCGTTAAGTAAACCTGTGTTAATGTTACACCAGCTACTAAAATAAAGAATACTACAGCTTTCGCTTGTCCGTACCCATATCTACTATAACCGAATATTTCGTTATAGATATGCATCGCAAATAATTCTGTCGAATTAATTGGACCTCCACCGGTTAAGGATAAGTTCACGTCATAAATTTTAAATCCAAACGAAAGTGTCAAAAATAGACAGATGGTGAATGCTGGCATTAATAATGGCAATGTAATTTTTGTAAATCTCTGCCATGCACTTGCACCGTCAATTTTTGACGCCTCAATATATTCTGTCGATATCCCCTGAAGTCCTGCAATATAAATGATCATCATATATCCTGCCATCTGCCATGTGAAGACAAATACGAGGGCATACAAAGCATAGTCTGGATTTAGTAGCCAGTTAAAGAAGAGACTTTCAAATCCAGTCAGTTCTCCTAATACTCGAAAGGCATCAGAAAAAATAAACTGCCAAATATAACCTAGTATTAATCCACCAATTAAATTAGGCATAAAAAACATTGCACGTGCGGCGTTTACTGTCCGTAGCTTTGCAGTAACTAATAAGGCAAAACCAAGTCCAATTATATTAACAGTAATCAATGATAAAACCGTAAACTTTACAGTTAGAACAGCCGATGTTAAAAATCGCTTATCTTCTATCAAACTTATGAAATTATCGAATCCTACAAAAGTTTTAGGGTTAGCACCAATTCCATCCCAGCTAAAAAAAGAATAATAAATTCCCATCATAAAAGGAATTAGCACCACTGTGGTAAAGATAGTAATGAGAGGGACAGTAAAGAGGATAAACCACCCTTTATCTTTTCTTTTTAACACCGAAAACCCCTTCTTTCTAGTTTATTCCATTCGGAAAATTAGTAATGGCCGTTCATTTTAAAAAAGAAAAAAGCCATTCTACTTTAGAGGCTTTTTTCTTTTTAATTAGTCAAAATCTGATCATAATTTCAATGAATTACTTCATTAATTCTATTTCTAGAATTAGAAGGAAGAGCAATAGTGCATTCTTCCTTCTATTTAAAGTCACTTATTATTATTTACTAGCATTTTTCCAAGCTTCATCAAGTTGTTGAATGAATTCTTGTCCTGATACATCCTTATTAATAAAGAAGTTTTGTGCTGCTGGAACGAAATCATTCACAACAACGTTCGCAGGATAATAAGTGTGTGACCATTTAATTGTATTTCCGCTATTTGTTGCTTCGAAAACAGTTTGTGATAATGGGTCTAGTTCACCAGGAGTGATATTAGTTAAAGCTGGAATTGCTTTAAATTCTTCAACGATATATTTATGACCTGTTTCACTAGTATGCATCCATTCTAAGAAGTCAAGTGCAGCTTGAATTTCAGCCTCATCTTTCATAGCATTAACAGACCAGTTCATTCCTACTCCAACTGCTAGCTTATCGTTATCCATAAGTGGAACCGGTAGCATACCATATTCAAAATCGATATCGTAATCAGCTAACATACCATTAGCCCAGTTTCCTTGGTGGATCATTGCTGTTTTACCAGATGCAAAATCACCAATTTGTGAATCGTAAGTTACTTCTAATGGATTACGAGAGTTTTCTCTTAATACTTCCATTAATTCACCGAACTTCTGGAATTCTTCAGTTTCAGCTAACGTCACTTCACCAGCTGTTAACTGATCCATAAATGCAATGTTGTCTTGTTGAAGTGAGAATGGATAGTTACTGATGTGGCCAATTAAGAAGAAACCTTCTTGAGAAAGAGAAAGCCCAGACACATCTGTACCATTAAATTTCTTTAGTGTATTTACAAAAGAATCATAATCAGCAACATCTGCTGGATCTACTAAATCCTTGTTATAAACTAATCCAAATCCTTCAACACCAAACGGAATTCCAAGTACTTTTCCGTTTAGTTCTAATGCCATGTTTTCGGCAATGTATTGTACATACTCTTCATTACTTAAGTCGTACGCATAAGATTCCATAGCTTTCGCTTCTGTTAAATGACGTAAACTAAAGATTGATGGACCTTGATCGCTGTTTAAGCGGATTTGTAATTGTTGGAAGTAATCGTCACCTGTCGTTCCCCAAACCTCAACTTCAACGCCAGTTTCCTTTTCATATTCCTTAGCCAACGCTTCTAATTGCTCAGTGATTTCAACCTTACTAACGAAAATTGAAATTTTATCAACAGAACCGCTTTCCTTATCATTACCACTATTGTTTCCTTCGTCTTGGCTTTCATTTCCACCACATGCGGCCAAAAGTAAAAACGATGAAACTAATAGTAATGATAAAACACTTTTCCACATTTTCATTACAATTTTCCCCCTCATCATATAAAATGACAAATGTTTTTATCGATACTAAAAGTGTTTATATAGTCACTCTTAGGTACCTTTTATAGAAATCCTCTTTTTGAAAAGCTTTTCAAAAACTCATAAAATATAATTCTGATTTTTCCATAATCAGAATAAATAGGAGTAAAATTACTAGAGAAATAGGTTTTTAATAGAATATTCACTAGTTTTTTGAAAACCTTTTCAAATTCGAACGTTGTTATGTAAACCATTGTATGCGTTTACAAAGCCTATTATAGGATTATTTTAATGAAGTGTCAAATTTTTTTTCGACCTTTATGAAGTTTTCGGAGTGAACATGCACTCGTGTATTCACGAGGAATTCATACTAATAAAGATTACATCATCAATCCTTTTGCTCTGTTAACTGCCGTGGTTGTATATGTTCAAACTTATACTTTAAACCTATTTCTGTCCATATATAATTCAATCTTAGGTACTGGGAGAATTTCGACTTTCTCTACGTACGTCTCTTCATGTACTTGGTGTGGTTGGTACAGAAAATTCGACAAGTGACTGGCACCTGTCGAATTTTTTTACACTTCTATGATGATAGGAAGTATCATTGGTTTTCTTTTCGTTTTTGAATAGATGTATTCCCCTACTGTTCTTTTTAGATCTTGTTTCAATGCACTCCAGTAGCTTCTGTTTCTGTCTTGAAAATTATTGACTGTTTTCTTAATTAGGTTATCAACATCATGTAATAGTCTTTCTGAATCTTTGATATACACAAATCCTCTCGATATTGTATCAGGATTCGAGATAAGCTTTTTTTCTGACTTGCTCATCGTTAATACAATTACGAGCATTCCATCCTCAGAAAGCTGTTTCCGGTCTCTTAAAACGATTTCTCCAACATCTCCTACACCCATTCCATCTACATACGTATTACCAGCTGGAATCGATCGTGTTTGTCTAGCAACTTGATTATCAATATCTACAACATCTCCATTGTTTAATATAAAGGTATGCCCAGACTCAACACCAACAGTTTCTGCTAATAATTTGTGTTGATGTAGCATTCTATATTCTCCGTGAATTGGAATAAAATACTTCGGCTTCATTAATGTAAGCATTAGTTTTAAATCCTCTTGATAACCATGCCCCGATACATGCATCCCCGTTGTAACTCCTGATCCATAAATCACTTTGGCTCCAAGGGCAAACAGATTATCTATAATTTTCGTGACACTCTTCTCATTACCTGGGATTGGACCAGCTGCTAAAATAACGGTGTCATCCTTTAAAACCTCAACTCCACGAAAATTCCCAGTTGAAAGTCTTGAAAGCGCAGCTAATGGTTCACCTTGACTACCAGTACAAAGTATAGCAACTTGTTCAGGGGGTAATTCATTAATTTCATGTTGATCGATAATCATCCCCTCTGGTACATCTAAATAACCACGAGCAATCGCCACCTCCACTACGTTAATCATACTTCTCCCTAATAGGGCTAATTTTCGATTTGTCTTCATTGCTGATTCTACTACTTGCTGAACACGACTTACATTAGACGCAAACGTAGAAACAATCACTTTTCTATTCGCTTTCATAAAAGCGTCATCCATGTGCTTCCCTACCATTTGCTCAGATGGTGTTAGTCCTGGTCTTTCTGCATTCGTACTTTCAGACAATAAAAGTAGTACACCCTTTTGACCAATTTCGGCCATCTTATGAATATCTGAATGTTGGTTATTTACTGGTGTTAAATCAAACTTAAAATCACCTGTATGAACGATTGTTCCATCTGCGGTGTTAAAGACAATACCCAAACAATCAGGAATACTGTGATTTACCTTAAAAAAGGAAACATCAATCTCCCCTAACTGTAGATTCGAATGAGAGTCGATTTCAATTAATTCTGACTCTCTTAAAATACGATGTTCTTTTAATTTCAACTCAATCAATCCAAGAGTAAACCTAGTAGCATATACAGGTACATTGAGTTTCTTTAAAAAATACGGAATACCACCAATATGATCTTCATGACCATGTGTGACTACAAGAGCTTTTATTTTCTCTTTGTTTTCTACCAGATAACCTATGTCAGGGATGATTAAATCGATTCCCAGTAAACTTTCGTCTGGGAATTTATTACCACAATCAATAATCACAATATCATTAGAATATTGAATAGCATACATGTTTTTTCCGACCTCATGTAAGCCACCTAAGGCAAAAATTGAAATTACATTTTCTTTTGTACCCAAGCTAAATCCTCCTGAATATATTATGTTTATTATCATAGTTTCTCCCTGAATTCTTGATTCAATTCTTTTTAATGTAATTTTTCCATCTATACACTGTTTAGATAATAGAAAAGTTGTTTATTATTTGGTATAATAGGGTCTCAACATTATTAAGGGGGAACTTCCAATCGAACTAGGTAGCAAGGTTAAAGGAAAAGTAACAGGAATTACTAATTTTGGAGCATTTGTTGAATTACCAGGCGGCGAAACTGGTCTTGTTCATATCAGTGAGGTCGCAGATAATTATGTTAAAGATGTAAATGACCATCTTAAAGTTGGTGACGAGGTTGAAGTAAAAGTTTTGAGTGAAAAAGAGGGAAAAATTTCTTTGTCTATTAAAAAAGCGATTGATAGACCTGAAAGAGAAACGAACTCTTACTCCAATCGACCTCCCCGCCAAGGAAGAGAAGATAGAAATTCAAGAGATTTTCGTTCTAAAGGTGGAAATTTCAAACCTAAGGAAAGCTTTGAAGACAAAATGGCTAAGTTTCTAAAATCTAGTGAAGAAAACCTGTCTATGCTTAAACGTAGCACAGAAACAAAACGCGGCGGTAGAGGCGGTAGACGCGGATAAATTAATTCTGCATGAATAGATAACGAAAAAGACAAGCAAATTGGAGCTTGTCTTTTTCGTGTTTTTCCTAATCCAAACTGTCCGATTATACAAGAAGCAATCCATTGGACTAAATGACTTTACGATAGATATACTAGTATAGAAAGCAATTTAGTTTGGAGGTAAGCATATGTTAATTGAAATGTGGACAGATTTTGCTTGACCATTTTGCTATATTGGCAAAAAGCGTCTGGAGGACGCTATTAACAAATTAGATCAACCAGTAAAAGTCGTGTATAAATGTTTTGAATTAGATCCAACGTCAGAGAGAGATGTAAATTATTCTATTTATGAAAAGCTATCCCAAAAATATGGAATGAGCTTGGATCAAGCTAAAGCAAGTGTTGCCAACATGATTAAAATGGGTAATGAAGTTGGAATTGAATACCAATATGATACGTTAATTTTAACCAACACGTTTGACGCTCACCGACTAGCTATGTATGCAAAAGAGCAAGGGTATATGCACGAGATGACAGAGCGTTTACTTCGTGCCCATTATTCTGAATCAAAACATATAGGTGACCATTCTACACTAATTGATTTAGCAGTTGAAGTTGGGTTAGATGGTAAATCTGTTGCAAACATGTTATCTAGTGATGAAATGAGTGATCAAGTTCGAAAAGATGAACAAGAAGCTTCAGAACTTGGAATTCGAAGTATACCTTATTTTCTTATCAATCGGAAGTATGCGATAACTGGGGCACAACCAACCGAAGTCTTTGTAAATTCGTTGCAGCAAATCCTTGAAAAAGACGGACCTTTTATTGAAGAGATAACAGAAAACGGTATTACTTGTGATGAAAATGGATGTGAAATACCGAAAAAATAATGATAAGACAGAGGGAATATACTCTCCTTCTGTCTTTTTTCTTCGATCATTACTTAGCAGTCTCCTTGAACGACGCTACATTTCTTTTGATGAATTTTTTTTAAATATTCTCTTAACGCATCGATTATATTCTCTTTTTTCACCTTTGAAATCGAGTATAGCATAGCAGTGCTTACAATAATAAAGACAGCAACAATTATATACATTATACCTAACCAAGGTAATTCAAAACCGTAGCTAAAGGTGTTCATTACTGATAGGTATATTAAATACATAACAGCAACACTTAGCGGAATTCCAAAAAAAAATAGATTTTAACCATAGAAAATTGTTTCATTCCAATCGACTTCAACATGGCAAACTCCCTTTTTCTTAATGAGATGATCGTTGAAATTGTATTAATGATATTGGCAATTGAAATGGCAGTAATTAAGAAAATGCATCCATACATAAAGACTGACTTTATCATCATCAACTGCTCTTCTTGTTATCTTGATTGATAGACGTTATAGTTATGGATATTACTTTCATCCTTTAATTCTTTATTTAAGAAAAATACAAGAAAGACTGTCGGTGTATACCTTAGATTATTCTAACTTTTTTTACCCCTGCTATTTGTAAAAGTTCAGTAATCAATGCTTCTTGATGATCAACTGTTCCATCTAAGTCCATCATCGTGTATGCCCATGCTTCCTTACTCCTATTCATCATATCCGCAATGTTAATCGAGTATCTAGCCATAATAGAAGTAATTTGACCAACCATGTTTGGAATATTTTGATGAACAACTGTCACCCTTTCCCTACCTATATATGGTAAATACACATTAGGAAAGTTAACTGAATTAGTTATATTGCCTGTTTCCAAGAAATTTTTTAATTGATGAGCAGCCATATAGGCACAATTCTCTTCTGATTCTATCGTTGATGCACCAAGGTGCGGGATTACAACCACATTTTTCATGGATAAGAGTTTTTCGTTTGGAAAATCAGTTATATAACTAGCAACAATGTTCGAAAGTAGAGCATTTTCCAAGGCAACTTCATCAACTAACTCTCCTCTAGAAAAATTCAGTAATTGGACTCCTTTTTTCATCTGTTGAAATGCCTTCTCATTTAGTAATTCTCTTGTTTCTTCTGTTAATGGAACATGCATAGTAATGTAATCACATGTTGAAAATATTTCCTCGATATTGTGTGCTCGCTTGACCTCTCGTGATAGTTGCCAAGCTGTGTTAACAGAAATGAACGGGTCGAATGCAAGAACTTCCATACCGAGGGATGCAGCATCGTTTGAAACTAATCCTCCAATTGCACCAACCCCAATCACGCCTAATTTTTTTCCACGTATCTCTACCCCTACAAATTCCTTTTTACCAGCTTCAACCAAAATTGGAACACTTTCGCCTTCTCCTATGAGACTATTAGTCCATTTAACGGCTTTAAATAAGTGTCTTGATGATGCGATTAAACTCATAATCACCAATTCTTTTACTGAATTGGCATTAGCACCAGGTGTATTAAAAACAATGATCCCTCTAGAAGTTAGATCATTGACAGGAATATTATTTATTCCAACTCCGGCTCTTGCAATAGCTAAAACGCTAGACGGGATGTGTGTATTATGTAAATTGTAACTTCTTAAGAGAATTCCATGAGGTGAATCATCAGCATTATTGTTAAAATTTTCACGATTTAGAACATCTAATCCTTTTGAGGAAATCGTGTTCAAAATTTGAATTTTATACACTATATCACCCCCTTTATGTATACTTTTTTTCAAATTCATATATGAAATCTACAAGCTTTCTTACACCTTCGATGGGCATGGCGTTATAAAGGCTTGCTCGCATACCTCCTGTAGATCGATGTCCTTCTAAATTCAATAAGCCCTTTTTCTTTGCTTCATATATAAATTGTTTATTAACAGATTCGGAGTTCGTAGTAAAAGGAATATTCATAAGGGAACGACTTGAAACGTCAACTCTTGAAAAAAACAATGTTGAATGATCTAAAATATCATAAAGCAAGGATGCTTTCACTTTGTTCTTCTCTTCGATTGCAGGAATCCCTCCATTGTTGTCTAACCATTCTAGTACTAATTTCATGACATATATACTGAAAGTAGGTGGCGTATTATATAACGACCGTGACTTTATAAAGGTTCGATAGTTTAGCATAGTTGGAAAACTTTCTGGAAGTTCACATAATAAATTTTCTTTGAGAATGATAACGGTGAGACCAGCAGGACCTAGATTTTTCTGTGCACCTGCATAGATGAGCCCAAACTTCGATACATCATAATGCTGGGATAATATATTAGAAGACATATCGGCAATAAGTGGGAGTGTTTCTGATATCCTCGGAATAATATGATAGCTTGTGCCTTCAATTGTGTTATTCGTTGTAATATGCAAATAACTAGCCGATTGTGAAATAGAAGAAAAATCTATAGATGGTATATAAGTAAAGTCTTTATCTTCGGAAGAAGCAATAATTGAGACCTCTCCAATTTTTCTTGCTTCCTCAATTGCTTTTATCGACCATGAACCGGTTTCAACATAGTATGCTTTTTTTGAATTGATTAATAAGTTCATGGGAATCATTGAAAATTGAAGAGATGCCCCGCCCTGTAAGAACAATACATGATAATTCGGTGAGATATTCATTAATTTACGAAGCAACTCTTCTGTCTTATCCATAATGTCAGAAAAGCTCTCAGATCGGTGACTCATTTCTAATACAGACATTCCTTGATCATTGTAGGAAAGTAATTTCTTCCTTAACTTGGTGTAAGACTTGTAATGGTAATACAGATGGACCTGCTGAAAAATTAAATACACGGTCCATATTCAACCTCCTTATGCAAAAAGTGTATTAACTTGTTCTTATAAATAAGCTGAGCTAATAAGGATTAGTTTATTAGATCCGTCCGCAAAAATTATAGAAAGTGACATTTCTTTTCAAAGTTAGATATATATAAGTTATATTTCTCTGTTAATCCAATATCATCTAAACCTTCTATTAACATTCTCTTTCGATAAGGATCTGTCTCGAATATAAAAGCTAACCCATCCTTATTAGTAATCGTTTGTTGAACAAGATCAATTGTTAGTTCATAGCTTGTTTCCCTTACTGCTTCAAACAATAATGCAACTTCTCTTTCAGAAAGTCTAATAGGTAATAAGCCATTTTTAAAACAATTGCTATAAAAAATATCAGCGAAGCTAGGGGCAATAAGGACTTTAAAACCATAATCTAAAAGTGCCCATGGTGCATGTTCCCTCGATGAACCACACCCAAAGTTCTGTCCAGCTATCAGTATGCTAGCACTTCTATAGCAGGATCTATTTAAAATGAAGGTAGTGTCTTCTGTACCATTCTCTTTGTATCTCCAATCATAAAACAAAAATTGGCCGAAACCAGATTTTTCAATCCTTTTTAAAAACTGTTTCGGGATCATTTGATCAGTATCGACGTTTGCATATGGTAAAGGGGCTACGAATCCGGTATGAATTGTAAAGGGTTTCATTGATTCACACTCTCCATTTCCATTAGCTCACTTACATTTACAAAATGACCATGGATTGCAGAAGCTGCTGCTGTAATAGGACTTACTAAGTGGGTTCTCGCTCCTCGACCTTGTCTCCCTTCAAAGTTTCGATTCGAAGTAGATGCACAACGCTTTCCGGGTGGAACAAAATCTGGATTCATACTTAAGCACATACTACATCCTGATTCCCTCCATTCAAAACCTGCCTCTTGAAACACTATATGAATTCCCTCTTGTTCGGCTTGTGCCTTAACGTGTTTAGAGCCAGGTACTACTAATGCCGTTACATGATTAGCCACTTTTTTCCCTTTAATGAACGAGGCTGCTTCTCGTAAATCTTCAATTCTCGAATTCGTACACGATCCTATGAATACATAATCAATTTTTATCTCCTTTATTTTTGTACCTGGAACTAAATTCATATAGTCTAAAGCTTTCTGGAGTGCAAGGCGCTCTTGTTCTGTTTGAAATTCGTCTGGAGAAGGGATTACTCCATTTACACTCCCTCCCATCGAAGGATTGGTTCCCCATGTAACCTGGGGCTCTAGCTGAGAGATATCAAAATATATTACTTTATCGTACGTAGCATCCTCATCAGAAACTAAAGATTTCCATTCAGACACGAACTGGTGATATTGCTTTCCTTTTGGAGCGTACTTTCGACCTTTTATATAAGAAAACGTCACCTCATCTGGCGCTATTAGCCCAGCTTTGGCTCCAGCTTCAATCGCCATATTACAAATGGTCATACGTTCTTCCATTGTCATTTTCAGAACAGTATCCCCTGTAAATTCGATAATATAACCTGTTCCAAATTCTACACCGTATGTAGCAATCAATCCAAGAATGATGTCCTTAGCTGTGGTCCCAATCAGTGGTGTTCCTGTAATTTCAACTTTTAAACTTTTGGGTCTAGTTTGCCATAAGCATTGAGTAGCAAGAACATGTTCAACCTCGCTTGTTCCAATTCCAAAAGCTAATGCACCAAAAGCACCATGTGTCGATGTATGACTATCACCGCAAACAATTGTTTTTCCTGGAAGTGTTAATCCAAGTTCTGGGCCAATTACATGTACAATACCTTGTTCATCGCTTGACAGATTAGCAAGATGTATACCGAATTCGGTGCAATTTCTTTCTAGTGTTGTTAATTGATTTAATGCAATCTCATCCTCTATCTCAAATGGGTTCTTAGTTGGTACATTATGATCTACAGTCGCGAATGTGAGATCTGGCCTTCTTACTTTTCGATCTGTTAGACGAAGTCCCTCAAATGCTTGCGGAGATGTCACTTCATGTATCAAATGTAAATCAATATAAAGTAAATCAGGTTTATTGTCTTCTTGGTAGACAATATGTTGATCCCATATTTTTTCTACTAATGTTCGCGGTTTCAATTCGTTCACCTACCTACATTTCTCATAGAAATTAACGAGCTCATAATCCAGATATTTATTTTGAATAGCGTCTCTAACTAATGCCCCCATCTCAGATGTGGAGACAAATGTTTTTCCTTCATCTGCTAAATCCTTTGTTCTGTATCCTTCAAGTAAAATCGAATGGACAGCTCCCTCTATGCACTCCGCCTCTTTCGAAAGTCCAAACGAATATCGAAGCATTAAAGCTACAGATAAAAAAGCAGCTAAAGGATTTGCCACATTTCTCCCAGCAATATCAGGTGCTGAACCATGAATTGGTTCATACAAACTTGGACCATTTCCTATACTTGCAGAAGGTAACATACCGATAGATCCCGTTAATACCGATGCTTCATCACTTAAAATATCACCGAACATATTCTCTGTAACAATAACATCAAATTCGATAGGTTTCTTTATTAATTGCATAGCTGCATTGTCAATATACATATGTTCTAATTTAACATCACTGTACTCAATAGATAATGCATCTGCTATTTCTCTCCACAATCGGCTACTTTCTAATACATTTGCCTTATCGACTGAAACAAGTTTTCGTTTCCTTAATCTAGCTAATTCAAATGCTTCTCTTACAATTCTCTCTATCTCATATCTTTTGTATACTAGTGTGTCAATAACCTCTTCCCCTTCTAGTCCTATCCTTCTTTCTCTCGGTGTACCGAAGTATAAGCCCCCCGTTAACTCTCTTACAATGCAAAGATCTACTCCCATTATGACGCTGTCCTTTAATGGGGAGCTCTTAGTTAATGGTGGAATTACCTTTACAGGACGAAGGTTTGCAAATAACCCTAGTTGTTTTCGAAGCTGTAGTAATCCTGTTTCAGGACGGATTTCAACAGGTAAATGATCCCATGCTGGACCTCCTACAGCCCCGAGTAAAATGGCATCACTTCTCTTACAAAGCTCCACTGTTTCTTCTGGTAGAGGTGTTCCATAATGTTCAATGGCAACGCCACCCACCTTTCCTTCACGAAACGAAAAAGAGCAGTTGTATAATTTCTCAATTTCTTTTAAAAGAAGAACAGATTCAAACATAACCTCTGGTCCAATTCCATCTCCAGCTAGTAGAGCAATGTTAAAACTCATAGAGCCTCCACTCCTTTTGTTTGATGTTCAAACCACACCTTCACCAAACTTCGGTTAACAGCATCGAAATAAGCTTTTGCAGAAGCCTCTAGAACATCTGTTTCTATACCGCGACCTGAGCTAATGTGTCCATCATACCTTACTTTTACATACACCTCTGCTATGGCATCATTTCCATTTGTTGTAGATTGAATACGATAGTCCACCAGTTCACTAGGTTGTTTCAATATTCTAGAGATCGTATTATAAACCGCTTCAACACTACCTTTTCCCGTTGCTGATTCCTGTATCCTGAATCCCTCGGGTGTTTCCACTCGAATGGTTGCTGTTGGAATAATGTTCGAACCATATGAAACTTGTAATAATTCAAGTTTATAACCTGCACCGATTTCTTTGATAGAGGAGTCCAACATGAGTGCAAAGATATCATCTTCAGTAACTTCCTTCTTTTTTGAAGTTAGCTCCTTAAATGCATGAAATAGCTTTTTTTCTTCATCTTCATTTAAAGATATTCCTAGTTCCTTGCACTTTTCTTTAAACGCATGACTACCAGAATGTTTACCTAAAACCATTTTATTTGACCCTAATCCGATCATCTCGGGCTCGATTATTTCATACGTTTGTTTATTCTTTAACACTCCATCTTGATGAATGCCAGACTCGTGTGCAAAAGCGTTTAAACCAACTACAGCTTTATTTTGGGGAACTATCATTCCTGTAAACTTACTTACGAGCTGACTTGTTCGAATCGTTTGTTTTAAATCAATGTTTGTATCCACCTTGTATTCATCGTTTCGAATTCGTAATGCAACAACAATTTCTTCTAATGATGCGTTTCCTGCTCGCTCTCCTATACCGTTAATAGTCCCCTCTACTTGATGAATCCCCTTTTGAATGGCTGCAAGACTATTTGCAACTGCAAGACCTAAATCATCATGGCAATGAGCAGATAGCTTTACTTTGTTTATATTTGGTACTGTTTTCATCAAATATGAAAATAGCTCACCATATTCTTGTGGTGTTGAGTACCCGACCGTGTCTGGAATATTGATGACTTTTGCTCCTGCATCAATCACGTTCGTAATAATTCTTGATAAAAAATTCCAATCACTCCGTGTCGCATCCTCAGCGGACCATTGTATATGTGAAAAGTAATGCGACGCATATTTTACTGACCAAACAGCCTTTTCAATAACTTCTTCTTGAGTTAAATGTAATTTATACTTCATGTGAAGTGGTGAAGTGGCAATAAATAAATGAATTCCTGAGTTCTTTGCGTCTTTTAGGGCTTCATAGGCAACATCAATGTCTTGTTTATTGGCTCTTGCAAGACCCACTATCATACATTGTTTAACTGTTTCAGAAATTTGTTTGACTGATTGAAAGTCCCCTTCTGATGAACAAGGAAATCCTGCCTCTATCATGTCTACACCATATCTTTCTAGTTGCTTAGCAATCTCTACTTTTTCATGTGGATGTAAATTCACACCAGCAGATTGTTCACCATCACGTAAGGTTGTATCAAAGATATCAACTTTTCGCATTTGTGACCAAGCCTTTCTTTTTTGTGTGTATAAATGGCATTTTAGCCCTCATCTCTTTGCCTATAATCTCAATAAGGTGGTGATTTTCCTTGCGATTTACAGCATTGAAAACTGGCCGGTTTGTCTGGTTCTCTAAAATCCAATTCTTCGCAAATTCTCCATTTTGTATCTCCGATAAAAGTTTTTCCATTTCTAGTTTCGTAGAATTTGTAACGATTCTAGGTCCTGCTGTAAAGTCTCCCCATTGTGCTGTGTCTGAAATCGAATATCTCATCCCTTCTAATCCAGACTCATAAAGAAGGTCAACAATAAGCTTTAGCTCATGTAAGCATTCAAAATAAGCGACCTCAGGCTGGTATCCAGCTTTAGTTAAAGTCTCAAATCCGGCTTTAATAAGTGCCGTTGTACCACCGCACAATACGGCTTGCTCTCCAAATAGGTCTGTTTCCGTTTCTTCCTGAAAGGTAGTTTCAATGACCGCCGCCCGGCCTGCTCCAATTGCCTTGCAATAGGATAAAGCTAGTTCTCGTGCAATTCCACTAGCATTCCTGTAAACAGCAAACAATGCAGGAACTCCCCCACCTTCTTCGAACACACGTCTAACTAGGTGACCTGGTCCTTTTGGAGCAACTAAAAAAACATCCACATCAGTTGGGGGAACGACTTGATTGAAATGGACATTAAATCCGTGAGCAAACGCTATTGCCTTTCCTGGTGAGAGATATGGTTTAATCTCATTATTGTAGACTTCTGGCTGTTTCTCATCTGGTAGCAATACCATCACCACATCAGCTAGATCAGTAGCCTCAGCAACGGACAGGACTCTAAATCCATCCTGTATAGCTTGATCCCTTGACTTGCCGTGCCTTACACCAACTATTACCTCAACTCCACTTTCTCGAAGATTTTGAGCATGTGCGTGTCCTTGTGATCCATATCCAATGATTGTTACACGCTTACCTTTTATTAGTTCTAAAGAAAGATCTTGGTCATAAAACATGTTTGCCATGTTAGAATCACTCCTTTTATAATGATGATTAATCCCTTCTATCTATTAACTTTTCCTATCTAACCTCTTGCATTTGTAAAATTCTGATAATGTTGATTAAAATCGGTAATTTGTAAAACATCAATTTGTTTTTCTAACTGTCTTTTTATCTGCTCTACCTCTTTCTCTTCATTAATAGAGACTACCACTGTTAGAAGCGACATTTGCTTTCCGTCTAGTGGTCCTACTGATAAACTATCAATATTTAACCCTTTTCTTAAGAATAAGTTTGTGAGTCTATTCAATACACCAAGCTGATTATTTACGATCATTGATAGCGTTCTTTTCAAGGTTTGACACCTACCATTTCGTGAATTCCTTTACCTGGTGAAACCATTGGGTATACATTTTCAGTCTTGGTTATCCGGCAGTCTAAAATAATCGGTTCATTTAAATCAATCGCGGCTTTTAAATTATGGATAAACGAGTCTTCACTTTGAATGACAACACCTTTTAAACCAAATGCGGAAGCTAGTTTTACATAATCCGGTTGATCAGGAAGCAATGAATGTGAATACCTACCATCGTAAAAAATTTCCTGCCATTGGCGAACCATTCCCATAGATTGATTGTTAACAATCACTACCTTAATGGGTAGCTTGTAATGAGTTAACAATGCAAGCTCTTGCATGGTCATCTGAAACCCTGCATCGCCTAGAATTGCGATTACCAACTCATTAGGTTGTGCAATTTGTGCACCAATTGCTGCTGGTAATCCGAACCCCATTGTTCCTAATCCACCAGAGGTTACCCACTTATTCGGCGAGTCAAATCCGTAGAATTGAGCAGCCCACATCTGATGCTGTCCGACGTCCGTTGTTATCACCGCATTCCCATTTGTACAGGCGTGAATGGACTCTATTAATCTCTGTGGTTTAAAGGAATGTAAATCATCTTCATACCAAAGTGGAAACTCTCTCATAAGTTCTGATAAATAATCATGCCATTCTAGAAACGTTGATGTATAGCTTTCTTCATTTAGTAGGTGTAAAGTCTCCTTAGCATCACCTACGATTGGTATATGCGTAAAAACATTTTTACCGATTTCAGCTGGATCAATGTCTATATGAACTACTGTTGAAAATTTAGCAAAATGCTCTATATTACCTGTTAAACGATCATCAAAACGAGCACCAATATTGATCAATAAATCACATTCATATAAGCCCATATTGGCAGCATACGTACCGTGCATACCGCCCATACCTAAAAATAATGAGTGACTTGCCGGAAAACTTCCTAGACCAAGTAGCGTATTTACTACCGGAATCTTTGTCTTTTGAACAAACGTTAATAGTTCACCATTTGCTTTTGAAAGTAATATCCCGGCACCTGCAAGGATGATTGGTTTTTTAGATGAATGAATAGCCTCAACTAGAGTAGTTAACGCACTTTTGTCTGGGTTTGAAACAACCTGATAACCAGGTAAGTGCACATGTTCTGGGTAATGAAACAAACAAGCAGCGGCACTAATATTCTTTGGTATATCGATTAACACAGGTCCCGGTCTTCCGGTTGTGGCAATGTAAAACGCCTCTTTAATCGTCCTAGGCAAGTCTTTTACATCACGAACTTGATAATTGTGTTTTGTTACAGGTGTGGACATACCTAAGATTGGAGCTTCTTGAAAGGCATCTGACCCTAAAGCGAAATCATTTACCTGTCCTGTAAAAACTACAAGAGGTAGAGAATCCATCATGGCATCCGCTAATCCGGTCATAATATTTGTTGCACCTGGCCCTGATGTTGCAATCACAACTCCTGGCTTACCAGATATTCTTGCATATCCCTCTGCTGCATGTATGGCTCCTTGTTCGTGACGAGGTAAAATATGAGGAATACCTCCGTCAAATAAAGCGTCATAAATATTTAATACTGCACCACCTGGGTAACCAAATACAACCTCAACATTCTCTTCCTTCAAAGCTTCTACTAACATTTTTGAGCCGGAAAGGATTTGACTCGTTTTCTCTTCGAGCGTTTTCACTTTATATTTGCCACCTCCTTAAAATGCTATATTTTTAATACTGCACCTGTATTTGCTGACGTTACAAGCTTTGAATATCTCGCTAAATATCCTGTTTTCACTTTTGGTTCTGGCTTAATCCATTGTCTTTTCCTAACTTCAAATTCATCATCAGAGACATGTAAATGAATGGTTCTCATTTCGAGATCGATTGAAATCAAATCACCGTTTTCTACAAATGCAATTGGACCTCCCTCTGCTGCCTCTGGGGAGATATGACCAATTGAGATACCTCTAGTTGCACCAGAAAATCTACCATCTGTTAGCAACGCTACCTTTGTAGATAATCCTCTTCCTGCAATTGACGATGTTGGAGCAAGCATTTCTGGCATACCAGGTCCACCCTTTGGTCCTTCATAACGAATCACTACAACGTGACCTTCTTTAACAAGACCTGAATCAATCCCCTCTTGTGCTTCATCTTGGGACTCAAAAATTATAGCCTCTCCCCGAAATCTTTTAATAGAAGGGTCTACTGCGCCGACTTTTATCACACTACCTTTTGGAGCGAGATTACCGAATAAAGCTGATAATCCTCCAACTGGGCTATATGGGTCCTCTTTTCTGCGAATCACGTTATCATTTATGATTTCAGAATGTTCAACTGTTTCCCGTAATGTGCGTCCCGAGACGGTCATTCGATCCGGGTGAATGGCACCATCGATTTTGCATAGTTCTTTAATAATCGCACTTACCCCACCAGCCTCATGAACATCTTGCATCGAAAAGTCAGACGCAGGAGAGATTTTTGAAAGATACGGAACTTTTTCTGCTATTTTATTAATATCTGACAGCTCATACTCAATTTCGGCTTCATGTGCAATTGCTAATGTATGTAATACGGTGTTGGTTGAGCCCCCCATGGCCATGTCAAGAGCAAAAGCATCATCTATAGCCTCTTTCGTTATGATGTCTCTAGGCCGAATATCTTTTTTCACTAATTCTATTAAATGTTTAGCTGCTTCTTTAATAAGCTTGTGTCTGTCGTCTGAAGTGGCCACAATCGTTCCGTTTCCTGGCAACGCTACCCCAAGCATTTCCATTAACGTATTCATCGAATTTGCTGTAAACATTCCTGAGCATGACCCACAAGTAGGACAGGCACTTGACTCAATTTCTAACAGCTCTTCTCGACTTAGTGTTCCAGATAGAAAACTTCCAACTCCTTCAAACACTGATACTAAAGAAAGTGGTTTTCCATCCTTACTTTTCCCCGCTTCCATTGGACCACCAGATACAAACACAGCTGGTACATTTGTTCTAACCGCTGCCATTAGCATACCAGGGGTGATTTTGTCACAATTTGGGATATAAAAAACACCATCAAACCAGTGAGCATTAATAACCGTCTCAGCTGAATCCGCAATCAACTCACGACTTGGTAAGGAATAACGCATCCCTATATGTCCCATGGCAATCCCATCATCTACCCCTATCGTGTTGAATTCAAATGGAATACCGCCTGCCTCTCGAATAGCTTCTTTTACGACTTCTGCAAATTTGTTTAAATGCATATGTCCCGGAATAATATCAATATATGAATTACAGACCCCAATAAAGGGTTTATCCATATCTTCATGCTTGACTCCAGTTGCGTATAGCAAGCTTCGATGAGGTGCACGATTGACACCCTTTTTAATCATGTCACTTCTCATTTTTATACCTCTTCCTTTTTTTATTTAGCCTGCTTGAATCTTTTCAGATGGATATATTTTCATTCCATCCTTAACAACGTGATTTCGAAACGCATGTAGAAGAGCTTGTGTATGTGGGCCAGGTTTTCCATCTGATATTACTCTTCCATCGATTTTTACAACTGGAATCACTTCGGCGGCGGTTCCTGTTAAGAATACTTCGTTTGCAACATATACATCATGCCTTGTAAAAGGTAATTCTTTTACGACATAGCCCAGATCTTTGGCCAAATCCATGATAGCGTTACGTGTAATTCCTTCTAATGCTCCTACATAACTAGGTGGCGTAATTAACTCACCTTTTTTTACAAGAAAGATATTTTGTCCCGATCCTTCGGCAACATAACCTTCTGTATTAACGGTTAACGCCTCATCTGCACCGGCGTTTGTCGCTTCAACTTTGACCATAATATTATTCAAATAGTTAAGCGATTTCACTTTAGGACTTAAAATATCTGGTCGACTTCTTCTTGTAGGTACCGTTACCATTGAAATTCCATTTTCATAAAGCGCTTTTGGAAATAAGGCAAGCTGCTCCGTGATAACAACAACATTCGGTTGATGACATTTAGTAGGGTCTAGTCCGAGATCACCTGCCCCCCTAGATACAACTAATCGAATATATGCAGTGTCGTGAAATTGATTTTTTCTTAGTGTATCAATGACAATTTGCTCCATTTCTTCTACGGAATAAGGTATTTCGAGAAGGATGGACCTAGCAGATTCGTATAAGCGTTCAATATGTTCACGAAGACGAAATACGTTTCCTGCGTACATTCGAATACCTTCAAATACTCCATCTCCATACAAGAATCCGTGGTCATACACAGAAACAACAGCTTTTTCTTTTTCAACTAGCTCTCCATTCAAATAAATCCATTTACTCATTTTTCAACTCTCCTTTTCTATTGAAAATTAAGACGACAAAAAGCCCCTACAAACAGGAATGATTTCAAGCAGTCAGGAGTAGGAGCTGCAAGAATCAAGACCTGCCGCAGAGGCTTTTGTCCTCACGGTGTACACCAAGTAATAAGTGCTTGTGTCGCTTGGACCAGTCATGCTATGTTTTTTCTAGCATCGGAACCCTAGACACACTCTTGATTATGAGTACGATTTTTGAAGTTACTGTTTAATATCTTATTTTTTTGCTATTGTAATACCGAATAAATTGGGAGTCAACACCAATTTTAGATTATTCTGACAATACTGACAATTTATAAAACGCTTACATCATTGTCCAATTAACAAAGAAAACGCTTCCAAAAAATGTTCAAAAAAATTTTTTTCTTACAAAAAAAAGAATGAGACATTATAGCCTCATTCTTTCTAAGATAGGTTGTAATTTTTACGTTTATATTAATAAGTTGAACAAATTAGGATCTTTATTAATTTCTAAATATGTAAACCCTTTTTTCTTCATATTCTCAATTAAATTGTCATAGTCCTCTTTGGACTTAAGTTCAACCCCTACTAAAACAGGTCCTTTATCGCGATTGTTTTTTTTTGTATATTCAAACCTTGTAATATCGTCATTTTTCCCTAAAACATCATGCATAAACTCACGAAGTGCACCTGCTCTTTGAGGGAAATTAACAATGAAGTAATGTTTAAGTCCTTCATAGATTAACGAGCGTTCTTTAATCTCTTGCATTCGGTCAATATCATTATTTCCACCACTTACAATACAAACTATATTTTTCCCTTTAATTTGTTCCCTATAATCGTTAAGTGCGGCAATTGACAATGCTCCTGCCGGTTCTGCAATTATTGCATTCTCATTGTATAAAGATAAAATCGTTGAACAGATTTTCCCTTCTGGTACAACTACAATATCATCAACTAATTCCCGAGTCATCTCAAAAGTAAGGTGTCCTACTTGCTTCACTGCGGCACCGTCCACAAATTTATCTATACAATCTAATGTAACAACTTCATTTTTCTCAATTGAACTTTTCATACTTGCAGCACCTGCTGGTTCTACCCCAATTATTTTGGTGTCTGGGCTCATACTTTTTACGTAGGAGCCAACACCTGACACTAATCCGCCACCACCGATACTCATAAATATATATGAAATTGGCTCCTCCATCTCTTGAAGAACCTCAACTCCAATCGTCCCTTGGCCCGTTATTGTCATATAATCATCAAACGGATGAATAAAGTTCATTCCGTGAGTTTTACAATAACGAATAGCTGTTTCATAGGAATCATCAAATGAATCACCTGTTAATATCAGTTCGATTTCTCTTCCACCAAAGAATTCAACACGAGCTATTTTTTGTCTAGGTGTCGTTGAAGGCATAAAGATTTTCCCTTTAATACCCAAAGCTTTACAAGCAAAGGCAACTCCTTGAGCATGATTGCCTGCACTAGCACAAACAATTCCCCTCTCCCTTTCTTCGCTAGTTAAACTTTGCACATAATAATAGGCACCTCTTAATTTAAATGATCGAACCTTTTGCAAATCCTCACGTTTTAAAAAAACATTACATTCATATTGTTCAGATAAAATCTCATCCTTTTGACACGGGGTTTTATGAACAATATCCTTTAATACATGATACGCCCTTAAAATGTCTTCTACTTTTACACGCTGAAGGGTTTTTGTCATAGGGACAACCTCACTCTCAAACAGTTTGAATTTTCCAAAAATAATGATAGAAAATATTGTAACACAACTCTTGATACGAGACAGTTTATGAAAACCCTTACATTTCATATTTTTTTCGTGTTTTTATGCTTTTTTTCTACAAATTTTTCTCTATGACCTGAGACTCAAAGATTATCATTCCTTCACAATTTGGTTACATTCATCAGGCTTTTCCATATTTAGTAGATGACCAGCACCAGCTATCTTTTACATGTTTTGAATGTATGACTTTTTAAATCATTCATACACCCCACATTTGTCTTTTCTTACTTTATGACATAAAATTAATTACTTTTAAACATAATTATACAACATCATTAACACTTATTTGAATAAGAAAACTATTCGTGTTAAAAAATGTAGTAGACTCAAATAATTAACGATCTTTTATCCTACGCCAAATAAATGGAGTGAGAATGTTGAAGATTGATGGAATAATCATTTCAGGGGAATTCGATGAACTGAATAATGAATTTTATTTACAACGAGTAAAATATCATAACACCGCATCAATTCTAAAAAAGACCCAATGGAGCTACTTATATCATTATTTGAAAGGCCATTCTGATAATAAGGACGGACAAATTATTACACTTTATGACCAAATGTTAATTCCCCTTTCACAAGAAGAGATTCGGCAATTTATTGACGACCTCGAAACATTAGAACCTAAATATCATTAAAAGAACAAAAGGCTCAGGGCGCCCCGTTTATCCTCAGGCATAGCAAATGTTCCTTGAAGAAAAAGGGCGCTCTTTCCCTTTTACTCTTCAAGGGTTATTTGACCAAGGAAAAAGTGATTTTTCTTTTTCCCTCGAGTAGGATGAAATTGCGACGATCTTTGCAATTTCATCTTGACTGGGCGCTGGAGCCGGATTACTACGAACATCACTCAGTTATCCACAAATAGTGAGCATACATAATTCCTAAGCAATGAGAAAGACCGAGTGTCAATGACACTCGGTCTAACTTGATTTGCATTTGTGATAAACAATGAATGAGTACATTGAAAAAAAAAATCGTTCTGTAAAAAAATACAACCCTTATTTGAATATAATGTGAATGAAATGGGTTCTACTTGCCTACCGATTTCTTGAAAATTCTTCATTACTATATTTTGCCTAGATATATTTCAATTCTTTTCTTATAAAATAGAAGTATTCATATATGACTTCCATCATAAAACACATTATAATACAGAAGAAATATAAATTATAACTTTCTAATTGAATATAAGTATAATAGATATATAGCTTTTAGCAGCGAAGGAGTTGTTTCAAATTAAAACGAAAAAAAATCCGATACCATTTCGGCTAAACCTTCTATTTGTTTTTGTATTTTTATTATTTACTCTTCTCATTTTACGTTTAGGGTTAATTCAGATTGTCCATGGTGAAGATTACAAAAAAGAGATTGCTAGAACGGAAAATGTTCACGTTTCAACACAAGTTCCCCGCGGAAAAATGTACGATCGCAATGGAGAGATTATTGTAAATAACAAGCTTGTCAATGCGATAACATATACTAGAACACAAGAAACATCACAAAGCACCATATTAGATCTTGCCGAAAAGCTCTCCACTCTGATTGAAAAAGAAACGGATAAATTAACGGAAAGAGATTTAAAGGATTTTTGGATCTTAACTCATAGAGATGAAGTGAAAGAATTATCATCACAAATAAAGTCGGATAACCCTGAGATAAAAGATGATGAAATCTACAAACAAATTATTGAAACACTGTCATCGGAACAAATCGATTCATTTTCACAAGAAGAATTGGAGGTAGCAGCCATATTCCGTGAACTTAACAGTGGATATGCCCTATCACCTGTGACGGTTAAAGATAAAACACTAACCAATGAAGAATTAGCTGTTGTAGCTGAAAACCTAGATTCTTTACCTGGTATCACTATTACCTCAAACTGGGATCGAAAGTACGAAATTGAAGGCACTCTCCGCTCTGTTCTAGGTAACATCACGACAAGTGAAGAAGGACTTCCACTGGAATCTCTTGATTACTTTTTATCTAGAGGTTATAACCGGAAAGACCGTGTTGGAAAAAGCCAGCTT
Organism: Bacillus salitolerans; assembly: GCF_042680805.1. Lineage (NCBI taxonomy): Bacteria > Bacillati > Bacillota > Bacilli > Caryophanales > Bacillaceae > Bacillus > Bacillus salitolerans. The sequence continues at coordinate 172,240 of NZ_JBHUEM010000020.1, read as the reverse complement.
GAACAACAATACGAGGATGTCTTAGTAGGACAAAAAGGACAAATTCAGTTTATTACGAATAAAGCTGGCGCTATTTTACAAAGTGAGGTAATAAGAGAGGGAGTACCAGGGAATGACCTCGTACTATCTATTGACTTTGAACTCCAGCAAGAAGTGGAAAAAATTCTTATTGAGGAGCTCATTAATGCAAAGGAAAAACCTGGTGCTACATTTTTAGATCGTGCTTTTGTCGTCCTTATGCATCCTCAAACAGGTGAGGTTTTATCATTAGCTGGGAAACAAATTTCTAAAAAAGATGGATCCTATGAAATTCAAGACTATGCCCTTGGGACTATCACTTATGCAACTGAAGTTGGTTCAGCTGTAAAAGGTGCTACTGTTTTATCTGGATTTGACTCAGGTGTTATTCGTCCGGGAGAAGTTATTCGAGATCAAAGGATGAGTTTAAAAGGAACACCTGACAAAGGATCTTATAAAAATCTAGGTCCAGTTAATGATCTTCAGGCCCTGCAAAAGTCTTCAAACGTCTATATGTTCCATATTGCCTTACGTTCGCTTGGATCAAACTACTACTCTGGTATGGCTGTACCACGTAATACAGAAGCCATTGTTCAGTTCCGTAATTACTTTAATCAATTTGGTTTAGGTGTTCCAACAGGAATTGACTTACCTTATGAAGAGGATGGGTATGCAAGTAATGATATTTTCCAGTACCCTGGGTTATTCCTAGACTTCGCAATCGGCCAATATGACACATATACTCCGATGCAGCTTGCTCAATATATTTCAACAATCGCTAATGGAGGCTATCGTATGAAGCCGCAATTAGTACATGAAATTAGACAGCCTACTATCTCGGATTCATTAGGTCCAATATTAAAGCCATTTACACCTGTTGTTCTTAATAAAATTGATATGTCACAGGAACATCTTCTTCGAGTACAACAAGGGTTTAAACAAGTAATGGAGCCAGGTGGTACGGCGGGAAGTTGGTTTAGTGACAAAGCCTACAAACCTGCTGGAAAAACTGGTACTGCCCAAAGGCCATATTATGATGTCAACACAAAAACGTCCCATCAATTAAACAACTTAACATTAGTAGGTTATGCACCATATGACCAGCCTGAAATTGCATTTTCAATTGTCGTTCCATTCCTTGACAATGACCAGAATCCAGTTAATAAAATCATTGGTGAGAGAGTGCTAGATAAATATTTTGAGTTGAAAGTGAATCGTGAAGGTATTACATCTGATACAACTGAGGGTGAAGAGGATGAAAAGCTTGAAACAGACGATTCCTCTGGTGAAGAACAAGCGAATGATTAAGATAAACATAAAACAACAGACTCATTTTTCCCTATGAGTCTGTTGTTTTATGTTTATTTAAATATCTTCTTAAACTTCTTAACTGAAACAGGACTTGCAAATTGAGCAAAGAATTGTAGTAGATAATCCTTTGCTTCCTCCCTTTTCATAATTATTTCTTGAATCCCATTTCGACTAGACCATGATTCATACGTTTCAAATGCTGTACTGTTCCACCCATTCTTTTCTCCATTTTCATCTTTTTGTTCTTTTATTCCTGAAATTACAATATCCATGGTTCCTTGCAGTTCCTGCAGGGCATGATCAAAAACCTTTTTATTTTCCTTATCCTGTAAACCTGCTTTTTTTCTAAGCACTCTTGTGTCTATTCCAGCCTCTTCATCAATGATTTTATAGATTGATAAAGCTTCTCGTGAGACATTGCCCTTTAAGTAGCGATCTTCAACAAATTCATTGTACCCCAACACTTTCTTGACATATGGGAGCAGATCCCTCGAAATTAATATAGATTTCTTCTGAATGAATTTCCCGTATCCTGCGACTCCGTCTGTTGAAAATTTTGTTCTCCAGATCCAAGGATCATATTCTGTATCAGTATGCCAGCTTTCTTTTGACGTAATACTATTTAAGGATGGATATTCTGGTACTAATGAGGCTAGAGGTAGGAAGCCAATCTCATTAATGATTTTTACAGCATCTTCATATGTTTTCACTTTATAATCCATGATTTTACTCCTATATAAAAGTTTAATACATTACTTCAACAAAAAAGACCACTTCTCCTTCTTGAAGAAATGGCTCTGATGAATATTTGTTTAATTTATTGCATGGGTACCCATCCTGCTCGCCAGCTTCCATCCTCTAGCTTGACAAGTTGAAAGTCAATAATCATTTCCTCATTCACCAACTGAAATGAAACAACTGTTCTCGTTGGATCAATTGGACGTAGAATAAAAATTACGTACACCTTCTAATTTCTTAAAAAATGCATTGTTTCCTTTTTTGGCTTCTTCAGTTGCATAATCAGTTAGAAATCGCTCAAGCGGCATATTATCATCTTCCATTGGATGTAAATGGAATAATGTTTCAAAGTCCTCCTGCTTTTTTGAATACATATAAAGTTGGAAAACTTCAAATGGAGTAAGTACTTTTAGTGCTTCAGTTGATTTATTATGTTTAATATCTCGGTATATGGAAACGAGCTTCTCATTTTAAGCGAGCACTGATGTATCTTGTACTACTTTCTTTGTAGGAACCACGATGTGGATAATAGTAGGTGCCTCAATTTCTGTCACGGTATAGGAGATTTCTACTTCATCTCCTTCTTCTAATGTCGAAATTTGCTCAATCGCTATATCAGTCAGTTGAAATGTTTTTACCTCCCCATTTACATCAAACTCAACAGAGTGGTTGTCCGCCCACCCAACTAATTTGCCTTTTTCTTTATGATAGATTGAATTTTCAATAGTTATATCCGTAGTAATTTTGCCTTCTTCTCCATTAGATGTAGTAAACATAACTAATTGATACTTCCCATCAGGTAATTCAGACATCATGAAGTCTGTGATGATAGATTCATTTGGTTCTAGAATCTGCTCCTCAATAGCTTGAGTAACCATAAATTGACTTGAATGTTGATAAAGTAAATCACCATTTTCATTAAACAGCATACAATCTGCACGTAATCCATTAGGAAATGTGAGAGTTTGTGACTGTCCAGAGACATTTTTGAACTCATATGTTATGCCGATAGTACCTGAATCACTATGCAGTTCATAGGAGGATAAAAACTTTCCTTCGTCTTGCTTTAAGTCCTCTTTCTCTTCCATTTTATCTGGAATGGCAGATACTTCATCCTGCTGTATTGATTTTGTTCCACAGCCAGCTAATAAAGATGTAATTAAAATTGATGTTCCCACTATATATAGAATCTTTTTTTTCATTGTAGTTGATCTCCTTATTTTTCGTATCTTTTTTTGCACGCTTAACATGTTAGACGTAGAACTTTATAAAAGGATTCACTTTGTTATATGGTATTTAAAGAGACCAAACTTATTTGTTGACTAGTAAGTTGTCTGAATTTACGAGGCATAGAAATGTTGTGTTCTAGCCCTAGCTCGTTCAGATGCACTTTTTGAAAACATATACATAGATACAGCTAGCAAAAACAAGCAAACAACAAAAAAACCAAATTGAAACATACTCTTCCTCCTACAAGTAAAAATTTATTATCCCTTTACCAGCTTATGTAAATCCCGTAAATCTCTTCTTTTGTTGGATGACCCATTTTTTCTCCACTTTCCGTTATAACTTCCATTACCGTCAAATCTGTAATGAACTTTTGACCCACCTGTAAATTTCACATAAGGTCTAACTTCCTTATTATTCCATTATGGTCTATAGTTTCATGCCATGTTTTTTTTAGACCTGTTGCAGGGTTCCACTCTCTTAATACTCTTCTCCCTGCCATTTCACCAGCTTTAGTAGCCGGGGGTATCTCACCATAGTATCTAATTCTTCCATCTGATAGTTCTCTTACTCCTGCTTTTCCATACTTTTCACTTTGCTGATAATGCATTTTTAATTTATCAAAATGAGCAGCACTATGTGCAGGATTACCTTTACGCTCAGTAAAACGTATTCTTTGTTTATCTAACGACCTTAGAAACGGTATGCAAACTGTTAGACATCGACATTCAGGAGTTAATCAAGGTGGAATAGTCCTCACTATAATAATCGTTCCATGTACGTCAAAGTTGCAAAAAAACTTAAAATGCAGAGAGAAAGCGAAGGTAGGTTTTTATTGAATAGAAATGGTGTAACTGATTATTCTTCGCTTTATTTACTCCAAATAATAGGGGCTAGTAGGGTATATGTTTTTAAAGTGTATGCACTTTAAAAACACTAAAAAATTACATAGGTTTTATATCAATGACATATAACTTTTCTCTTAAAAGTTATTTACAAAGCACTCCTTACCCATTAACCTATAATAAAAAAAGGGTGCCAAAAAGTAATTTTGACACCCTCCACAACTTACATATTTGTAAAATCTTGTTTAAGTTTGTTCCATATTTTTAGAAACTCATCCTGACTTATTTAGACTGCCGCCGCTTTGTTGAACTAACGTTCTCTGTTAGCTCAATTTCAAACAGTATATGGGTTCATCATGGAAACCTTTTTCAATTTCACCTGCTCATTTTGTTCGCTCTACAGAATACAGAAAAAATTCCATATCTATATTCCTAAAATTCTTAGTATCTTTATCAATAATATTCATACCGTTTCGAACAGCAACTTTTTGAGCGGCTATATTTGTGTCCCTAATAATAGAATAAACCCTATTTGCATTAAGAACTGAAAAAGCGTATTCGTTGCAAGCAATTGCCGCTTCTGTTGCGTAACCTTTGTGCCAATACGCTTTTTGAAACAAAAATCCTATTTCCAAAATTTCTTTTTCTCTCCAGCCTTGCATTGTCAAGCCACATTGACCAATCATTTCGTTTGTTTCTTTTAATACAACAGCCCAAAGTCCAAAACCATATTCTTCATATCTTTTAAGATGTCTGTTAAGCCAATTTTGTGCTTCTTCTAAGTTGAATGCTCTTTCATAAGCAGCACGCATTACTTCCTCATCACACAATATTCCGCACAATGCATCATAATCGGACTGCCCCATTTCTCTAATTATAAGACGTTTTGTTTCTATCAAAAATCTCCCACCTTTCTATTGTATCAATAACCTTTCAAAAATTCCTTATCCTGCCCGTTAGCTTAACCAACGGGCACCAGTTGCTAGTCTATTACTTTATTTTCTAAGTCTACAACTTTATTTTCCTAGTCTAACACTTTATTTTTCAATCTAATACTTTATTTTCTTCTGACAGTCTTTGGGAATAACACAAAATTTATTTTGTGTTATATTTTTTTAATCCTTTTGTTCCAAATATAGAGTTGTCGACCTCTTTTTATGCCCTATTTTGGTTCTGTGTTGCTACTAAGTATGAATAAAAGAAATCGGATAGTTGTTTTCCATATTACCAACTATGATCATATTGCTCCTACCTCTTCTCTATTTTAAGAACCTAACTTAAGTACTTTTCCTTATTTCTTGTTTGTAATAGTTAATCTATTATATAAGAAAGGAAAAAGAAGGAAAAAATCAGTGTTTTAGGAGGTAAATATGTTTAAAATCCTTAAAATAATTGCTTTTGTTATTATATTACTCGTAGCATGTGAACCAAAGCCAGATGATGTTAGTTCAGATATTGAATCAAAGGAAGATGAAAATAAGAATGGCTACATTGAAGGAATGCCAGATCACATCTATGAAGATGCAGACGAAAAAGAAGTTCTTATTGCTCCAGAAGGTACAGAAAAATTAATTACTCTTGAAGTAGTCGATAATACAGAACAACTTCCGAAGGAAAAAAAACTCAATAATGGAAAAATATATCACTTAATGTGTGGTGAATTTCTTGGAACTTATTGTTTCTATTTACCTTCACACTACTCATTTATGAGTGTTGATTTAGAGGATGGATTTCAATTTGTAGATAATAATGACATTGGGCTTGGTTTTCACTCGGAGAATTATGAACTGAAGGATATTAGGAATAATAACTATACTTTAGCAATCAGTAAAAGTGGAATAAATATCATAGAGGAAGATTTATTGCCATATATTGAATACATAGGAAGTCATCAATTACTATCCCTCCGTACCTCATCATTTTATGTAGAAGAACACAATCTTGAAGTAACCATCTTGTACACCAATGTAATTGAAAGAGAAGAAGTCGTAGAAAGCTTAAAAACAATAATCAAGGTAGAGAGATAACACCTCTCTACCTTCAATTTTTTATATTACTTATAAAAATCTACATGAAAGTGGTCATAGTGACCTGCGTCCTTAACCACTTTTGGTAAGACATAAGTCTCTTTGAACAACACTCTCTCAACATTGGATTGAGCTATAATATACTCCAATGCCGTTTTCAGCTCTGCATCTGTCGTTAAATTGGATGTTGATATATCTAGATCTCTTCCATCTGTATGAGTGTCATGGTCTGTGTTATCTCCGCCATTGATGTAGCTTCCATCATTAAAGAGTAGGTCTTTGTGTAAAACCCCTGAAGCGTAAACAGCAAAGGACATAGCTGTATTCATTGCATCAACTGTTAACCAGCTGTAATCAACCGATTCATAGGATTCATCATTTCTGTTTTTAAACCCTACTCCTCCACCAAATGGGAATCGTATATATCCCTCTGACGAAGAACCGATAAGGTCCATAAATAGATTTCGAGAAGATGTACCATACACACCGTCTGCAGTTAATCCATAATATGATTGGACCTTTTTAAGGTTATCTACTGTCGAAGTTCCAAAAACCCCGTTGACACTAATGGTCGTCATATTTGGGACTGTGTTTTGAGCCTTAATTGCATTTAAATTTTGTTGTAGCTTTGTGACTTGGGCACCACTGTTACCACTTCTACCTGAACACGATTTTGAACCTGCTGGGGATGGAATTATCGTTAAAGCATTTAGGCTCTCCTTATAAATGAAAAGCAAAGTGGAAATAAGGCTCCACTTTGCTTTAGTTTACATAATATAATTATGTTAATCTACCTCGATTGGAACAACTTTGCCGTCCTCAATTGCCGCAACAACTAAATCAGCTTCAAAACCACCGTCTCCACCGATTGACGGAATAATATAAATCCTACTTTCTTCAGGTAAATTATCTAAACCAGCTTGCATATGTGAATGAATAGCTTCTACATCTTCAACAGTCCCCGCAGCCTTCATTGCCTCCACAAATGCATGCATGGCAATGTAGTTTAATCCAGCTTCTGAACCAGGGTCTTCACCATATTCAGCTTTATATTTCTCAACAAATGCAGGAATGGCTGCGGTTTCGGAATTAACGAGAGGCATGACCCCTATAGCTCCATTTAACACATCATAAGAACCTGTCACTCGTAACATTTCGTCGAACTTAGCTTGATCCATTACAATAAATCCACCTTCAAATCCTAACTCACGAGCCTGCATAGCAACCTTTGCAGTTGGTTCTGAAGGTCCACCAATGAATAGAACATCAGGCTTCTCTTTTAGGGCATTTGTTACGATTGTAAAGAAATCTGTTTCTTTAGCAAAGTCAATCGAGGAATTAAAGACAACCTCGCCACCTTTACCTTCCCAAAATGGATGTAGCTTCTCAGACCAGTCTTTTCCATATTGTGAGGCTGTTGGTAGGAAGGCAATTCTCTTTCCGAACTTTTCCATGGTATAGGTTGTAAATGGCTCTAAATACCCATCATATCGTGGTGGTATACGCACAGTGAGTGTATTTCCAGATTCTGTTATTTTAGGTTCGCTTGAATAGGCACCAATAATAAATTTATCTTGCTGATTAAACACTTGTAATGCAAATATTCCACCACTGTGTGGGGTAAAAATAATCGGTGTTTTGTTTTCTTGTAGTAGTCGTTTCGCGTTATTGGCCGTTTCATTAGGTAAGTACTTATCATCAAGAGAAACGACATTGACCATATACTTTGTTCCCCCTACCTCAAATCCTCCTGCATCATTTATTTCTTCTGCTGCCATTAACACGCCATTTAAAGTGCGTTTTCCATAAAAGGCCGCTGGTCCGCTTAAAGGACCACTATATCCAATGTTTATTGTGGCAGTATTTGTAGCACTTGCACTCTCCTCATTTTTATCCGAGGTCTCATTGTGATCAGTTTCATTAGTATTATTCGCTTCCTCATTATTAGAATCGGTTGTAGTACTATTACAAGCTGCTAAACTAAACAATAAGGTGAATAATACACAAATGATCCATAAAAACTTTCCGTTTCTCATCATTTTCCCCCTCATTTCATCTTATTGATAATTGAAAATTCAGAAATTTTGTTGCGATATTTGTTCTTCACCACCTCCTTCAAGTAAAGTTATACATTATGCCCCAATATACGCTTTTCGAATATCATCGTTTGAAAGTAATTCCTTTGCTGTACCTTTCATAACAATCGATCCATTCTCAAGCACATATCCCCTATCAGCAATCCTAAGTGCAGCATTTGCATTCTGCTCCGCTAATAAAATCGAAGTACCCTCATTATTAATCTGTTCAATCACTTCAAACATACGTTCCACTATCAAAGGAGCTAGCCCAATGGATGGTTCATCAAGCATCATAAGCTTAGGCTTTGCCATAAGTGCTCTACCAATTGCAAGCATCTGTTGTTGCCCGCCACTTAAGGAACCAGAAGGATCGTTTCGTTTATCTTTCAAAATTGGAAAAAGATTATAAACATACTCAAGTGATTGTTTTATTTCACTTTTCATTTTACGGTGAATATACGCACCCATTTTTAAATTCTCATAAACACTCATACTAGGGAACAGCTTTCGTCCCTCTGCACATTGAACAAGACCTAACTGCACAATCCGATCAGGAGATGTCCTGTGAACGTCTCTTTCTTGAAAATATATTTCTCCATTACTTGGCTTTACGAGTCCACTTATGGTATGAAAGATTGTACTTTTCCCAGCACCATTCGCACCTAACAAAACAATGATTTCTCCTTCATTTACCTCAAAATTGATTGAACGAATCGCGGTGAAGCTACCATATTGAACCGAAACATTGGTAAGGTTAAGCAATAACACTCCCCCCTAAATAAGCTTCTATTACCTCTTGATTGGTTTTAATTTGTTCAGGAGTTCCTTCTGCAATTTTTTCACCATAATTTAAGACCATAATATTATCCGCAAGCTTCATAATCATTTGCATTTTATGCTCAATTAAACTGACTGTAATCCCTTTTTTAGCTATTTTTCGGATTAGATTTACAAGCCCTTCTGTTTCATCTGGATTTACGCCAGCAGCTGGCTCATCAAGGAAAATCATTTTAGGTTCAGTTGCAAGTGCAAGTGCGATGGCAACTCTCTTTTTCTCCTCTTGCGAAATGCTACCTACATATTTGTTCTCGATGTGAGTTAATCCTACAAAATCAAGGACTTCTATTGCTTTTTCCCAGCACTTTTTCTCTTCAGCCTTTAAACGTTTCGTTCTAAAGAGTGCATCAACTAGATTAGATTTTGTTCTTAGTCTGTGTCCAACGATTACGTTTTCTAATACCGTGGTCTGCTCAAATAGATTCGTTGTTTGAAAGGTTCTAGCTATACCCATTTCTGCAATTTTATTTGATGGAAGGTTTGTAATGTCTTCCCCTTTAAATAGGATTTGTCCAGCGCTCGGGGGATGAAATCCACTAATTAAGTTAAAAAAGGTTGATTTTCCTGCACCATTTGGACCGATAATAGCATTAATTTTGCCCTCTTCTATCGTAAAATCAACATCATTGACTGCTACAAGTCCTCCAAATTTTTTTGATAATTTTCTTGTTTCTAAAAGCACGATCACCCCTCCTCTACTTTTTGGGCATTTATAGAATTGGAGTCGACACTAGCTTGTGTTCCCCGTTTTTTTCTTTCTTGATAGACTTGTATCCAACCCATTACACCACCTACAATTCCTCTTGGATAAAAAATAATTAGAAGGGTTAACACAGGTCCAAATATGAGCATTCGATAATCTTGTAAAAATTGTAGCTGCTGTGACAACCAAACAATTAATAAAGTACCCACAATTGGACCTGACAGAGTACCAATTCCACCAATTAGCATATAGATTAATAGATCAAAAGTAACTGAAATTCCTCCGATGTCTGGTCCAATAAAACGAATAAAGCATGCATATAGGGCACCTGATAACCCTGCAAAAAAGGTGGAAGTTACAAACACAGTTAGTTTATTCCTCATCGTATTAATACCAATTGTCTTGGCAAGCTCTTCACTATTACGAATAGCGATATACGTTCTTCCATTTAAAGAATGAACAATTCGATACATAACAAATGCCGTTATGAATAGAAAAACCAAGACTAGGTAATAAACAGAAATAGATGACTGAAAGGTTATAGGACCAATATTAGCTGGGGCTGGAATTCCAATAAGACCACGGACACCCTCTGTTAGTCCCTCCCACTTATCAATGACTAGATAAATAATATAGCCAACACAAAGAGTATATATAGCAAAAAAATGTTCTTTAGTTCGGAGTGCAATTAACCCAATTAGAAAACCTATTAAGCTTGTTATTATTGGAGCTAGGGCAAATGCTAACCAAAATGGAACATGCGCTTTTACTGTTAATAAACCGAGGCTATAAGCTCCTATAGCAAAAAAACCAGCATGTGCAAGTGATAAGTACCCTGTATAACCGGCTAACAAATTCAGTCCATATACAGCAATGATCCAAATAAACGAGATTGTCATAATATGAATAAGGTATTCATTCTGAAAGGCAAAAGGAAATACTATGGATAAGGTGATTAAGATTAGTAGATATATATTTTTACGATTCATAGATATCATGAGTGTCCCCCTTTCGCAAATAAACCTGTTGGCTTAACAGACATGATAAGGACTAGCAACACAAAAGCAATGATATCCTTATAATCATTAGAGAAGTAAGTAGCACCTAAACTCTCACTAAACCCTAAAATATATCCCCCAATTATGGCTCCTGGAATACTTCCCATCCCACCTAGAATGATTATGACAAATGCTTTTAAAATAACTAAATGTCCCATTCCAGGAAAAACAAGATTAATAGGTGCAGATAGTGAAGCAGCCAAAGCTGCAAGTGCTCCTGAAATGAGAAAGGTTAACATTGCAACCTTGTTTGTATTAATGCCTACTAAATTCGCTCCTTCACGGTTTTGTGACATAGCAATAATGGTTGCACCAGTAAATGTCTTTTTTAAGAATAAATAAAGCAAAACCATAACAATTACAGCTGAAACAATGATGAGAATTCTTTGCAATGTAAATGTTAATCCTAAAACATTGACGACTTGACCGTATGGAGATGGCATTATTTGATAGTCCGCTCCCCATATGAACTGAGCTAAAGCCTCAAGAAACAACAAGATCCCAATAGCTGCAATCTTATCATGTATTGGTGGTGCTTTACGAAGAGGATGAAAGACAATTCTCTCCATGAGTAAGGCTAATAAACCAACTACAATCATTGAGAGAGCTATCGCAATCCAATAGTGAATACTCAGCTTTGTCATAAATGTAAGAGTCATATATCCACCCATCATGTAAAAGGCTCCGTGAGCAAAATTAGGAATGTGCAGAATACCATAAACAAGCGTTAGCCCAAGTGCAACTAAACTGTAAACGCTTCCAATTGTTAACCCGTTGAATAATTGTTGAATAAAAATTTCCAAGTGGCTTTCCTCCCCCTCTCTTTATTTCTTCTAGAGCGATGGCTATTGACTAGTACGTTCAAACTTATTCCACTCTTCTTCCTGGAGTTTACGCCAAAGAATTTTACCACTACTTGTAACAGGAAATTGCGACTTAAATTCCACATACCTAGGATACTTGTAGGCAGCCATACGTTCCTTCGCCCATTTCACAATCTCTTCCTCAAATATTTTTCCTTCAAATTCCTCGTTTAAAATCACAAATGCCTTAACTGTCTCTCCTCGTAAAGGGTCTGGTACACCTATCACACATGCTTGCTGTATAGCTGGGTGTTTATATAAATAGGATTCTACTTCGGTAGGCCAAACTTTATAACCAGAAGCATTAATCATTCTCTTCACCCTGTCTACGATAAAGAAATATCCTTCTTCATCATATCGTCCAATATCTCCTGTCTTAAAGAAACATTTTCCATCTAACTCAATAAAGGATTTTTTGTTTTCATCATCCCTTTTATAATAGCCCTTCATTACTTGTGGACCGTTAACGATAATCTCACCAACTTCATCAATACCTAGTTCCTTATTTGTTATAGGATCAATGATTCTTGCATCAACATCAAAAGATGGGATCCCTAAACATTGCATTTTAGGACGATCAGCTGGATTGAAATGAGTTTGGGCAATGGTTTCTGATAAACCATATCCCTCAACGAACCTTAAACCCGTTAAATCAAATAATTTCTCACCAACCGCTTCTGGTAGAGCAGCCCCTCCTCCAGAAATAGATTGAAGTGAAGAGATATCCTCTTTTTTCAAATTACGGTTTGATAGAAAGTCGATAATCATCGTAGCAATCGCTACCCAATGTGTACATCCCGTTTCTTTGATCAGCTCTACCGCATGTTCCCGATTCCACCTTGTCATTATTACCATCATACTTCCACCATAGATTGGCATGTTCATGCAATGAATCATGCCCGTTACATGAAATAACGGTAAACTCATTAAATGGACGGAATTTGTCGTTGATCTCGACCAGTGATAAGCTCCCACTGTATTTGCTTGAACAGAACGATTTGTGTGCATACATCCTTTAGGTAAACCGGTTGTTCCAGAAGTATATGGAAGAACAGCTAGGTCATCAGCACTAGCTATATGTTCGGACGGCTTTAAATTTGCTCCAATTGCATCCTTCCATAAGTAGTGATTATCTTCATTAACAACAATGGCTGGCATTTGAACTTCTGGTGGAAGAGTTTTAATGAATTCACCCGCATAGTCTGAATAAGCAGCCAGTATCACATTTTGAAGACTCGTTGTCTCTAGCAAGGGACTTACTTTCGCATAGAGCTCTTGACCAATAAGTGCTGTTACAATTTCACAATCACGAACATAAAAGTCAAGTTCGCCAGAAGTGAGCATCGGATTGATAGGTACAACTACTGCATTTGCACGCAATATAGCATAGTAACTTATTACAAATTGGGGTGAGTTTTGCATATATAGTAATATTTTATCTCCCGCATGGATAGTTAACTTTTCTTGAAGGTAACCGGCCATTGCTGTTACCTCGTCGTCTAATTGACGGTAAGTAATCTTAGTTCCGTAGTAATATATGGCTGTTTGATTTGGATACCTATTTACGGAGACTTGTAAGTTATCGTATAAAGTTGTATCAGGGATTGTCAGTGATTTTGAAAGCTTTGGCCAAAATTCATAATGTAAGGTTTGCATACAATAATCCCCCTAAGTTAATTTTGTTGGTCTACTGTCTGTTTTTCAAAATGTGCCTTTATATTTTTAGCAATTTCTTGTACTGCCTTTTTAGCATCATCCACGAACTCAGTCATTCCAAGAAACCCGTGAATCATGCCAGGATAACATACGTAATTAACTTCCACACCAGCTGTTATCAATTTTTGTGCAAAGGCTTCTCCTCCGTCACATAGTGGATCATATTCAGCAGTCAGAATAAAAGTAGACGGTAATTTAGACGTCTCATTTTCTGGGAATAGCATGGGGGCAGCCAGAGGATTCAATAGATCATCTACACTACTTACATACTGCTCACGGAACCAATTCATCGTTGATTTGGTTAGATGATAACCCTCACCATATCTTTCATATGATTCTGTATAGTCAAAACTTGTTGACGGATAAAGCAACAGCTGATAGTTCACTGACAGTTCCTTTCTTTGCTGCGCTAAATAGGTAACGACAGCAGCGAGATTTCCTCCTGCACTATCCCCTCCCACTGCGATTTGCTGTTTATCAATCCCTAATTCTAATGCATGATCATGAACCCATTTAGTGGCCAAATAAGCATCTTCTACTGCAACTGGAAACTTGCTCTCAGGTGCGAGACTGTAATCGACCGCGATTACTATACAGTTTGAAAGGTACGCAAGTGAGTGACAAAGAGAATCGTGGGTATTTATATTTCCAATCACCCAACCCCCTCCGTGAAAATAGACCATCGCAGGGAGTTTTCTATCTGTTTCTGTTTCTGGCGTATACACTCGAATACCGATTTCCTGTTCATAGCCATTAATCATTCGATTTTCAGTAGGTACTATATGTTCCGGTTTACTTAACAATTGGCTTGACTTTTCAAAAGCAGCCCTCGCTTCAGAAAGGGGTAGCTTTTCAATTGGAGGCAATCCCCTTGCCTCAAACATTTTTAACAATGATACAACCTGTGGATGTAAGCTCATTTGATTCCCTCATTTCAATCTAATTTCATAGCACAAACTATGTGATTTTGATCATTTAAAATTGGAACATTCGATAATACACTTTCCCTAGTGACAAATTGAACCTCTTTCTCATAACCATACATAGTGAGTTTTGTTCCGATCCTAGAATTTCGCAATATACTTGAACCTAATTGCTGATTTCCTCTATATAACCGATGGGCAGCATAGGAAGAATCTGTTAGTTGTAGTCGTCTTGAAGAAACTTTAAGTAGACAATCGATAAAGTATCCAGCCCCATAAAAATCTTCTATATTAAACATTCCGGACGAGCCTGCGCACACTAACACAATCGTTTCATTACTTGGATAACATCTTAATAAATGTGATACGATTGCTTGACTATTAAGGATTGATGCTGCGTAAACGATTTTTGCTCCAGCACTATTTTTTATCGCAACCGTCCCATTCGTAGTGGACAGAATAACCGTTTTTCCGTTTATTTGATCCTTCAGTTGTAGTGGATTGGGTGATAAAAAACCGTCAATTGTTACTCCTTGATATTCACCAACTAATACATAATCCTCATCTTTCAGCCTTGTAGTCATATACTTTGCTTCTGTTACATCTAATACTGGAATGACTCGTTTTGCCCCATATTCTAAGGCAGAGGCTATGGTTGAAGTGGCGAGTAGAATATCGAACACCACGACTATTTTGTCGATTGAAATTCTATCATGGTCAATTTCTTCCTTCTTTAATAGAAGGTGAACTTTCCTCATCATTAGCGCTCCTTTATTATCTTTGTGAAATAGCAGCTTCATGAGCATATTGAATGAGATTGTTGACGAATAAATTGAAATTTTCAAACCGCCTATCCTGCGTCTGACCCTTTTTAAAGCGATAGTAAATTTGTTGACATATCACGGCTAATTTAAAATAAGAAAAAGTCATATAGAAATCAATGTTTGATACATCCCTTCCACTTTTTTCAGCGTAGGATTGAATAAACTCATTTCGACTCATAAATCCGGGGTTTGTTGTAATCGGAGCTTTTCCCATCCCTCTTTTTAGTAAATCCGAGTCCTTTTCCTCTATCCAATAACTCATCGCTACACCTAAATCTGCTAATGGATCTCCAACGGTAGTCATTTCCCAATCGAATAAACCAATCATTTCAGTTAAATCTTCAGTAAACATTGCGTTATTGAGTTTAAAGTCGTAATGAATAATTGAAATATCACTTTTTTTAGGGATGTGGTCAATCATCCACTTTTTTAAATCCTCCACTTGTGGTATTTCATCCGTACGCGACTTATCATATCTTCCAATCCAGCCTTGTACTTGTCTTTCCATAAACCCAATAGGTCTTGTCATATTAGCTAGATTCGTTGCCTTATAGTTAATTCCGTGCAGTTCAACTAATTGATCTACCATAACTTCTGAGAGATGACGGCATTTCGAATCTGTTATCTTTATATGAGGTGGAAAATGTGTATCTAATAACACCCCATGCTTTCGTTCCATTATAAAGAATGGACTTCCGATAATTGTTTCATCACCAAATAAATATGGTTTAGGTGCTGGTTTATATAAAGGCTGAATTTCTTGTAAAATAGTAAACTCTCTCTTCATGTCATGTGCTTTCGGAGCAACAGGTCCTATTGGTGGTCTCCTTAATACTGCCTCCCAGTTACCTATTTTTAGTTGATAGGTTAAATTGGACCTACCCGCACTAAATTGCTCGATAGTAAGCGGTTCACTTGGTAAATCCGGAATGTGTGCTCGAATATAATTTTCAATTCTCGCAATATCGACTTCCTCACCTTTCCGAATCGGAATTGTATCTGATACCATGGCGCTCTCCCTTCTTTTTGAAAATTCTGAATTTAAAAGACGGCCGAGTTCCTACTCTCTTTCAATGATGGTCGCTATTCCCTGCCCCCCTCCAATACATGCTGTAATGAGAGCATATTTTCCATTTCTTCGGTGAAGTTCATATACAGCTTTCGTAATAAGAATTGCGCCTGTTGCACCAAGTGGATGTCCATGTGCTATCGCTCCACCATTTACATTTAATTTGTTAAGGTTGATCTTTAACTCTCTATTACACGCTATAACTTGAGCTGCAAATGCTTCATTCATTTCAACAATATCTAAGTCATTTACTGTTAGTCTTGATTTTTCTAGCACTTTTTTTGTAACTGGTACCGGGCCAATTCCCATGATATTGGGATTGACACCAGCAACTCCAAACTCTCTAATCACTGCTAGGGGCTTGAGTCCGAATTCTTCCGCTTTGTCTCTCGACATAATCACAAGTGCTGCTGCAGCATCGTTTAAGCCAGAGCTATTTCCAGCTGTTACAGTTCCACCTTTAATAAATGCAGCCGGAATCTTTGAAAGTGCTTCTATTGTGGTGTCGGGACGAGGGTGTTCATCTTGATTAAAAATAATAGGGTTCTTATTTTTTGTTGGAATTTGAATAGGTACTATTTGATCAGAGAATCGTCCTTCCTTCATGGCTACAGCCATTTTTTGCTGACTTTGGTATGAAAATTCGTCCTGTTCTTCTCGTGAAATGTTATACTGTTTTACTAGATTCTCTGCAGTAATTCCCATTGGTGGATTTCCAATCTCATCCGGTGAGAGTCTTGGCTTTTTTATACTCGGTGGAATTGGGCTATATGCTTTATCAGGACGTTCCATTAAATAAGGAGCCCTGCTCATGCTCTCAATCCCGCCTGCGAGAAAAATGTCTCCTACACCAGCTTTAATCGCTTGTGCTGCTAGGTTCACCGCATTTATTCCAGAACCACACTGTCTATCAATCGTCATCCCTGGAATTTCAAGTCCAAATCCAGCTTGAAGTGCTGTTAACCTAGCTATATTCCCTCCACCACTCGTGACATTTCCGATAACGACATCCTCGATTTGATTTGGATGAATCTTTACACGTCTTACTGCTTCCTTAAAAACTTGAGCACCGAAAATATGTGCAGGAACAGTAGCTAATGCTCCTCCCGCTCTTGCAATCGCTGTCCTTACAGCTGAAACTATGACAGCATCCCGATTCATTGTATTCACCTCACATGTTGTTGTTTAGTTGAATAGAAAATTAGCTATTTTTAAAGGTTTGTAGCAAAAAGTATCAATTTTTGTTTAGTTTTCCTATTCTGTTAGTAGAAAATGAGAATCAATGATTCATTCGTTTTGTTATTTGCTGAAAAAAATAGCTAATTAATACAAAAATAATATTTATCAGCAACTTTTGAACTATAATCGGCAACTTTCAGAAGGGTGAAGTTTACAAGTTTACATCGAACTTGAGCCACCATCAACGACAACAACCTCACCTGTAATAAAATCAGAGGCGGCAGAGGCAAGGAATAATGCAACTCCTTTTAAATCTGTATCAGAACCAAATTTACGAAGCGGTGTTGACTCTAAAAGATGGTCTTTTCCTTGCTCAATTAAAATTTTTGACATTTTTGTTGGAAAGAATCCTGGAGCAATCGCATTAACATAGATGCCTTGTGGTCCCCATTTTGCAGCTAAATCCTTTGTAAAGGTAATAACCGCACCTTTACTAGAGTTATAGCCTATTGCATTCATAAATTTAGGGTGTGATCCCCTTAGTCCCGCAACGGATGCGATATTAATAATCTTGCCACTTTTTTGAGCTAGCATGACCTTTCCTACTGCTTGTGACATTAGAAATGTTCCAGTGATATTGACATCAAATACTTTCTGCCATGCTTCCAGTGGCATTTCCTCTACAGGTGCTCCCCATGAGGCACCGCTGTTATTTACTAAAACATCAATGCGTCCAAAATGATTGACCGTTTCTTCCACAACATTTCTTATATCATCAGGGTTTGTAATATCACATTTTATTGCGAGTGTATTGACCCCTAATTTCTTCAATTCTTCACTCACTTCCAAGCAGGCATCTAACTTTCTAGAACAAACGACTACATTAGCTCCTGCCTCAGCTAAACCTAACGCGATTTGTTCTCCAAGTCCACGGCCTCCACCTGTTACAATGGCTGTCTTTCCAGTAAGATCAAAAAGCTCTTTTACATGCATATTCTAATCCCCACCTTCTTCACTATTCGTACTATTCGTACTTTTCAAGTTCATATTTCGCAATCGCACGGCGGTGTACTTCGTCTGGACCATCAGCTAATCGTAACGTGCGTATGTTAGCCCAGCTTGATGCAAGAGGTGTATCATCACCAACTCCAGCTGCACCAAATGCTTGGATGGCTCGGTCAATAACAGTTAGTGCCATGTTAGGTGCAACGACTTTAATCATAGCAATCTCTGTTTTAGCTTCTTTGTTACCAACTGTATCCATCATATAAGCTGCCTTCAGTGTCAGAAGTCTAGCTTGCTCAATTTCAATCCTTGAATTGGCTATCCATTCCTGAATTACACCTTGTTCGGATAGTTTTTTCCCAAAAGCTTTTCTTGACTGAATGCGCTTACACAATTCTTCTATTGCTCGTTCAGCAGCACCAATTGTTCTCATACAGTGGTGTATTCTTCCTGGGCCTAATCTTCCTTGAGCAATTGCAAATCCTTTTCCTTCTCCCCAAATCATGTTAGAATCTGGGACTCTAACATCCTTGAATTCTATTTCGGCATGCCCATGAGGAGCATGATCATATCCAAATACAGGTAATAAACGCTTGATCGTAACTCCTGGTGTATTGAGAGGGACTAAAACCATCGATTGCTGAGAATACTTTGGTGCATTTGGATCAGATTTTCCCATCACAATCGCAATTTTGCATCTTGGATCTCCTGCACCAGATGACCACCATTTTGTACCGTTTACGACATACTCCTCTCCATCCCGTATAATACTTGCTTGGATATTGGTCGCATCCGAGGATGCCACACCAGGTTCAGTCATGGAAAAGCAGGAACGAATATCTCCGTTTAATAGAGGGGTTAGCCATTCTTCTTTTTGCTTCTCCGTACCATACCGAACAAGTACTTCCATATTTCCAGTATCAGGAGCCGCACAGTTAAAAACTTCAGGGGCTATGGCAGATCGTCCCATAATCTCACAAAGAGGGGCATATTCTAGGTTTGTTAATCCAGCACCTAACTCACTATCTGGTAAAAATAGATTCCACAGCCCCTTTTCTTTTGCTTTAAATTTTAACTCTTCTATAATCGGAGGTACTTTTGAAAAAGGGTTAGTCGGATCTAGCTGTTGTTTATATAGCTTTTCATTTGGATAAATATAATCCTCCATAAATACGGTTAGTTTTCGTTGATACTCTTTTACTTTCTGAGAATAGTCAAAATTCATCGTTTCCTCACTTTCCAGTAGCCACAAACAGGTTACTAACTAGTCAGTATTTTATTTAAACAAGTTAAATTAGTATATTTATCTTCTCTAAACTAAAATCATTCATAATAAAACAACATTCATTAGAGAGGTAGCAGCATACAAGACACCAGATTCTTTTACTTTATCCCGCTCCAACTGTCGCTAAGACCCCCACTTCAAAACTTTAGATGAATCGAGAAGTTTAAGTGGGGGATAAGCGCCAGTAAGAACCCGATTGGTTCAACTATCAATCAGTGGGGGATGGGGAACCCCCCACTGATTGAAGTTTCACTTTATCTCCTTTTCAAGTTCTGATGCGATGATGTTTTTCTGAATTTCTGATGTTCCTTCATAGATCCTTGTTATTCTAGCATCACGGTAAAATCGCTCTATCGGGTAATCCGATATATATCCTAGTCCTCCATGAATTTGGACTGCTTTATCAGCAACCCGGTTATAAACCTCTGAACCATAAAGTTTAAGCATCGCAGCTTCTTTAATGACCTTCATTTTTTGGTCTACCATCCACGCTACTCTGTAAGTAAACGAACGAAGAGCTTCGATTTCAACGGCCATTTCTGCTAGCATATGGCTAACAGCCTGATAGCGAATGATAGGTTCTCCGAATTGTATACGTTCCTTTGCATACGCAATCGACATATCTAGCAGTTTTTGGCAGGACCCTAAGTTTCGTGATGCAAGCCCGGCACGTCCGTTTGCTAATATCTTCAGGGCATTTACATAGCCTTGACCTTCTATACCAAGTACATTCTCTATTGGCACTTCGCAATCTTCCAAAACAAGTTCAGCAGACTGAGAACCTTTTAATCCCATTTTTTTCTCAATTGATCCTACACGAAAACCAGGAAAATCCTTTTCTACTATGAAGGAGGTGATTCCTTTTGCTCCCTTGTCAGGATCTGTCACTGCCATAACAGTAAAAACATATGCATCGCTAGCATTCGTAATGTAATGCTTCAATCCATTTACAATATATTTATCTCCTTTTTTAACAGCTGTCGTTTTAAGGTTTGCGGCATTTGATCCCGCATCTGGCTCAGTTAACGCAAATGCCCCTATCCAATCACCAGTCGCCATTCTAGGAAGATATTTTTCTTTCTGTTTCTTATTTCCCATCTCTACAATACCGACTGTACCAATACCTGTATGTGCACCTATTAAAGTTGTATATCCATTATGTGTTTGACCAATCTCTTCATAAAGAGCACATTTACCCACCATTCCAATGCCCGTACCACCGTATTCTTCTGGAATACTTAAACCAAATAATCCTAGCTCTTTTGACATTGTAATGATTCTTTCAGGTATTCTATCATCTTCTTCTATTTTCATCGCTACTGCTTCGACTTCTGTTTGTATGAATTCACGAACATTTCTCTTTAAAAAAAGAATATCTTCAGACAGTTCAAAGTTCAATGGCTCCACCTCACTTTACATGTTAGTCTAATAAATTCGAAATGATCTTACATTGAGTTTTGTAATAACTGGCTCGATAATTTCCCTAGTCTTTGTAAAGGTAGTAAACCACTTCACCCTTTAACACATCTGTACCATCCTGCTTACTCGCTCTCACATCAAACTTTAGTTTCTGATTATTTGTTTCTCTTAATACTGCTTTCAATGTCACAACATCATCTAAGAGGACCATTCCTTGGAAACGAATTGAAAAATCTTGTAAAAATCCTTCTTCATAAAATGAAGTGAAAAGTTTACCTAAGTTTCCCATCGTCCACATACCGTGTGCGATTATACCTGGCAAGCCAGCCTTCCTTGCTTCATCATCAATTGTATGAATAGGATTATAGTCACCAGAAGCTCCCGCATATTTGATTAAATCAATACGTGATACTGGTGGAAGATCAACAATCGGCAATTGGTCGCCACTTTGTAGCTCCTTTAATGATATAGTCATACGAGCAACTCCCTTCTAACGGCTTCACTTATAATAATGACTTGCTTTGATGTAAAAATAGGTAAACCATTATCATCTTCACCATTATTCGATATAACGAGGAAACCCATTTGACCAAAATTTCCAGTTTTTTCATAGTAATCTTGTATTTCTGTATAGCAGTAAATCTCTTCTCCTACAAGTAATGGTCGCTCATAGTGATACACCTGTTCACCGTGAATTAAGCCTTTATTGGGTAGATACAAACCTTCAATTGTTCCATAATCAAACACTCTAGGAAATGTAGGTGGCGCAATATTTTGTCCGTATCTTGATTTGGCGCCTACTTTTTCATCCAGAAAAATAGGGTGTGGATCTCCAATTGCTTCTGCAAACTTTTTGACTGCACCTCTTTCCACCATGTTCTTTAGCTTTTCTGAACGTTTTCCAATGTATGGAGAAAACATCATTTTTCACCTCACTTAATATTCTAGTTTTTCGGTCCACCAGCTACATAGAGTACTTGACCATTAACAAACGAAGACTTCTCATCCGCAAAGAATGCTACAGCGTTTGCAATATCTTGAGGTTTACCACTTCTCCCAACAGGAATTGCCGATACACTTGCTTTTATTAAATCATCGAATGAAATTCCTATTCTTCTTGCTGTTTCTCTTGTCATATCGGTTTCAATAAATCCCGGTGCTACAGAATTTGCTGTAATTCCATACCTCCCAAGCTCAATTGCTAGTGTTTTCGTTAAGCCTTGTAAGCCTGCTTTTGCCGTTGCGTAATTAGCTTGCCCACGATTACCAAGAGCAGAAGTCGAAGAAATGTTAATAATTCTCCCATATTTCTTCTCTACCATATACTTTTGAACGGCTCGAGCTGCATGAAACGCTCCTTTTAAATGAACTTCCATAACCAAATCCCAGTCTGAATCCGTCATTTTGAAAAATAAATTATCTCGTATGACACCAGCATTATTGACTAGAATATCAAGAGAACCGTAGGATTCATACACTTCTTGTACTGCAACCTCTACTTGATCTGCCTTTGTAACATCCACTACCTTAGAGTAAACTTCAAATCCCTTTTCCTTCAGTTCATTCGTAGTTTCATTTAAAGCTTCTTCGTTTATATCAACTAAAGCAACAATTGCACCTTCTTTTGCAAAAAGTTCTGTAATCCCCTTACCAATCCCTTTACTACCACCAGTAACGAAGGCAACTCTTCCATCGAATCTGTTTGACATTTAGATTCCCCCTTGATTGAATTTCACTAAATTTGGCTAACCTTTACATGGCCTTTTAATAAATTTCTTGCAATGATTAAGCGCTGAATTTCATCTGTTCCATCATAAATTCTCCAAAGTCTGGCTTCACGGTACCATCTTTCGATAGGTAACTCTCTCGTATATCCCATTCCGCCATGGATTTGAAGTACTTTATCCACTACTCGATTGCCCATTTGAGCACCATAGAGCTTTGCCATTGAAGCATAATGTCGGTTATCTTCACCTTGATCGAGCGTAAAGGCAGCGTTTAAAACCAACCATCTTGCAGCTTCAATATCAACCGCACAATCAGCAATCATCCATTGAATAGCCTGTCTTTCAGCAATTGGCTGTCCAAAGGTTATTCTCTCTTTTGAATACTCAATGGCCATTTGCAATAATCGCTCAGCACTCCCAACTGCCCTTGCTCCAACTACCCATCTAGCAAAACCTATCCATTCCAACCCAAGGTTATAACCTTTATCCACTTCTCCCAAGATATTCTCTTCTGGCACGCGTACATTCTCAAATACTAATCCTGCTGGTCCCCATTCCCCCATCGTATGAATATACTCCGATCTCCATCCCATATCCCGGTCTACAATGAAACACGTAACCCCTTCTCGTCCTTGAGTTTGCTGATGTCTATCCTTATTCGTAATTGCAATAACCATAACAAAATCTGCTTCGTTTCCGCCAGTTATAAAAGTTTTTTCGCCATTTAGTACCCATTCGCTACCATCTTTTACAGCTGTCATTTTTATATTTCTTGTATCTGATCCAGCTCCCGGCTCTGTCATGGCAAAGCACGAAATCTTCTCACCACTTATTGTAGGTAGAAGATATTTTTTCTTTTGTTCGTCATTTGCATAATATAGAATATTGTCTGCAGAACCACCGAACCTAAATGGAACAAACGTTTTTGAAACCTCCATTAAAACGATTGCCATCATCATTTGACCAAGGTTTGCACCTCCATATTCTTCAGGAGTGTTGATCCCCCAAAACCCTGCTTCTTTCGCTTTTAATTGTAGCTCCCCCAGTTTCCCTTCTGGAAGACTAGGGCGTCCTTCTCTCTCATTCTTCAGGACTTCATTTTCAAGTGGTATTAGTTCCCTTTCAACAAATTTACGTATCGTTTTTTGTACCATCTTTTGTTCATCCGTTAATCGTAAATCCATCTCGCTCACTCCATTTCAAATTTTAGAAACAAGTTTCATTGAAAAGAAAGATTATTCTCCCAATACTTATAAAATATCACCATACCTACCAGTTAGTATGTAGATGTTAAAAATTATTGCTTTCTTTATAGTCTATTTTCGCTTGGCCATGAAGGTAAGAGACAATTAAGTGGTTTATCCACTCTGTATCCTAGGGCATATTCTGCTTGCATAATAGTATGAATCTCTCTAGTTCCCTCATATATGACCGGTGCCTTTGCATTTCTTAAATATCTTTCAACTGGGTATTCATTTGAAAAGCCATATGCCCCGTGAATTTGTACTGCATCATTTGCTGCTTCAAGTGCATAATCACATGCGTACCATTTAGCTAATGATGTCTCTCTCGTATTCCGCTTTCCTTGATTTTTCAACCATCCAGCCTTGTAAACTAGTAATCTCGATTGTTCAAGTCCTGCATGCATTTTAGCAATCATTTGTTGAACTAATTGGTGTCTACCTATTTCCTTACCAAATGTCGTTCTATCATGACAATATTGTAAGCTTGCTTCAAGACAAGCCATAATCGTTCCGCATGCTCCTGCGGCAACTGTAAATCTCCCACTATCTAAGGCAGACATCGCAATTTTAAATCCTTCTCCTTCTGATCCAAGTAAATTTTCTTTTGGTACCTTTACTTGATCAAAAAAGACCTCTCCCGTATTGCCTGCCCGTATCCCCAGTTTCCCTTTGATGGCTTTTGATGAAAAGCCATCGAATACTCTTTCAACGATGAATGCTGAAATTCCATGATGTTGTTTCGATTTATTTGTATATGCAAAAACTAAAAAGTGATCTGCAACATCACAAAGGGAAATCCATGTTTTTGAGCCATTTAATACATAATAATCACCCATGTCAACAGCGGTTGTTTGCATGGCTGCAACGTCTGATCCTGCATTTGCTTCTGTTAAGCCAAACGCTCCAATCTTCGTACCTTTTGCTTGAGGTACTAAATATTTCTGTTTTTGCTCTTCACTACCCCATTGTAGTAAGGTCATGCAGTTTAACCCAGTATGGACAGATACGGCTGTTCGAAAAGCCGTATCTCCTCTTTCTAGCTCTTCGCATACGATGGCTAACGAATTATAGTCCATTCCACTTCCACCATATCGTTCAGGGATACATACTCCCATTAAATTTAGTTCACTCAGTCGTTTCATCATATTACGTTCGAAATATTGCTTTTCATCCCATTCTTTTATGTTTGGCATGATTTCTTTATCGACAAAATTACGAACCATTTTTCTAAGCATGTCTTGCTCTTCTGAAAAGGCAAAGTTCATCATATCGTTTCCTCCATTTCAAAGATGAAAAACAATATCTCAGTATATATTAAATCTTCATCCTCAAAATTTACTTCACAGAAAGCGGAACAACCGCTTGACCTACGTTATCAATTACATCATTTGACAAAGGGTAGGCAACAGCAGCTGGATCACTAGTAACTAATGCCCTAACCCTTTCAAGATCTTTTTCGGTAAGGTTAAACTCCTTAAAGTCCTTTGGGATACCCGTTTGATATTGTAGTGATCGAATCTTTTCCAGTACAAGAGACAGTGTGTAATCTTCATCCTGATGCTCAAGATTAACTCGTAATGCTTCAGCTAGTTGTTTTACCTTTGGCAAATATAGATTCGGAATTTTCTCCATTACAATTGGAAGGAATACGGCATTTGCAAGACCATGTGGGATACGAAAGAGTGCTCCATAGGCATGCGCAAAGTTATGAATCGGAATTGCATGAAGGGCAAAGCTAAAAGCTGTTATACTCATTAAACTTGCCTGAAGCATTTCCATTCTTGCATCGACATCTTCTCCGTTAGAAACCACGATAGGTAAATTCTTTTCTATAGCTCGTATTGCTTGAAGGGCAAATGCATCGGTTATTGATGTAGCCTTCGGTGATACTAGTGCTTCAATAGCATGAGTTAATGCGTCAAATCCAGTAAATGCTGTAATCTTAGGTGGTAGTAAAGTGGTTAGTTCTGGGTCTAAAATGGCAATATCGGCACTAATAAAAGGATTAATGATATTACCTTTTACGTGAAGGTCTTCATTATAAATGACAGCTATGGGGGAAACTTCTGATCCCGTCCCAGCGGTAGTAGGAACTGCAATATGGGGGATATCAATCCTCCTTGCATTTGGCAATCGCTCGTATACTATCCCCCGAGGCATTACCTTCTTAATATCTGAGAGCCCATTATGTAATAAGTATTTCACCCCTTTTACTGTATCCATCACACTTCCTCCACCAAGAGCAAGTAACGAATCGGCTCCAACTGTTCTTGCAAATTCCGCTGCTTTATTTACACTTTTACTTTCAGCATCTGGGGCTATATCCAAATAGATTCCGACTAATTCGGGCCAATCTTCCTTTCTAGATGAATTAAAAAGTTCAACTACCATATCTACTAACCCTATTTTCTTTAATACACGATCACTATATAGAACAACCTTTTTTGACCCTAATCCGTGGAAAAGATTGGGAATTAATGACCTAGAATTAGAGCCACTATAAATTGCCGAACGTAGAAACAAATGCGAAACTTGATTGGCTTGCACTCTATCACCTCTTTTTAGTGTATAAAGTCATTAAGGAGTTAAAACTAATTTTCCTGTTGTCCTTCTGCCCTGTAATAATTCATGGACCTTAGTCGCTTCTTCAAGTGGATACACTCCTCCGATGGTTAGCTTTAATTCATCTGTAGCAACAAATTGCAACAAATCAGATAAACTCGATTGTAATAATGCTGGTTTTCTCATAATTTGTGGAAGGAAAAAACCAATGACTGACTGGTTTCTAGCCATGAGTGAAGATGGGTAGAACTTACTTTGTACTCCACTCGCTACCCCATAAATTACGAGCCTTCCAAATGAAGCCAAGCACTTTAATGTGTTATGAAATACCTCTCCTCCAGCCATCTCTAGCGCAACATCAACACCCTTTCCTTCTGTCGCCTTTAGAACTTGTTCAAACCAATCTTCGTTTGTATAGTTAATGAGAACATCAGCTCCCATTTCACGTGCCAAAACTAATTTTTCTTCCGTACTGGCAGTTGCAATGACTTTACCAGCGCCAAATAATTTTGCTAGCTGGATGGCAATAGTACCCACTCCACCTGCTGCTGCATGAACTAATATCGTTTCTCCCTTTTCGAGCCTTCCCATCGTCTTTATAATGTGATAAGCACTTAATCCTTGTAACGGAAGAGCGACAGCATTGATAAAATCTAGGTTTTCAGGTAATGGGATAATGGATTGCTCCGAGGCTATTGCGTATTCAGCATAACCGTTAGATTCTATTAACGTTACAACTCTTGTTCCTGGCGAAACCGTTTTGACATGCCTTCCAACTTGTGTAACTACTCCTGAAACCTCTGCCCCTGGAATAAATGGCAAAGGTGTATTCACAACATACTGTCCCTCTCTTCTTGCGGTGTCTGCATAATTGACCCCAATTGCTTTCACTTCAATAAGAACTTCATGATCTCTAGGAACTGGAACATCTAAATCTACTAATCTTAAAACTTCTGGACCACCAAATTCTTTTAATTGAATAGCTTTCATCCATAACTCTCCTTTTTATTTACCTATAAAGTTTGGTTTTCTCTTTTCTGTAAAGGCAATAACTCCTTCTTGATGATCTTCTGTTTGAATCATCAATGTTTGTGTAATTCGTTCTTGTTCTAAAATCTCTTCTAGCGTTGAATTAAAGGAATGATCTACAATCTTCTTCATCATGCCATACGCTTTTATCGGACCAGATGCTAATTTGCTCGCAAGTTTTACAGCTTCCTCTTGTAAATACACGACTGGAGTAAGATAATTAATCACTCCTAAATCATAGAGCCTTTTTGCAGGAATCGGTTCAGCTGTAAAAAGGAATTGTTTCGCTAGGTGTGGTCCTATCAATCGTGGAATAAAATAGGAACCCCCACCATCTGAAATCAAACCAACTTTAGAAAAGCTTAATGCATATTGACTATCTTCTGCTGCTACAATCAAGTCACAAGCAAGTACAAGATTAAAACCTGCTCCAGCTGCAAATCCTTGTACAACTGCAATAATGGGCTTGTCTAATTCCTTCATTGCTAAAATACATTGATTTAACCTTCCAATATGTTCATAAACTTGGGTTGCAGTTGCTTTCCCCATTGACTTAACATCTCCCCCAGCACTGAAGGATCTACCGGCCCCTGATAAAACAATAACCTTTACTTCATGATTGTCCTGAGCCTCTCGAAATGCCTTTGTTAAGCCGAGTATCATATCAGCACTAAAGGCATTTAAACTTTCAGGACGATTTAATAGTAGATGTAAGATAGGTCCCTTTTGCTCAATTACTAAATGACGCTCTGTCATTGCCTCCCACCCTTTCTCTTACATAATGAGCACCCATTTTATAACGGAATATTCAAACTATTTCGTATGTAATAAATATATTTCCTAGTTCTCTCTTTATGAGTTAGATATAGATATTGGGAGACTTTCAAATCGACAAACCTACCGGTTAGTATGTAAACTGTAGTAAAGAGGTAAAACTCCTCTTATTCAATTTGAATTCCTTTAATAATCATATCTACAAAAATTCCCGCAACTTCTTTGTCTGTAGCATTACCACCAGGATTAAACCAATGATAACTCCAATTAATAATACCTAAAACCCCAAACGTTGCTATCTTAACATTTAAATTTGAGCGGAACTCACCTTTTTCAATTCCTTCGTTTAATAAACTCTCTACATTTAAACGAAACTTATCACGTTTTTTCACAATATTTGAAAGGTTTTCTTCACTTAAATTGCGCATTTCTCTAAAGAATATTTTCGCACTTGATCTTTTGGTTTTAATGTTACTAATTAACATATACGCAATATCAAATAGCTTTTGTTTACAATCTTTGTTGACATCATTTATTATTATTTCCTGTTGAATTAACATTTCATCAATATACCCTAGGTGAATGTCGTTTAATAGTTCTTCCTTACTAGAAAAATAGTAGTAAAACGTTCCTTTTGTCACACCTAATGAGTCAACGATATCCTGGATAGATGTCTCACTATAACCATTCTTTTCAAATAAACGGATACTATGTTCTGTTATTTTCTCTTTCACGACATTATGTCCTCTCAATCTAAAGATAGTTATGATAATTATATCATATTAAGAATTGCCTATAGTAAGATTATATCCTAATAGGTAAGCCCTCCACCATCAACAGATATGGTTGTTCCCGTTATGAAAGACGATTCATCAGAAGCTAAAAATAATACTACATTGGCTATTTCCTCAGGAGTACCAATCCTACCTAGAGCATTGGCTGTTGAAATAATGGACCATTTCCTTTCATCATTTTTCCATCCGTCTATTATTTTTGTGTCAACCACACCTGGTGCAATAGAGTTAACGCGGATATTGTTTTTCCCGTATTCTAGAGCAGCATTTTTTGTTAAAAGGACCACCCCTGCCTTTGATGCATTGTATGCTGCCAAATATTTTTGACCTTTTAAACCTAATAGGCTAGATGTGTTGATGATAGAACCACCGCCATTTTTTATCATTTCTGGGACAGCATACTTGATCCCAAGGAAAACTCCCTTAAGATTGATATCAATCACTTGATCCCACTCTTCTTCGCTTAGATCAATACTTTTCACATTAGAATTACTTATTCCCGCATTATTAACCAGTATGTGAAGAGCACCATATGTACGAACTGCCGATTGAACAAGGTTAATAATCTGATCGGCACGACTAACATCTGTTTTTACAAATAGTGCATTATATCCTAGCTCCCTCAAATATCTTTCCGTTTTGTATCCCGAATCTATATCAGTATCTCCTATTACAACATTCGCACCTTCTTTTCCAAAAAGAATGGCAGTAGCTCTCCCGATGCCATTCCCACCTCCTGTGATGATGGCTGTTTTGCCTGAAATCCTCATATAACTCCCTCCTTTCCTACGGAATGAAACACTTGTAAGTTAACTAACCAGTCAGTATGTATATGTTTATTATACTCCTATACCAAAAATATTCAACAACTATTCTAAATATTCTAAATTATAAAATATGCTCATGGTACAAATTAAAACCAGTTTTTTCTATTACTTACGGGATTTTAGGAAATCATATAGAGTAGTTTGTTTTTTAGGAGGTAAAAGATGAAGCATAACGAGGTTGAAGTTTACAGAACGGGTCAAGGCGTTCCAATGAATGGAGAATATACGTGCCATTCAGGTCATAAATTGAAGCTACATTCAAATGAAGAATTTCCTGTTTGCCCTATAAGTGGTAAGGGGGCAACGTGGAAACGTGATGATGCTTAAGCTACAAGACTTGGGAGGTGAATAATAACCTCCTTTTTAATTTTTCTTACATATCTATCGAAAGCTCAGTTCTTGAGTTCAATTATTTTTATCTACCGATATTTTCTGATACCATAATAACCGATCCAATATTTGTAGAAAGAAGATGAATAAAGGAATGAATAAAAAATTAGTAAAAAATCTTAATGAGGTTCGGGTTTCAGTTCTTGATCTTGCTCCAATCGTTCAAGGAGGATCAGTCAGTGAATCTTTAAAACATACAGTAGATCTCGCAAAGCATGTGGAAAGATGGGGTTATCATCGTTATTGGCTTGCCGAGCATCATAATATGCCTGGTATAGCCAGCTCTGCCACTTCAATTGTAATAGGTCATGTAGCAGCCTCCACTTCTTCTATTAGGGTAGGATCTGGGGGGATTATGTTACCAAATCATGCACCGTTAATAATTGCTGAGCAATTTGGGACACTTGAGTCTTTATTTCCGGGCCGAATCGATCTTGGACTAGGTCGTGCCCCTGGCACAGATCAATTAACTGTTATGGCTCTAAGAAGAGATAGTAGAAGCAATGGACAAGATTTTCCTGAACAATTAGATGAACTCCGCTCTTATTTTAGTAATAGCAAAAAAACTAGAACAGGGGTTAGAGCTATTCCAGGTGAAGGACTAAATATTCCTATCTGGCTCCTTGGTTCTAGTGGCTTTAGTGCACGCCTTGCTGCACATTTAGGTTTACCCTTTGCATTTGCTAGTCATTTTTCGCCAAATAATACCTTAGCAGCACTTAATTTATACTATAACGAATTTTTAGCATCTGATGATTTGGTAGATCCTTATGCCATGATTGGAATAAATGTTATTGCTGCTGATACTGATAAAGAAGCACAAATCCTAGCCACATCTATGCAACAAGCATTTTTAAACCTGATTCGGAATAATCCAAGTCAATTACCTCCACCTGTTGAGAGCATGGAGGACATTTGGAATGAATATGAGAGATCAATCTTGCATAATCAATTTGCGTACTCGATTGTGGGCTCTCATCAAACAGTTGAGCGAAAACTCAATGAATTCTTATTAGAAACAAAAGCAGATGAAATCATCATAAGCTCTATGGTTTATGATCACCAAGCCAGATTACGGTCTTATGAAATAGTAGCTGAGGTTATAAGAAAATATAAGTAACATGAAAATAGTAAACCACCCTTTCTATGTAGAATGACAAAAAGGGTGGTTTAGATTTTTAACCCATAAATAGTCAATCATTAGTCTTTCATTTTCACTGGTGTAACAACTGCATATAAATTTGAAGAATTATCCGTAATGTTCACTTCAATTACTTTAAAACCTGATACATTGTGATTAGTACTAGCAGAGTTTAAATTAATTTGGTCTTTACTCACTTTCAGTCATCCTTTCACAAATAATCTCACACAAGAATCACTATATGCTTACAGATAAAAAATGTTACATATTTTTGTTAATTAGTTATTAGTTTAAGTATAAGTTACCCCTTTACATATATACCCGCCTTCTTCACCCCCATTTACAACAGCTATTAAAGTCACAATCCTACATTTTGTTCATTAATTTTTTATTCAGTTATCAATTTCCTACCTATGGTAATATGTTAGTAGATGATTATTTTATTTCGAAAGTAGATGATGAGGTATGAGCCAAAAAGCTAGAATGATCCTTACCTTACTATTATTAACTTTGTGTTTACTTGGAAGCTTAGGCTTTGGGCGATTTTCATTTGGGGCTATCCTTCCCTTTATGAAAGACGATCTAATGTTTACTTACACTCAAACAGGTTTCGTTGCTTCTTCGATTTTTTTTGGATACTTACTTAGTGCATTTTTTTCTGGTTATTTTGTCCTCCGTTTTACAGCAAAGGTTGTTATCATTGCTTCCTTATGTTTAGCATCATTAGGGATGTCATTATTGGCAATGTCAAGTCATTTTTGGATATCCTTCTTTGGAAGTCTCATTATGGGTATCGGTTCAGGAGGAGCCAACATACCTGCTCTTGGAGTTGTGGCAAAATGGTTTGCACCGAAGAAACGGGGTCTAGCCATGGGAATTGTGAACTCCGGTTCCGGACTTGGTATTGTATTTAGTGGAGTATTTGTTCCCGTAATGATAGGGATTGATACAGTTAACGGATGGAGATTTAGTTGGATTGTGTTAGCTTGTCTTATCTTATTAATTGCAATTTTAGTCTTAGCTTTCTTAAAGAAGCATCCTCAAGAGGTAGGTATTCATTCCAACGGAGAAGAGCGAAATCAAACATCTGACCATACCTTCTTAGCTACAAGTTCTGTTTATAAAAATTCAATTGTCTGGCATATTGGTTTCACATACTTTCTATGGGGATTTAGTTATCTTGTCTTTTCTACATTTATTGTAGACTACTTAATGAATGATATCGGATTCACTAAAGGTGTTGCTGGTCAATACTTCGCCATCGGTGGTTTTATCAGTATTTTTAGTGGATTCATATGGGGGGCAATTTCAGACAAAATCGGAAGGATACAAGCCTTGACCATTGTTTACGGATATCAATGCATACTCTTATTATTAATGTCTTTAACCTATCATCCTACCCTCTTACTTGTTGAGGTGATCTTATACGGAATAGCATTATGGGCTGTTCCAACCATTACAGTCACTAGTGTTAGTGAGTATGTTGAACCCGCACTAGCTCCGATTGCATTAGGCTTTCTTACGTTGTTTTTTGGAGTGGGTCAATTTTTTTCCCCTATTGTAACAGGTATCTTAATTGATCAGACTAACAGCTATTATAG
Organism: Bacillus salitolerans; assembly: GCF_042680805.1. NCBI lineage: Bacteria > Bacillati > Bacillota > Bacilli > Caryophanales > Bacillaceae > Bacillus > Bacillus salitolerans. Next base: position 139,026 of record NZ_JBHUEM010000020.1, on the reverse strand, counting down.
TGCATTTGTAGCCTCGGCAATAGCTGTATGTGTTGGATGTTTCGCAAGCTGGGCACTATCAATGCGTTTGAGTAGAAAAAGTGAAAGAGTCATCTCATCAAATATAAATAGGGTTGACAATTAAGCCAACCCTTTAAAACTATACTTCTGTGTGATTATCCTCGTCTATATTTGAATTCCTTGGAACAATTGGTAAGAAAGATGGATATACTTCAACAAATGCAGCTTCGAGAGCTGGATCAAATTGAGATACCATGTTTTCTAAGATAATCTTCTTTGCTCGATCTGGATGAAAGGCATTTCGATACGAACGATTTGATGTTAATGCATCAAACGTGTCACCAATCGCAATGATTCTAGCGTAAAGTGGTATATCGTGTCCCTTTATACCATGTGGATATCCTGTTCCATCATACCGCTCATGATGGTGTAAAACCGCATTTACGATTTCGTTAGGATATTCTAGCATCCTTAGTATCGATGCCCCTTTGGATGGGTGTTTCTTTATTTCTTCAAATTCCTCAGGTAGAAGTTTACCCTTTTTAGTTAATATGTTAGTCGGAGTATGCACCTTTCCAATGTCATGTAACAATGAACATACTCTAAGAATATTTATATCGATCGGGAACCCTTTCTTTTTTAAATTCTCTCCTAAAAGCAATGAGTATTCAGATACCCTTTTTGAATGACCTTGTGTATAATCATCTTTTGTTTCTATCGCAATGATTAAACTTTGCATGGTCTTTTCATATAACACTTTTGTTTTTTCATTTTCGGTTAATATCAATGTCACATAATACAAGACTAAGTTATAAACAAAATAGAATGATAGTTCAATCATTAATGTAACAATTGTAGTATGTAGTGTTGGATGAATTATGATTATAACACCATAGCCGATAACGGAAGAAATGGAAGAACCAATAAACAATGATTTCTTTTTAAATAAAATCGTAAACAGAGGGGCAAAGTAAAATAATACATAATCTAAAAAAGGTGCCACATAATACAATAAACACAAAACGATGATCATGTTAGCAATAAAAAGTATTTCTCGCCAACTTTCTTTTATATATCTATATGTAATAGTAAAAGGTATCCATGAAAGTCCCAACACAATATTTAATAGATGAAACTCTCTACTCGGCCCGTTCAAAAATATGTAGCTTACAAATAGATTAAAAAATATCCCGATCGCAACTGATATCCAAATTAGTTTTAGTACCTTTTCAATCCTCATTGTTGTCCCCTTCTCTATGCTGAATGTTCTCTTTTGTTAAAAAAGGACTTACTCTACCGAATACGTTCTTTTTAGCTACTTTTTCGGTTACCAAACTATTATTTTTCAATTGAACAGTAGACTATGATTTGGCGTCCAAGACTATCGTACTGGTTTACCAAAATTCATATAGTAATTTTTTATTATTTTACCATATTTTTCGAGTGATATCGACCACAAACTCCATCTTAAACGGAGGATTTTCCATATACCCTAAAAAATAGATGTAGTTATTTATTTTTTAAGTTTGTATTGGTGATTTATGCTTTAGATAGGGGAAGAAGAGTTTGGGATATTACTTAAAAATAAAGATTTAAAAGATGCGTTAAATTTACAGATTAATTAAGAAACATGATTGAAGCAGTCACTAAGTCCTACAGGTAAACCTATTACAAACTCAATTGTGATAAGCTTATTTATGTCCACGGGCCATCTGAAAACAATTTTCGAACGAGTGATGAGGCTCTTTATCATTCATTAGGTACTGGTAGAAATAAAACTACTATATCAGAATAAGATAATTAGACAGTTACGATCAAACAATAATAAAAAGAGTAACACTACATGAAAACGTTACTCTTTTTACGTTAGGATTGACTTATAAAGAGTGTTTAGTTAAAAAACTCTAGCCACCAAGGATAATCGAATTGGCCATCTGATATTTTAAAAAAGGCCCCTCCGATACCTAAATAGGTTATCCCAGTTTCAAAGGCTACAATCTGTGTATACGTGGAGAAAAACATAAAGTTAACTCTTTCTATTTCAATTTCAAGATTCGTTACTGATGGTGACTCACCAAATTGTTTTACTGAATAAGCAAGGTAATCATCAGTGGTCGGATTCGTAAGCATAAGATAAATGATAATTAGTATTAATAGAGTAAAAGGAAAGATGAACTTTCTCATGTTTATTCCCCCCTGTATAAAAAAGATATGAACGTAAAATATTTTTAAATAATTCTTTTACTATTTTCTCTAAGTAAAGTAATAACCCCTGCAACATAAGCAAAAAAACTGTGCTCTCTTGCGTATTATGGCTCTTTTCTTTCTTCTCCAATGATGAGAAAAATCCACACTCCACAAATACTTAGGATAACTCCAAATATAATTAGAAAAAAATGCGGAGACAAAACCTTAATAAAGGATAATCCAATCATCGTACATCCTACAATAACATAATGATGTACTGTATTTAGACTATATAGCTTCTGTCTGATATGCCATGCGCGAAAGTATCCTTGTAAAAAGCCTAGACTTATTTGAATCAGTAAGGCGATATAAGGTAAGTAAGAGAAGCTATGATCGATCATTCCTACAAATATATATATGAATCCCATTCCAGCATAAATAAATGGAAGAATCTTATCATTATTTCCTCTTTTTGACATTTTTACTTTATATCCCCATGCGGCGGCAAACGAAAATGCAGCAAAAAACCAAGCAAAAAGTGTGTAAGTTAATGAAACTTGCTTTAACCATATAATGTAATATGGAAATATGACAACCTGTCCTACTGTCACAAATAGTGGAAAAAAACCTACTTTTTGATTTTTCATAGTCCCTTATCCTTATTTTAAATAATATTCATAAAATAGATTTTGAAATACTTCATTTGGATCTCTTTGAAGTTTCTCCATCTTGAAACCCTTCCAGTTTGGGTAGGATCTCATAAATTGTTCTTTTGTTTGATATCGATAATAAGGTAAATAATACGTACCTTTGTAATCTAGTGTCAAATCTGTCCATTTCTGTATTGTTTTTTTGGCACTTTCAATCTCCTCTTCTTCTAAACCATGTTGGATAAGAATAACAAGTCCAAACATATCCTCTTTTGCATAGTTCAAGCTTGTTAGGCTATCTTTACCTGCAAAACGAACCGTAATATTGTGAACTTTAAAATCATCCTCTTGATCATTAGAAGAAAGTAATTGTTTTAAATCTTGAATATACTCTTCAAATAAATGAATAGGGACAAAGAACTCCTGCAACACTTCTACTCGAGTATTGCTAGTAAATTCCATAAATGTAGACTCCGAACGCATTGCATTATTTCGAGATATTCTTTTTCCATCTATTGAATTAATATATAATTTTTGGGAATCCCAAAAAAGATTTTCCCAAAAACCTCCCTTCCTCCCTATATCGAGTGCAAGTTTACTAAAACGAACCCCCTCTTCTCCCTTTAAAGGTGTTTTACTATCTTTTTCTCCAGTGTAAACATAATCAATCACATACATTTCATCCAAAAAACTATCCGGAGCTACACTAATTCTTGCATAATGCATCGCGACTTCGTTTTGAGCAATTAAATTAGTAAAATATGATTCATATTCACTTGTATAGATTTCCTCAGTATGGATTGTATAAATATCATTTTCAGTTAATTCCAATGTTACATCCAAAATCACTCCAAATAATCCATATCCACCGAAAACATATTTCATCCATTCCTCTGAGTCTTCACGAGTAACTGTTTTAATAACCCCAGTAGGTGTTAATAATGTCATCTCCAAAACAGAGTTTGCCATAGAACCGAACCGAATATCTCTCCCATGTGCATTAACAGATAACGATCCTCCTATTGAAAAAATGGATTGGGATTGAGTCACCTTTAGTGCAAGTCCATATGGGGATATCGCTTTTTGGACATCATCCCAAGTGGCTCCTGCTTGTACTCGAACTGTTTTAGATTCTTCGTTAATTTCTAATATTTTATTATAGGAACGCATGTCTAATGACACACCCTTCTTAAAGTAGGTATGCCCTCCCTGTGAGTGCTGAAGCCCTGCGATCGAAATCTGTTGTCTAGTTTCATTCGCTTGTTGAACCACCTTCTGTAAATCTTGGTTATCAGCAACCTTTATGACCCGCTCCACTTTTAATGGAAGAAGTCCTGTATAGTCTGTCGTTACACTCGTTTGGGATAAACCGTATTTTCTTTTCTCAATCGGAATATTCCACATAATGAATAATCCCAACATACAAACTAAAATACCTAAAAACAAGGGCCTCTTAAAAAACTCCGACATTCTATTCATATTCTCACCTACTCTTAGAAAAGTCCTTTTTTATAAAACTAAACATACTTTTCATTTATCATTAACTAGTTTAATAGTATTTTTTCTTTTCATAATACCATAGTTACCTTGGACTGGTTGTTGAAAACGTGGCATTCATTGTTACTCAATTATCATATGAATTTTCTCAAATTGCTTATGATTGACACGTACCTGGTTTAGAACAGCATATATTTGTGTAATTTGACAGTCGGATTTAAATTACCTATACTTATTTAGTATGTATAGCAACTATTTTTTAGCCGAGTGAGGGATTCTATTGAAGCTATCCTTTCAAGATTATATTAGCATTAAAATACATAAAACCGACCTTTGTTTAACGGGCTTTATTAAATCAAAGTTAGAACCCTTTAATCTTGCACCCGAGCAAAACTTAATTATGATGCTCCTTTGGGAAAAAGATGGATTAACACAAAATCAATTGGTCGAGAGCCTACACAAAGATAAGACCAATATAGCTAGAATGGCATCAAATCTTGAAAGTAAAGGTTTTATAAAAAGAATTCATTGCAATAATGATCGTCGTTCTGTCAGACTCTATCTCACCGAGGCTGGTAAGGACCTTGGTGAAAAAGTTATTCCCATTGCAGAAAAATTTAATGATGTTGTTTGTAAAGGAATTTCTAAAGAAGAGCTTACTCAATTAGAAGAAATTCTAAACAAGATGAATACAAACGTTCAATGTCTCTAATATACTAACGGCACAATTAGTTGCTATAACAACTTATATTAATAGAAGAACAACTCTTCTTCTATTTTTATATACAATATCAGATAATGGAGGTATAAAAAATGTACGATATCGTAATTATTGGCGCCGGCCCTGCTGGAGCAAGCGCAGCTATTTTTTCTGCAAAGGCTGGAAAAAAAACATTAGTTTTAGACAATGAAAAAAGCATGACAAAACGTGCATGGGTTGAAAACCATTACGGACTGTTAGAGGTATCTGGACCTGATCTTGTTGATATAGGTAAAAAACAGGCAACAAAGTTTGGCGCAGAAATTATGGAAGAATCCGTTTTAACTATTACCCCAAAGGACGGAGGTTTTATTGTCGAAAGCGATAATAATAAATATGAGACAAAACATGTCCTCATTGCTACAGGTGCTATTACAGATCTTGCTGAGAAAGTTGGTTTAAATATCATACCTGGTACAGAACCGAGAATAAAATCAATAATTGAAGTAGATAAAGATGGCAGAACTAATGTCAATGGTATCTGGGCTGCTGGTACTACAGCTGGTGTAAGTGTTCATACGATTATTACAGCTGGAAATGGCGCGGCTGTCGCTATCAATATCATAAGTGAATTGAATGGTGAACGCTACGTTGATCATGATTTATTAAAGTAATGATTCAGGGACAGCGGAAATAAACCGCTGTCCCTACCTTTAGCTCCAAAACACTCTATAAAATTGCTTTCATAATCCCATACTGTATCTATCACTATTTCAGCTCTTCAGGATTGATAATTTTTATCGACTCAATTTCTCCACATTTAATACAAACCGTGTAGATCTTTTCACAACCAAATGACATCTTCTTATTTAATGGACGAAGGTTTACAAAATCTGTTCCTTGAACAAATTCTTTCCCGTTACATTTTTTACACTCTGTTTCATTTCTCTCCAAGTATTCTCACTCCTATTCTATCTTTAGGCAAAAGATCATTTCAATTTCTTTACGATTGAAGGTGTTGCAAGGTTTCAAACTATTTTATGTTCCTATTAAAATTGGGCTGGTATCATTTATTCGGTTTGTCCACATTCCACCATGAGAATAGCAAAGAAATTTTTCTACTATTTGATTTTATCCTTCTGACCAACTTCGCACTCCCTGTAACTAGTACAGTTCTCATATTTGCTTTGTCCATTCGCTCCCCTCTTCTATGGACCTAATAAAAACTCCTACACTTCCCATATTAGTTGTCTACCGCCAAGATAGTGATAAAAATCAAAATGGTTCCCACCCCTTGATAAGAGTTATGAGAACCATCTCACAGTAAAAGATCATTTACTTTTTTTTTAGGCGATTCTCAAAATTACTTCACTTAATCCGATGGTTAGCAAGGTTTAAGGAAGCAAAATCTCCTTCATCGTCCCCTATACTTAACAAATGATTCGAAAGTGGCAGATTTAATAAGTCTATATCAATCGAATATTTTGGTCTCCCTTTTGTTTCTTTATAAATTTTACCGATATATTCACCCACAAGACCTATTGCAATTAATTGTAGTCCTCCAATTAACCATATTGAGGTAATAAGGGAAGTCCATCCTGAAACCGTGGTACCGAAATATTTTAAAAATAAAAAATATAGTCCAAAACACACACTTGCAAAAAAGGATAGAGATCCAAGCAAAAGTACAAATCGGATCGGCTTAGTGGAAAAAGAAGTGATCCCATCAAATGCAAAAGAAAGCATCTTCCTAAGTGGGTATTTCGATTCTCCAGCCATCCTCTCTTTTCTTTTATAGAGGACAGATGTTGACTTAAATCCAATTAATGGGATAATACCTCTTAAAAAGATATTCACCTCATTAAACCGCTCAAGCTCATCTAATGCTCGTCTACTCATTAATCGAAAGTCAGCATGATTGTAAACAATGTCCACTCCCATCTTCCTCATTAACTTGTAAAATGCTTGTGCTGTACTTCTTTTAAATAATGTATCACTTTCCCTATTATCCCTTACACCGTATACGACATCATAGCCTTCATGAAACTTTTCGATAAAATCTCTTATTACGTATATGTCATCTTGTAGATCTGCATCAATGGAAACTACACAATCAGCAAATCTCTTTGCCGTTGATAGCCCAGCAAGTAGTGCATTTTGATGGCCAACATTCCTAGATAATTTTAGCCCTTTTATTTTTTCATGATAAATACTTGCTTTAAAAATGATTGACCATGTTTTATCTTTACTTCCATCATCTACAAATAACAGCTTACTATCCTCATGAATAAGATCTTCATTTACCAAGGTTTCGAGTAACATCAGTAATTGTTTCATTGTTTCTTGAAGGACCTCTTCTTCGTTATAGCATGGAACGACAACGGTTAGTAACGGTGTGTTCACTCTATTCCCTCCTATTACTACATCGTTTTGTATAAGTAGATTTTCCAATAGCCAGTTTCAGAAATAAATGTAGAATCTAAAGTAAGGAAGTTTTCGTCAGCATTTAATATCGGAACTGTTGAAAAAATGTATGCCCCACCTAACTCTTTAAAAGGAATCATATTCAATTCAAGATGCTCAAGCTTTTTCTTCGTCCTCTTTGAAAACATATAATGTTTTCCTAATTCATCTGTAAAAATATAACAACGTCCTCCCCATTCATCAAAATACTCTCTAATTTTTTTATTTTTTTCCAACTCTTTTTCAAATATTTCTCGAAATTTGTATTTATACGATAGTGGATAAAAATTGTTATATGTGTCTAATGTGTAAAACCCATTATATTGTGATACAGCTGGATGAAGTCCAATGGAAGCCACTCGGTACTCGTCTTTTGGAAGTCCGATGTATTGTTCAATCTGCTCAAATAATTTAGGATCATAAAATTCTTTTACCGAAGGTTTATTTCTATAAATTATCTCATCATTGAATAATCCCAACACGAAGAGCTGCGCAATTAAAAAAAAGACAACTAGCTTTTTACTTTGATAGGCATATTTCCAAATAATCGCTAAACCTAGAGCGAATCCAACATAAATAACTAATGGTCGTAAGAAATGAAACCGAGCAAAATTAAATGTATCAAGGAAATGGAAACGTTCTGTTAAAGGTAACCATCCTTTGTAAAACCAAAACGCATACCAAGTTGAAAGGATGAAGTTTAGGATCATTAAATAGATAAACAGTTTTTCCTTTATCCAAAGTCTGTTTTTATAAATAATGTAAAAAGCAAAAAAGGTAACAGGTAAAATGATTAACCCATGAACGGTCATTACATGTGTATGACCTAACACAAAATTTTTAAAAGTAAGACGTATAGACCTCCATAATGAAAGTCGTGCATGGAAATATTCATCACGACTATTTGCTTCACTTGAAAATAAGAACGAATATACTAAACGGTATTCAACCATTAAATAGATAAAGGTCATATAAAAGATTGAAATTAGAAATTTAAGGTTCCATCGTTTCAAACGTAGTAAATCAACCAGCCAAAGTGCCCCCATAGCGAATAAAAAAAAGAAAAATCCTAGTACGATACTTGAGTAAAATGGAAGAAGAGTTAATGTTACATAGTCTTTCCAAGTATTTTGATGAGCTCTTATGTTGAGAAAGGCCCATAGGGCTAATGGCATTCCAAGAGTACTTAACATCCCTGACGGCCAAAAAGGTGTAAGGGAAAATGCTAGGGCTACTCCAACTCTTACGTAACTCCATTCTTGGTCTTTAAGAAAGTGTGTTTTTAATAGAAGATACATACCAATGAATGCAAATACCCTTGTAATGGTTTGGCTTAATGCATAAGCGACCATAGTTGGAAATAGTACATGTAGCCAAACAATTCCGCTCCACTCTGTTCCAAAAGCGTTCCTTGGAACACCATTTATGATTTGTGGGATCGTTGCTTCAGGTGAACCAAATAATTCGCCACTTTCTTTTAAAACCTTGTACCATGCTAAATTAGAATCTAAGTTGTCGTGGACTCTAATATGAGCATTCTCACCTAAAATATACAATGGAGATAAATATAAGCTCATAATGATAAATGCCATAAAGATAAGCCTTCTCTCACTAATCGGTAACAAATTTTCCTTCACTCTTCCCACACCTTAATTAATTGATAATCCTAATGTTTACAACGTTTTATTGAATTATCCAATTTTTTCTACAAAAAATACTATTGGTTCATATATTGTACGTGTTCATAATATAATTTCATAAATGCTGTTTAAAGGGACAACCTAAAATTAGTAGTGTGATGAAATAGTTCAATAAGTTCACTTATAAAGTTGGTGAAGGAATGAAGCTCTATCAAACAATTCATAACAAATTGAACCAGCCATCTTACCTCTTTTTTGGGGTCTCCTTCTTGCTGTGGTTCAAGACAGTGCTTACACAGTTTGGTGAATTTAATCTGGATTTAAATAATCAAACACAAATCTTTCTTGTTATCATCAATCCGCTTGGATCTATCTTACTACTATTAGGCATTTCATTCTTAATACAAGATAAATACTTTGTAAAAATGCTTTTATTGTTACAATTTCTACTCTCATTTATTTTATATGCAAATGTTTTATATTATCGTTTTTATAGTGATTTCATAACGTTACCTACACTGCTTCAGACAAAGAATTTTCATGATTTAGGCGGAAGTATCTTTGCTCTTTCCAATCCATATGATCCGCTATTTTTCATTGATACTTTCTTATGGGTTGTTCTTATTACAAGTCAGTTAAAAGGTTTCCCCAAAAGGTCCTTTAAACGGTCTAATAAAATTACCATATTCGCTACAGCCATTTTATTGATTAGCCTAACAATTGGACTTGCTGAATCGGACCGTCCACAATTGCTTAAACGAATGTTTGATCGAAACTATATCGTAAAATATTTAGGTATGTACAATTATGTTTTTTATGATGTTGTTCAAAGCACGTTGACCTCTACACAACGTGCTATGGCTGAGAGCGATGATATTACGGAAATCATTCATTACACAAACTCAATTCATGCTGAACCAAATCCTACATACTTTGGAGTTGGAAAAGGATTTAACGTTATTTATGTTCATTTAGAATCCTTACAGAGCTTTATTATTGATTACAAAATTAATGGCGAAGAAGTAACTCCTTTCTTAAATTCTTTAAAAAAGGAATCAGATACTTTTTATTTTGATAATTTTTTCCATCAGACAGCGCAAGGAAAAACATCAGATGCTGAGTTTATAATAGATAATTCACTGTATGGACTTCCTCAAGGGGCTGTTTTTACAACAAAGGGATTAAATACGTATCAAGCTGCTCCGGCTATATTAAAACAACATGGGTATACATCAGCTGTTTTCCATGGAAATAATAAATCGTTTTGGAACCGAGATGTGATATATAAATCGTTTGGTTATGACCACTTCTTTGATTCAAGCTATTACGATATGGCACCCGATAACGTAGTAAACTATGGCTTAAAGGATAAACCATTTTTCAAGCAATCAATGCCATTCTTAGAAGAATTGTCACAGCCATTCTATGCAAAACTTATAACCTTATCTAATCATTATCCTTATCCTATTGCTGAAGAAGAGGCTACAATTCAGCCATATAATTCTGGAGATCGCTCGGTTGATCATTATTTTCAAACCGCTCGTTATCTAGATGAAGCACTTTCACAATTTTTTAATCAATTAAAACAAAATGGACTTTATGAGTCTTCTATCATTATATTATATGGTGATCATTATGGAATTTCTGATAACCATAAACGAGCGATGGAGCTCGTACTAGGAGAAGAAGTTACATCCTTTACTTTCTCACAGCTACAAAGAGTACCATTATTTATTAGAATCCCTGGTGTTAAAGGTGAACTCATGCATGACTTTAGCGGCCAAATCGATTTACTTCCAACTCTTCTTCATTTATTAGGAGTTGAATCAAAAGAGTTTGTACTGTTTGGTACAGATCTCTTTTCTAGTGAACACCGGGAGTTGATACCTTTTCGAAATGGTAATTTTGTCAGCCCTAATTTCACAAGAGTAAATAATAAATTTTACGATACTGCAACAGGGTATCCAATCATACGAAATGATTTACTAAGCGAAATGGAACGTAAGGTGAAATATCAACTTGAACTGAGCGACCGACTTGTAAACAGAGATTTATTAAGATTTTATACCCCAGAAGGTTTTACACCTGTCAACCGATTAATGTATAATTACCAAAATCCAAAAGAATAAAATAAAGCTGCTTCTTTAGCTAAAACGGTTTCGATACTGTGGCAAATAATTAAAAAAAAGATCAAAGTTCATACTAACACACAGACATCTTCACTCCTCAAATAACAGTACAAAATAACAAACTTAAAACGCTTGGATTTTATATCCAAGCGTTACTGTTTTTATATTGAATTGTTCAACATTAAAATTCATTTTTTAAATATAAGTACCGTTTTTCGGTTTTTCCAAATTGATAAATATTAATATGATTGATTTGGATGGTTATTTCACCCTCACGCTTTTCAGCCTCTGAGGACTTCTTTTTCTTTGAATTATCCTTAACTTTTATTATTATTTCCATTTATATTCTTTCTTTTATTTCCGACATTTCTCGAACTCGAACATACTTTAGAGTTTGGGAGGTAAGTTCAGTAATTAGGGAAAAGTTCGATAGAATTTTACAGTCAAGTACTATGTTCCTTCTATTTTTTCATAGTCTTATCAACTTTTTGATTGACCGATTCTTGATAGAGATCAGCGTAAGTTTTTGAATCTTCAATCAGTGCATCGCAGAAAGCAGCAACGTCTGTTCCTGTGACTTCAAGTACACCTTTCCCAGCAGAAGCCCCTTCTTCAAAGAAGCTGAGAATTTCCGTAAGCAGTCCGATACCTTCGTTTAGCTCAACAGAACCGACTTTAAAGAGATATTTTTGGATCTCTTTATAGACTATTTGGTAATCTTGTGGAAGATCTTTGACACGCGAAACATGGGCTCTCCATTCTTTTTTTTCTTCGATCATTTTTTTGATACTCATTTCAGTCCTCCTAATTTTCTTGCTACGTTCTTGTTAAGTTGGTCACGCCATTTATCTCTATAAGTTTTTGCGCCTTCGTCACCAACAAGTGCTGCGCAGAAGCCTTTAATATCATCTCCTAGTACTTCTTCGACGCTCTGGCCGTCTGCTGACGTAACTTCAAGCAGTTCAAGGGCACTGTCAAGAATCGGCATCAGATTACGACCGGTGAAATCTCCGTAAATCCAGAGATTACTTGTAATTTCTTTCCAAGCAGTTTGATAGTCAGCTGGCAAGACTGTTGCTCGTGCTTCAAAACCTTTCATTTCTTTAGTCATATCACTACCGGTTATTTTTTCTAAAAAATTCATTGTAGTCTCCTCCTTTAAGATACGAAGCTGTTCAGCAAAGTTTTTATTTATCACATCGTTGAGGCTAATCAACCCACGATCTTGCATCAATGACGAGGCAATTAGAGGGCTGCTACTTCGTTGCCAGTAAATACTTTAATGCGGCTTCTTCAAGTTTTCAGTACTCTGTACCACAAGTATTAAGTAATACTAATTACCGGTATATAGTAACGCAGAATAGCAGCACTTGTCAAGTGTAAATCTTTTCGTTAAAAAGCACTTTATTACGAGCTTCATAGGCGCATTAGGGAAATTGGATATCTCATAATTCAATATCATTTCTGTTAGAAGTTTCACTTACAATTAATCTTTATAACTGCGTCTTTAAAAGTTTTGTATAGGATAGAATGAATAGTCCACATGATAATTACCTTAATTACTGCATTTTATTATTGTTGTTATAGGTATAGACATATCAATAGTTTACGAAGACCTTGCTATACAGTATGTGTCTACTATGAAGTGATAAAAGACTGTACCGTTTATCCAACATAAGTACAAAAGGCGCAAGCGCCCGTTTAGCCTCAGGCAGAGCAAATGTTCTTTCATGAAAAAGGGTAGTTTTCCCATTAATTCATGACAGCTTACTTGACCTCGAGTGGCTGTGCGCTGGAGCTAGTTCCAGACGTAACATTGTATAAACTAAACACCAGAAACTTTATTAACTTACAGGAAAAAGAAGACCAAATCATATGCGATTTGATCTTCTTATAAAATTCTATTTCGTATGTTTCTCCATCGAAACGGAACCGTTTATTTTTAGCTACCTTCCCTTGTTTCTTGTTTACCAAGTTCACTAGTATGTTTAATCTCTGTACCAGGAAAATAAAATTGCAAAATGTCTTTATATGGTTTTCCTTTTAGTCCCATCGTGTTGGCTCCCCATTGACTCATGCCTACTCCATGACCATAACCGTTACCGTTCATCGTGTAAACTCCATTTGTCTCACTCAATGACTCAATAAAATAACTTTTAAATACCGTCCCTCCAATAATCGGCCTTATTTTATTGAGTTTAACATTATGAAGTGTTAGTTGATTATATAAGACAGTTCCCTCTATTAATTGTTGTAGAAACTCGATGGTTAGACTCCCATGTGTGGCTCTTTTTGAATTTAATCTATTATCAGAAACCGTAAAGGTTGGGATAGAGATTATTTTAATCTCTCCTACATAGCCATTTTTGTTTAGCCATCTTTTCATTGTTGTTGTGATTTGCTTATCTTTTTCTTGCAGTGATTCCCACATTTGTTGATGGTCCCAATTTATACTCTCTAGATCAAGTTGGTGTTTATGGAGAACAAACTCCCAAGGATGAGTAGGATCATATGGATCATCCTTAATTGGATAGTAGGAAATGGATTTCCCCCCCCAAACATGAGCGTTACTTTCCGTTTTACCTCCATTGCTAGCGGAATAAAAGGCTTCAATTGGTTTATTATGATAGGTTATAATTTCACCTTTCGTTTCATCCACAGCTTTAGACGTATTCGGCTTCCAGTCGAAACCTCCGTATACCTGAAACTGAATCGTATCATCTATATTTTGCTTTAATTGGGTAACAGCATAAGTCCTCGCTGCTATTGCTTGAGCTTTTAGTGTCTCTATTCCCCATGAAGGGTAAACTTCAAAAGGTACAACTCCTTTTAAATAATCTTCTAAAGGAAGTTGATTAATCGGACGGATATGATCTTGTTCTATCTTGAATTCAATAGCACCAAGATACGGGCGATCATTAACTAGAATTTGATGTTGTTCATTATAGGTTCTTGGAACAAGTACCAATGAGTCTACAATTATCTGTGTATCTCCCCCTCCAACTAAGGTGAGATGGTCATTGTCTACAAACAATGCATACTTTACCCCTTCAATTAATGTTAAAGTTGGATCTAATGAAACATAGTCTCCTTTCATCTCAAGTGTAATCTTTGTAGGATCCCCAACATAATTCACAAGTCTTACTTTAATGATTTCCTCAGCCTGTATATCTGTAGGCAATACAAAAAATAGAAAAAATAATGGTAACATTAGAAAGTATCTCATGGGCTTATTTTTTTCTAGTTTATTGTCCCTTATTCTTCATTTGTATAAAGAAGTCGTTATAAAGGAATATAAGTTAATTTTACCTATTCTACATTCTACTATATCGTAATCCAACTATCTCCCACCAGTTGATAACTGCCAGATAATAGTAGAAAAAGAGCTCAATTATAAATTGATATACTGTCACCTTAATAATAAGTTTAACTTATGCGATTTGATAATAATTACAACATTTCCTTATTAGTAGTCTTACGTTACGATTAGGTTATATGAATCGGATCATACATTTTTTAGAATGCTGGTGATAACAATGACAGAGGTACAATTTTTCTTAATCGGATTTGCAGGAACATTTATCGGTACTCTTGCCGGTGGTGGTGGACTCATTAGTATGCCAAGCTTATTGATGTTAGGAATTCCAATACATACAGTTATTGCAACCAATAAATTTTCAAACACATTCAGTTCATTTTCAAGCTTTTATGTCTTATTAAAGCAAAAACAAATCAACCTTAAAACAGTACTAGTTCTTTCACCAATTGGTCTAGCTGGGGGCATCACAGGTAGTTTCATCACAAAATCTATCTCAGAAAGTTTGATGACAATCATTGCCCTATTCCTATTATTTTTTGCACTGATAATAAGCTTTCTAAAAAAACCGAAAGAAGAAATGACAATGAATACAAAACTCCCAGTTCGAATGCATCCAATCATATTCGGAATCGGCGTATACGATGGAATGTTTGGACCTGGACAAGCGACCCTTCAAATGTACACATATTTAAACCATGGTTTTTCATTTATGAAAGCAATGGCTTTAACTAGATTCCTTACGTTCCTAAGTTGTTTAGGTGCAGCTGCTTCCTACTTCGTATCTGGACTAATAGATTGGAAACTTGCCATATTTTTAACTACCGGCTCCATTTTAGGAGCTCAATTATCTGTTCGATTTGCATACAAACTTAAGAACACCCATCTAAAGATAATTCTGAGAGTCATCACCGTACTTTTAATCCTACAATTAGGCTATTCAATACTAGTATAAAAGCTAACACATCAAAAATTTTTAATTTTTTCTTTCTGATAAGCTAACTATACTAAACTATCATTTATAGAAAATGAGTAAGAAATTAAATCAGTATGCTTCAGAACTACTGTAAAAAACATCGGGATTTTAATCCCGATGTTTTTATTGTTTATTTTCTTTCATTCACATCTTTTCGTTTAAATAATGGTACTTTGTCTTTTGAATATACAAAAGACGCCATGAAAGACCTAGTCCCGCTGCAAATAAACCGACAGTTAAGCCTATCCAATATCCATCTGCACCTAGTGTTGTAAACTCTGCTAATACATAGCCAAGTGGCAAACAAATGCCCCAGTAAGAAATGAGTGTCATCACAAATGCAATATTTACATCCTTATATCCGCGCAGTGCAGCCTGTGCAGTAGCTTGTAGGGCATCAGACAGCTGGAAAAATAACGCATAAATCAAAAAGTGCGCTGCTAACTGGATCACTGCTTGGTCACTAGAATAGAAACCAGCAACCTGATACCTAAAAATAACTACTAATAATCCTGTAACAAGGGCGATAAATAAAGAAAGATTTATACCTATCCAACTATATATTTGCGCATCCTTGTATCGTTTTGCACCTAATTCAAAACTAACTAAAACAGTGATAGCCATCGAAATACTAATCGGAATCATGTATAAAAATGACACAATATTCAAGGCTGTTTGGTAGGCTGCAACTGTTACAATTGTAAATTTACTTATTAAGATTGTAACAATCGCAAACATACTTGTTTCAAAGAAACTTGATAAACCCATTGGAATACCTATCCTTAGAATTTCTTTGCATTTTTCCCATGAAAAGATTTTAAGGTCTGAAATGATAAAAATGGTTGAGAATGGATCTCTTGTTTTGATTATCATCGCCGTAAATCCTACAATAATCCAATATGTAATGGATGTCGCATACCCAGCTCCTGCCCCACCAAGTTCAGGAAATCCCCATTTACCAAAAATGAATAGATAGTTTAATAAAAAATTAAAAGGTAGAGAAAATATCATGATGATCATTACGACTCTAGTTTTACCTAGGGCATAAATAAAAGATCTTAAGACATTAAATAGAAATAGAGGGAAGATCCCAAAACTCAAACCTACTAAGTATTGAAATGTAATGTCCTTTACTAAAGGATCTAAGTTCATAAATGTAAGGATTGGGTCTAGCAGAACTATACCAATAACAATAACAATTATTGAAATAATAATGGACAAGTATATGCCTTGTGTTACGACAGCTGAAACCTCTCTCTTCCTTCTTTCACCTAACTTCTCAGCAGCAATAGGAGAAACAGCTAGTAAAATCCCACTTATACCAATAAAAATAGGATTCCAGATCGCTGAACCTATTGCCACCGCTGCTAAATCTGAAGCATTGTATCTCCCTGTCATAATGGTGTTAAAAAAAACCATCGAAAACATACCTAGCTGGGTAATCAAAATTGGAACAATAAGAATGAAAATTTGTATAATTTTCTCCTTATTAGAAAATGTTTGGTACATGATGACTTCTCCTAATCTATATAATACTACTTTGATTATATTATATTTTTACAATTCAAAGTTAATATTTGTAAGTAACCTATAGTGTATAAGTCAATATCAGTCAATATCACTACTTTCACTGAAAGAAGTATGTGACTATTGGAAGATAAATATGGAAGGATTAGACTTTCCAATTCCGTATTTATCTTTCATTTTTCCTAATTCCAACTAAACCACTCAACTATAATTGTGCAATTCAGATAATTGCGTATAATTATGTATATGAGGTAGTTTTCAGGAGGTGAGCTAGTGGATATAGGTGTCATTATTCGAGGGTATCGTAGGGGACGACAATTAACACAGGAAGAACTCGCTAGTGGGATTTGCTCAATATCCCATCTCTCCAAAATTGAAAATGGGAGTAAAGAATATAATGAGGAAACAATTACCCTTCTATTGCAACGATTAGATATTGATCTTAATAAAATCCAAAATGAAATCAATTTTTTCCAAAAATTGTTGGATGAGCTATATAAAACCATCGTGTATCAAGATTATGAAAGTGCCAAACAAAAATTCTCAATTATTCAAGGAAATAATGAAAAACTAATTCTAATTGGCCTTAATCATTTGAATGAAATAATCTCGTATCGATACTATCTATTTATTCAGGACAGTGAAAAATATATCGAATTAAGGAAAAAATTACTTCGAAATTGTGAAAAATTTTCCCAAATCGAGAGTGTTCTTTTTTCTTACTTTGATGCTATATACTTTATTCTAGAAGGTCAATTAAAAAAAGCATTGGAATTGTTCTCCAAACTGTTAGATAAGTCTTTTCAGCATTTTGGTGATTTTTATTACCATTTAGCCTTATGTATGAGCCTAACCCATAATCCTGGTGCTGCTATTTTATATAGTAATAAAGCACTTGAACAGTATGACATTTATAATAACTTTACCCGGAAAATTCATACCCAAATGATCCTTGCTATTAACTATCAACGAATAGGTGCTTTATTAGAAGCTGAGCATTACTATGAACTACTACTAACCAACTCCACTCGTATAAACGATTTAAAAAATATAGCGTACAACTCACATAACTTATCCATCTTAAAAAAAGCGCAAAAACAATTTTCGAAAGCGGTCTTTCTTCTACAAAAAAGTATTCAAGCTGCAAAAGAAGCTAGAGTTTCTTACTTACCTTCCTTATGTGAGTTAGCCGAAATCTATGAATCTCAAAATGAAACAGAAACCTCGGTTGAACTAATAAAGCAAATAATAATAAAAGCTAAAGAGGAAGGTAATCTTAGGATCGAAATCAAATATTTATATAAACAACAGCACCTTAGCTTATCCATAAATCATTTTGCAAATTTTATTGAAAAAAGAGGCTTTACTCCATTAGAAGCCCATCATTTATTTGAAGATATGGTTTTGTACTGTACGAAACTTATTCATTTTTATCAGGAAAAACAGGATTTACAAAAAAAAATTAAATATCTGGAGTACGCTAATTTAGCTCTATATAAATATAAAAAAAAGTGAGGGATCATGCAGTATGAAAAAAATTAAATTCGCATTAGTTATTGTTTGTTTAATCACACTTGGGAATATCACGAACTTATCTTATGATGAACAGGGAATTAATCAAGTGGAATCAGTGGATCCGATTCATCCACCAGTAGGTTCAACCTCGTTTTAATCTTCTAAGATCTTCATTTTTGTATGAGAGCAAAAGATGTAGAGACCTGTGTTTCTTCATTTCGTTTCCTGATAAGTTGCTTGAAAACAAAAACCTACCGGAATAATCCAGTAGGTTTTTGTTTCCATCTATTTATCTCACTGTTGGGAAACCAAAACCTGAGGCATAATCGTCTCCCAGACCTGCTCCTGATCCACCTAAAATATCATTATGTTTAGCTCGGTTTTGAAGTTCAGTACGCAATTGTGCTGCTGTTAAACTTGGATTCTCTGCCCAAATCTTTGCAGCTAATCCAGATATATGAGGCGTTGCCATTGATGTTCCACTGATCGTATTATACGTTCCATCATACCAAGTTGATTCTATAGCTCGACCAGGAGCTGAAACTTCAACATCTCTCTCTACAACTAGGTAATCTCCATCCGTATCTGGATTTCCACGAGATGAGAAATCAGCAATTCGATATGAACCATTTTCTTGAACATTCTCTAATGCAGCAACTGCAACAGCATCTGTTAGAGCACCTGGATAGCCGATTGTGTCTGCATTAGGACCGCTATTTCCAGCCGCTGCTACGACCAGTACTCCTTTACTATAAGCATAACTTACAGCATCTGCAATTAGAGATGACTTAGCACTTGAACCGAGGGACATGGATATCACAACATTCACCCCTAAACGAGTTGATTCATCTGCAGCAAAGCGAATTGCTGCCGCAATATCATCCGAATATCCTGAACCTCGGTCATTCAATACTTTGTATGCCCATAATTTTGACTCTGGTGCTACTCCATAAATCCCAAAACCATCTGAGCCACCGTCTGCTAAAACTGTTCCAGCAACATGTGTTCCGTGTCCATTTTTATCACTGCACGTATTCTTAACTAAATTCGATTTTCTTTGACTAAAATCATGGCATTGCTCGACATTATTGGCTAAATCTGCATGGCTTGTATGCGCTCCAGTATCTAGAACTGCTACCTTTATGCCACTACCACCTGTGGTTGAAGTAATCGTAGTATCGCTATAGATTGCTTCCATACCCCATGGTGTCTGATCATTAGGTACTGCTCTACTAGATGTAGAAGAACCTGGTTTGGAATCTAACGTAACTTCTTCAACTAATTCAACTGTAAGATTTTTATTTTTTTGTAATGCATTAAATTGTGCTTCCGTAACGTCAGTCGTAAAACTTTCTTTTTCGAATTCCCATCTAACGCCATAATTATTTTTTGCTTGTTTTAATTCATTTTTATGAACAGACTGAACTAGTACTCTTAACTTTTCTGATTTTTCAGCGGATGCTCCTACATCCATTGAGTACATCGGTATAAGTAGCATCATTGCCATCATAATACACCCTACTCCTTTTAAACATTTCATAGATTATCCTCTCCTCTTTAAATTTTAGTAATCTACTATTTAACGTAGATTGAAAATCTGATAAATATGATAATCAGAATTTTCATTCTCATCGTAGCACGGAGAAAATGTACTTTGTATTGGGAAAATTTCAGTACATAATATCGCTCCATTATCCAAAACACTATAATTTTCCCAACTTTTATGATGACTTTGTCGATGTAGATTTTGTTAACTATGTAAGTTAGATACTTACTACTATTAGTAGATTTTGTCTTTTCTTTTCGTCTTAGAGTTGTAATGGTTGTTCATTAGATTGAATTAATAAAAGGCAGGAAATATATATTCCTGCCTTTAAAAGTGAATTTCCATTGCTGTTGATACATCTCTAAACCCTAATTTCTCATACATTTTCTTAGCAGGATTACCTGCAAATACATTTAATTGTACCGTTTTATACCCCTTATATTTAAAATGCTTAAGAGCTGCAGCCATTAATTGTTGTCCAAAGCCATAATTTCGATAGTTTGGAAGGACATATAACTCAATGATCATGCCTGTTGGCTCTTGTTTAAATGGGTGATACGTATCCCCCACTAAAACCCAACCACAAATGTGATCATGATTGACAAGAACAAAATAATAACTTTCCCCCCAAAAGTATGTTTCCTTAGTTGGGATTTCATCGTTCTGTGTTAAATATCCTACTGTCGCCTCCTCTTGTACTTTTTTTCCATAGCTTTTAATGATAGGAATTTCATTTGGAGTTGCAAGTCGAATGATCATCTACAACTTCCCCCTTCTTCGTAGGCATATAATGTAATATATTCATGCTCCATTGAAGGGTGTTATTTAGACATACTATTATATGGTTTAACCCACATCATTCATTTACTATATAAATAGACTTGATTTCCACTTCATAACTTCAGATGCTATAAGCTCAGGTACATCCCAATGAGGATTATGTTTTGTATTTGGTATCCCCACCACTCTTATGTGCCCAATGCCTTTCCTAATTGCCTCAATCCCTCTTTCCCTTGACGGATCCTTTTTAGGAAGGGTAGCATGTATAAGTAAGACTGGACAATGAATTAGGTGAAAAGTACTTGAACATGGTTGAAAATAAAATGCTTTAATTGTTGATAGCAAGCTTTCTTTGTTTGCTCTTAATTGATACTTACCATCGGCTTTAATAAAATTGGAGGATACAGTTTGATCGAGTCGTTCATCCCAGATTTTGGTTGTATATTCCTGATATGACTTTTTAACAAGATCCCAAGATTCAAAGACAGTAGAATGATAATATTCATCCCAGCCTATTAAAGCCTGCTTCAAAGATAAATCGGTATGTTCAGGGAATACATATCCTCCATCCAATAGAATCATTCCTTTAATTTTATCCGGGTATAATGCAGCTAAGTGTAAGGACAGGTCGGCTCCCCATGAATGACCTAATAGAAAAAAAGGTAACCTAGTAAATTCTTGTACTACACTGTATATTTTTTCGGCTAAGGAAGAAAAATGATAATCCTTTTCCGTTAGAAGCGGTGGAGTTTCACCATGACCTGGTAGGTCAAGCGTAAGAATGTGAAAATCGTCCTTAAGAAACTCTATTAAACCATGAAAAGAGTTTGTATCACTAGTCATTCCATGTAACAACACGACTGTTGGTCGTAGATTTGTTCCATATTCATACCCATGAAATCTATGATCAGATATTTCTTTAATAAATTCTCTCAATTCTTATCCCCGCTAACTCTTTTATAATTTATTTCAAAACATATATGTACAAACATCATTTATACTATTATGCTTACTAATCGCTTTTCGGATAAAGAGTTTTTCTTCACGTAATAACATGCTCTTCGCTTTTAGCTCTAATTATCTTAAAAAAACTCTCCTCTCATTTTATAGAAAGTCGTAATTCCAATGCTACTATATTTTTTATTATGGAAAGTTAAACATGACATTTTAAAAAATTCACCATCGAATCGGTATTTTCTAACAATAAGACAATATCCTAACTACTACAAGATATACTTGATCCCAATTGACACCATACTAAAAAGAAAGATTGACAATAACAGATTCCTTCTTGCAATTGGAAAGGATGTTTTTACTTCAAAAGCAGACTTGAGTGATGTAGTTCCATAAAAAGGACGAACATACTCTCAATACAAATCTCGACTGATTACACCCATTAAACATTAATTCATTTGTAATGCTTTTAAGTTGTATACATTTTTTTCTTCACGTTAGCTTTTGGTACTGTACTAAACATTTACCTTTGCATTACTTAAACGACATAACAATTCGGAGGAAATCAACAATCCCTAAACATTTACATATACTACTATGCAAAAACCTAATCGTAATTGTAATTCATTTGAAGGGAGTTCTTAACTATGTTCCCTTGGGGTAATCAAGAAAATTATAAGGACTATATTAAACAGCTTGTAAACATGAAGCCACAAGATATAGAGGGATTCGTCAATAATGTGATGGCTGATCATTTTCCATTTTCAACTGATCGTCCAACTAATTATAAACACCAGCCCCCCCAAAAAGAAAATAAAACAACTTCATCAAATAATAAAGAGATTCTAACCAAAATATTTGAAGCACATGAAGAAATATATGTTCATTTTTATATAGACGAAAAAGAAGACTTACTGGGTGGAAAAATTATATACAACTCGAATCAATTAACATTAAAGAATGTACCTGAAGTCGGGGATCAGCATCAAGTCTTACTTCCAGCAGTTGTAAAACAAAAAGGTGCGAAGTTGCAATACAGAGATGGGATATTACAAATCAAATTACAAAAAGCGAATGATCTACAACTGACTGAGATTGATCTAAATATCTGATTCATTACTGACGCAATCAAAATAATGGACATAATTTGGCCATTATCCATGTCATTTTTACGGTCTTAATCATAATATAGTACTATCAATTTCAGGGTGGTTTTAATATGGCTATATCGATTAACTTTGTCTCGATTATCGTAAATTCTCAAAATCAAAATACAACAATTTCTGTTGGTGAAAATTCACAGCCCGGCTGGGACACACAAACTAAAAGCAATAACGGAAATGGTCAATACTATGGAAATTCCTTATCGCCATTTAATGTCGCAAACATTAATGACAATGATGTGGTTGATATGCCTGTAAGTGATAACGATTTTACTCCGTCCACACAAAATCAACAGCTGTAAGGGGGATGTATAATGAAAGCTCATATTCAATTTGGTGATATCAATGTAAAAAACATTGATACGTCATCAGGTATTTTTATTTCTCAGCTAAATATCGCAAATGGATGGAGTTCACAATTGAAGAATAATCTAGGACTTGGTAGAATAGGTGACCAAGCAGAAGTAAAAAATACTTTTTCTTTCGTCTCTGATGATGATATTATTGATTCTCCAATGGAAGATAACAGTGTGTTAGTTAATAAATCTGTTTCAAGCCAAACGGAATCAGATATTGCCTTTGCTGGAATAAAGGCTACTGCAGTGAATACAAACGCTACAATTTCTGTTGGCGAAAATAACCAACCAGGGTGGTCATCAAAAGAAAAAGAGAATATCGGCAATAGTATATTTGTTGGTGAATCCATTGCTCCCCAAAATAATGGAATCATTTATGATGATGATCTAGTGGACGCTCCTGTTCATAATCGTAAAGTTACGATCAATGGGATGTAACGAATATTTAACAATTAGGTGATAAATATGGTAGACGAAAAAGAAAAAATAAAATGTGTTCGATGCTCACATGTTGCAGATGATAAAGATAAATATTGCATTAAATGTGGCGCTCCATTAATGAATTATTGTGCTGATACTAAAAGAGGAAAGAGTAAGCATCACTGTGGGGCAAATAATAAAAGAGATGCTCACTATTGCTCTAAATGTGGTCATGAGACGATTTTCAAACAAAGAGGTTTAATTTAATTTGAAATGAAAAGAAGGAACTGTATTAAACAGCCCCTTACAAATAATTAAATAATTTCCTTTAATTGTTTATTGAGAAGACTAAATACCGTATCAATTTCAGTTTTGTTTATTGTAGAATACTGATCCCCAATACTTACTTCAAAATAACATGACTGCTCATCAAGTTCATTTATTCGACCAGTTAACCCAATATTTGTTGCTTCATATATGTTAATTAGAACTTTTTCTACTTTTTCTTTTGGAAAGTTGAGATAAACATGGAACATGTTTGACATTGGAATATCCGGTACTGTTGTGATTCCGTAGCATTTATTATAATAACTTGCAAGTTCCTTTGCATCTTCATAATAACGTTCCATTTTGTTTACTCTATCGTCAAAATAATAATTCGCACTAATAATGTAAGGATATAGACTAATTAAATCTCCACCGTATCGCCTTTTCCAAATCTTAGAGTTTTTAACAAAAGAATGTTCGCCTGCAAGAATAGCTCCAGCTATCCCACCTATACCTTTATAGAAAGAGACGTAAACACTATCAAAGAGCTCGCAAACCTCTATTGCTGTTTTCTTATAATAAGGTAAAATTTCATAGAGCCTTGCTCCATCTAAATGCAGTTTTATTCCTCTCTCACGACAATATTCAGAAATCGCTTTTAGTGTTTCGAATGTTGGTAATTGACCACCTATTTCACGTTGTGGTAGTTCTAGTAGTAGACATGCAATATCCTCTTGTAAACTTTTAACATCATCTAATTCTATGACCCTATTTTTGTCTGCAAGTAATATCGTTTTAATATGATGAAGTTTTTTGAGTCCGTCTTCTTCATGAATTTCAAGATGACTTAATGGATGATAAGCAACACTTTGGAGCTCCCTATCATCACACCATACTCTAAGAGCAATTTGTTGAGCCATTGTTCCACTTGGAAAAAACACTGCATCCTCTTTACCTAAATACTGAGCCATCTTAGCTTGAAAGTTTTCAATTACCTTTCCAGTTCCGTACATATCACTTTCTAATCCTGAGTCAACGTTAAGAAAAGCATCCTGCAAAATTTGAATATTTCGAGGTCCATGACCGACTAGTTGGCCTTTTGTTTGCTTATACACTTCTAGTAAAGAATTTTTTTCAGCCATGCTACCAGCTCCCCTGATCAATTTGTCATTTAGAAATGACACTTTTTTCGGTAATTGTAAAAGTAAATAGAAAATAAGACCTTTGTCTCAAACAAAGATCCTATTTTCTATTTATTCGCCTTCATCAACATTATGATATACTTGCTGAACGTCTTCTAAATCTTCAAGTGCATCCATTAATTTTTCAAATTGTGCTTGTCCTTCTTCAGGTAGAGTAACGTCGCTTTGTGCTAGCATCGTAAGCTCAGCAACCGTAAATTCAGTTATTCCCGCTTCCTTAAGTGCATGTTGGACTGCGTGGAACTGATCTGGCTCTGCATATACGATTACTGAATCCTCTTCCTCCATAATGTCTCGTACATCCACATCTGCTTCCATTAATATTTCAAGTACTTCGTCAGCTGTTTTTCCTTCCATACCAATAACGGCGGTAGCGTCAAACATATACGCGACAGATCCACTAACACCCATATTCCCACCATTTTTATTAAAAGCAGATCGAACTTCAGCTGCCGTACGGTTTACGTTGTTTGTTAAAGCATCCACGATAATCATTGATCCGTTAGGACCAAAGCCCTCGTATCGAAGCTCGTCATAATTTTCTTCTGCGCTACCTTTTGCTTTTTCAATGGCACGGTCAATAATTGTTCTCGGTACGTTATAAGTTTTTGCTCTTTCAAGGACAACTTTTAAGTTTACATTTAATTCAGGATCGGGTTCACCTTGTTTTGCAGCAACATAAATAACGCGTCCAAATTTGGCATATATACGACTTGTATTTTTATCTTTTTGTGCTTTTTTTTCTTTAATGTTGTTCCATTTACGCCCCATAATTTCCACTCTCTTTCAAGTTTAAATCACATTTTGATAAATTTATTTCCTCTATTATTATACATGAATTGGCATAATTGTTAATAGCAATGATGTCTCCTCTATCTACAGTTATTTTCTTTTTAATCTAATGGAAGAAATCGAATGGTTCACATCTTTCTGTAAGATAATATCTGCCCGATTCATAGTTGGTTTTATATTTTGATCGAGATTAACTTTATTTATTTTTCTCCATATATGAAGTGCCGTTTTTTCCGCTTCCTGATCAGATAAGCTAGCATACCTTTTAAAGAAAGATTCAGGATTACTAAAAGCAGTATTTCTTAAAAGCTTAAACCTCTCAACATACCAGTTCGTTATATTGCTTTCGCTTGCATCAACATATATAGATAAATCAAAGAAATCAGAAACGAAAACATTTGTATTTTGAGGGGTTTGTAAAACATTTATGCCTTCAACGATGACGATATCTGGCTGATTTATTTCCAAAAATTCATCAGGAACGATGTCATAAATGAGATGTGAGTAGATTGGAGCAGTAACCTTCATTTCACCAGATTTTATTTTGGCTAAAAAATTGATGAGTCTTTTAATATTATAGCTCTCTGGAAACCCCTTTCTTTCCATCAAGCCTTTCTCTTTTAGCACCAAGTTAGGAAAAAGAAAACCATCTGTCGTCACTAAATCAACTTTAGGGTGATTGGGCCATCTCGATAATAGTGCTTGAATAATCCTCGCTGTCGTACTTTTCCCTACTGCCACACTTCCGGCAATTCCAATAATATACGGTACTTTTCTTGTATTGGCACCTAAAAATGTATCGGTGACAGAATGTAATTGTTGGGAAGCAATCACGTTCAAATTGATAAGGCGCGTTAGAGGTAAGTAAATCTCAGAAACTTCTTTTATCGAAATTTTCTCATTCAATCCAACTAATTCTTCTAAATCAGATTGAGTAAGAGTTAAGGGTGTATTAAAGCGAAGACTCGCCCATTCTTCTTTGTTAAATTGAATATATGGTAAATATTTTTTATTAGTATGTATCATGGTCGTATCCTTTAATTGTTTGAATTTTTACTCACTATTATTTTATATCGTATCACATAACAAAAAAACCTGTAAGATATTCTTCTTACAGGTTACTTTATTTATTGCGCAGTATATCCACCATCGATTACGCACGCTTGACCTGTAATACCTTTTGATAAATCACTGGCTAAAAACAAGACGTAATTCGCAATTTCTTCAACGGATAATAATCTTTTTTGCGGTACTAATGGATAAATCACTTCTTCCAAGACACTTTCCAATGGTATATTTCTTGTCTTTGCTAAATCGCTTAGTTGATTGCGAACAAGCGGAGTATCTACATAACCCGGACATATGGCATTAACAGTAATACCATGCTCTGCCCCCTCCAGAGCTGCTACTCTTGTCAATCCAATCACACCGTGCTTGGCACTATTATAGGCAGCTTTTCCCGCAAAGCCAACTACCCCATTAATAGAAGCCATATTAATAATACGGCCAAATTGTTGCTCCTTCATAATTGGAAAGACATGCTTTATTGCTTTAAATGGAGCTGTGAGCATAATTGAGACTAACTGCTCGAACTTTTCAGTTGGAAAGTCCTCGATTCTTGATACGTGCTGGAGACCTGCATTGTTTATCAAACAATCTATACTTCCAAAGTGTGAAAAAGTTTGATCAAGAGCTGATTTTATTTCGTTTTCGTCTGTAACGTTACATTTGATACCTATACAGTCAAAACCATGTTCTTGAAGAGATTTTGCAGCGTCTAATACTCCATCCTCATCTAAATCAGATAAAGCAACCTTTGCTCCGTTCTTTGCAAAAGTTTTACCAATTTCTAATCCGATTCCACTTGCAGCACCTGTAACAAATACAACTTTATTTTCTACCATAAGTACCAACCTTCCTTTCTATTTAACTATGAAATTCTGAGACCTAAAGAAGAGAATAGAATAATTGCAAGTGCGATACCAATCAAGGGTGCGCTAACTGTTACAGCACCGACCCCTCCCCATACGAATCCTGTTGTGTTTCACCAAAGGTCCTCATACTGTCGTAACAACATAACCATTATGTAGAAGTGAACCTAATGCATCTGATAATAGAGTTACCGATCAAAGATCACTGTTTTATTCAAAATCGATACCTCTGAACATTTTTTCACCTACTTTTTATCATCATACCATTTTCAAAATTGTCTATAAATATCCATAGTTTATATGGAATCAATAATTGATGTTTTTTTTTAAAAGAAATTGGAAAAGATGACCATGTATACATAAAGGAGGTCAAGTCCATTGTCAAACGAACAAAATGAAAAAAATTATTCTGATGATACGTTAACAAACAGACAAGGTCATCCTGTCACTGACAACCAGAATATCCGAACCGTCGGAAACAGAGGACCAACCACTCTAGAAAATTATGATTTCCTTGAAAAGATCAGTCATTTTGACCGTGAGAAAATACCAGAACGCATTGTACACGCAAGAGGAGCTGGAGCACATGGATATTTTGAGTCTTACGGTACATTAAATGGTGAACCGATTTCGAACTATACTCGCGCAAAAGTTTTTACGAATACCGAAAAGCAAACACCAGTGTTTGTTCGCTTTTCAACTGTTGTCCACGGTGGTCATTCTCCTGAAACACTTCGCGACCCTAGGGGATTTGCTGTTAAATTTTATACAGAAGATGGGAATTGGGATCTCGTCGGTAACAACTTAAAAATCTTTTTCATTCGTGATCCTTTAAAATTTCCTGATATGGTCCATTCCTTTAGACCAGATCCAGTAACAAATGTTCAAGATGTGGAAAGAATGTTTGACTTCCTATGTCAAACCCCTGAATCTGCACATATGGTTACCTTCTTATTCTCACCTTGGGGAATTCCAGCTAATTATCGAGAAATGCAAGGTTCCGGTGTTCATGCTTACAAGTGGGTAAACGAGGAAGGAAAAGCGGTTCTTGTCAAATATCACTGGGAACCTGTTCAAGGAATTAAGAATCTTTCACAAAAGGAAGCTGACAAAATCCAGGCAATGAATTTTAATCATGCAACTCTTGATTTATTTCAAGCCATTGAAAAAGGGAATTACCCTGAGTGGGAGTTATATGTACAAATCATGGAGGATGGTGAACATCCTGAATTAGACTTTGATCCACTCGACCCAACGAAACTTTGGTATAAGGATAAGTTCCCTTGGCATAAAGTTGGAAAAATGGTACTCAATAAAAATCCAGAAAACTACTTTGCTGAGGTAGAGCAAGCGGCGTTTGGGACTGGTGTTCTCGTTGATGGATTAGATTTTTCTGATGATAAATTACTTCAAGGTAGAACGTTCTCTTACTCTGATACACAACGTTATCGTGTAGGCTCAAACTATCTGCAATTACCTATAAATAAACCAAAGAAACATGTTGCAACCAACCAATCGGGTGGACAAATGGATTATCGAACTGATTACGGCAGGGATCAAAATCCCCATGTTAACTATGAGCCTTCAATAATCGGTGGATTAAAGGAAGCAAAAAATCCTGGAAAAGAACATGAACCATATGTTGAAGGAAATGTAATAAGGGAAAAAATTTCACGTGAAAATAATTTTGGTCAAGCTGGAGAAACGTATCGAAGGTTTAATGATTGGGAAAGAGACGAATTAATTTCTAACCTTGTTAATGCATTATCTGGATGTCGTAAGGAAATCCAGAACCGTATGGTTGAAATTTTCACAAAATGTGACGAGGAATATGGAAAGCGTGTTGCTGAAGGTCTGAAAAATAAAGGGGAAGAAAGTAGTATGATGGACGAAGCCGTTAGCCAAGCTGAAAAAATGGGACATCCATCCGATCCATATTAGAAGATTAAGCTTAGCCATTATGGTTCGGATTTTTTATAGTAAACACTACTCATTTTATTGAAATCAGTTTTCACTTCATACGCATTAGATTGGGACTATAGTACTTAAATAATACTATTTTGAAGAGAAACAACCATATACGATATGGTTGTTTCTCAGGCAGTGGAGAAAGTTCTCCACAGTCTTTTATCTCATTTTTTTCTAAGGACTCTTGAACAGAATGTCTCCATTAACAGGAGTTATTCGACATTTTAATGTGGTTTGACGTGGGAAATGTTTATTAACAGGAGTTATTCGACATTTTAATGTGGTTTGACGTGGGAAATGTTCATTAACACGAGTTATTCGACATTTTAACGTGGATTAACGTATGAAATGTTCATTAACAGAGCTGGACATACTAAAAAATCTTTTGAGATGGTTTTTCAACAAGCAAAGAAACACCCATATCCGATATGGTTGTTTCTTTGCTGTATGATGCTTTTACAATTGAACTTGTTAACATTAAACTAGCAATTCTACTCCCTGTTCTTTATCTGAATAGCCACTGACTATTTTCAAATAGATTTCTCGAAGGTCCATTTGTTTTTTTACAATCTGTTTTATATTATAGGGTGCAAGGATGGATACCAACTCTCCTAGTTCTTTTTCTCCATTTGCTGAATTAGGTAACTGAACATGTAACAGAATCGTTCCATTTATTTGAAATATGGGATCCTTCATTAAATAGTTCAGACTCTTTAATTCACTCTCAATCCAAACAGGTAATTCTCTTCCAATTTCTATATGATACTCATTTCCCTCTTCGTATTTTTCTTGTAGCTCTTGAACAGTTCCAATTGAGACAATCTTCCCATCCATAATGAAAGCAATTTCGTCACAAAGCTCCTCCGCTTCTTCCATATCATGTGTAGTTAATATGATTGTTTTCCCCTTAGCCTTTAATTCCATCATGATGTTTCGAAGATCCTTTGTTCCTTCTGGATCTAAGCCAAGTGTAGGCTCATCCATAAACAATATTTGTGGATCATGAAGAAGGGTTCTTGCAATATGTAGGCGCTGCTTCATTCCTTTAGAGTATCTCATCGTCAATACATGTTGATCTTTTTCTAGCCCTAAACGCTGGAGCCAATAATTGATCCGTTCTTCTAATAGGGATGGCTCAATTTTAAACAATGAACCAAAGTACTTTAAGTTATCTCGCCCACTTAGTTGCCAATATAAGCCTGTTTCCCCACCATATAAAAATCCAATTTCTGATCGTATTTGTTTTTCTTTCGTATAAATATCGTGATCCAACACTGTTAATTCACCAGATGTTGGAAGTAAGAGTGTGTTCATCATCTTTATGGTAGTAGATTTCCCAGCACCATTTGGACCAAGTAACCCAAATATCGTGCCTCCTTTTACATTAAACGAAAGACTTTGAACTGCTTTTTTTACAACACCTTTCACAACAAACTCTCTTGAGATATTTTTTACTTGAATAGTGTACATATACTAATCCCTCCTATCAGCTTTATTTTATTGAGCTTTTCTCATCCTTTTTACCGAATACAAATATAATCCATAGCCAAATAGTAAATAGATTAGCATGATAGGAATCTCTAAATAAAAGGTTGGATTTGTCCAATAAGGAATACCTTCTACCATATAAGACCTAAAAGCACTGACTATATGACCTAAAGGAAGGAAATGTGAAACAACTTGCAAAAATGTTGGAAGGTTTTCAATAGGAATCGTAAAGTTTCCCATTAATATTAAAAGTGACAGCATAATATTAGGAAGCATTTCACTAATTTTTTGATTTACGTTGATGGAAGCGATAAAGATACCTAAAGCATAGGCTGATAATGCAAAGATAATAATTAACGGCAGGGCCGTTAGAAAATAGTACCAATGACCAAACCCATCTATTAATAGGGAACTAATAACGATATAGGTAAATATAATAATCAAAACACTTTTAAGAAAATAAACAATCGATCTTCCTATTAAAATTGACAGTAAAGATGATTTTGTAATAGTTAGTAAGTCTAATCTTTGTTCATCAATTTCATCCTTTAATATGTTATAAATATCAATTAATAGAATATGAACAGCAGGAATTAACATATTTCCATATAAAGCAAACTCCTTCATCCGATCTCCGCCAATCACACCTACAACCCAAACGAAGAACAATGCTTGGAAAATGATTCTAATTGCAAAAGTACTAATAAATACCTTAAGGGGGAGTTCATTACGTTGCATTTTCCAAGTAAGAGAACAGTTATACATAAAAAATTGAAAGGTGTTCATAAATTTATCTCCCCTCTCAGTTTAATTTTCCCCATAATAAAAACATACAGGAAACGGGACATCACTAAATAGAATATTGAAATGACGATGGTCTGTATAAATGCAAACCAGTTCACCTCATTAAAAAGAATGACATTTTGCAACCAGTGAATACTCCACGTAATGGGAAAAAGGTAGGCAATTCCTCGAATAATTGCAGGAAAATAATCAACAGATACTATCATCCCAGACAATAGAAATATAGGATAAGTGATTGTTTGTATTATTTTCCCACCTTGAGTCGTTAAAAAGAGTAATAGAATAATTGGTAAACCAATACTATACAACGTTAATAAAAAAAGCAGCACGCCAATGAAAATAAATGTAACTTCCCTCATTGGAATGGATGCTCCAAATAGTAAAACCCCAACTAATATAGAAATAATGAGTCCTGGAGAAGCTAACAAGAGGCAAAAAAATAGTCTTTTTGCCCAAATCCAATACACATTTGTTTTGGATAACAAACTATAAAATATTGTTCTTTCACGATTAAATTCATGCCTTACAATAATCCCCCCTGCATATAAAAGCACTTGCCACATCGTCATTTGACCTACACCTATAAAGACCGTAAACATTCTTTCCCCATCCGATCCTGATGTTTGATGTAAAAATCCAAATAACAAAGCAAAGATAAAAGGTTGTATAAAAATCACATATAAAATGGTTGGATCTCCAACCATCTTTGCTCTCTGTACCTTTAACAATTGACCATTAATCATTCAAAGCGTCTCCCCTTTCAATTCAAATTGACAATCTAGTGAAATTATATATAGTCATGAACGAAAAAAAGAGATACACTTTTATACAAAAGTGTTCCCCTTTTAGAAAGGTGAGTTGTTTATGATCATGCATACCACAAACTACTTCATGTTACGAAACCACTTCCCTCAAATACAGGAAGGAGAATCCTTTCATGTTTCAATTCAAGAACTAGCAAACATCTTCTATTGTTCTGACCGCTATGTAAAAAAGATTGTGAAGAACTTAATCCAGCTAGGATGGATTCGTTGGACCTCTGGAAGAGGTAGAGGGAATTTATCAACCATTACATTTATCGAGACTAATGGAGCAGTTGGCTTTATAACGGCAAAGGAATTATCCATAAACAATGATATTTCTGGAGCATTAACATTTGTGTTAGAAAATTGTCCCTCTATTAAAGATGAATTTTTATCATGGCTTACTCAACATCTAGGCTATCAGCATGAGCAGTTGGATGAAAATAATATTGATATATTTAGATTCCCACATGACCGCCCAATTCTCACGTTAGATCCGATGCATGCAAGGACAAGAGCTGAAATGCATATAATAAAACATGTATTTGAAACATTAGTAATGTATAATGAATCAACTGGTGCAATTGAACCTCATCTTGCTCATAGTTGGGATATAGATGAAAGTGGAACTCTTTGGAAGTTCTATATTCGAAAGGGAGTCCTTTTCCATAATGGTGATGAATTAACGGCAGAGGATGTTAAGAATAATTTCGAAAGAATCATGAGCGAAGGATCAGCATTTAAATCCTTATTTAGAGATGTGTTAGAAGTAAAAGTTCTAAAGAGGTATACATTACAAGTTTTGCTTAGTTCACCTAACTATTTATTTCTCGATCTTTTAAGTAGACATCTTTTTTCAATCGTTCATAAAAAATCCAGTTCCCATTTTCCAACTACAAACATTATTGGGACAGGACCTTTTAAAATAGAACATGCTACTTCTGAAATCGTCACGTTAACTGCCTATCACGACTACTTTTTTGGACGACCTTTCTTAGACCAAGTTGAACTACATAAATTAAGTAATGATCAAGTTCGATTATTTGAACAATATCAATTTAGTGTTACATATAATACCCCTAGTAAAAGCAGCCAAGCAGAATTGTCACGAACTGAATATGGTGGGATGCACCTTACATTTAATCTGAACAAGGGTGGAATCCTTCAAAATCACGCCTTTAGGAAAGCAATTCATCATATTATAGACCGAAATGAGTTATGCAATATGGGAGGAAAACGATATACTCCATCGAGTAGCTTCTTTCCTACCTATCATCTTGAAGATTATGAAAATAGTTACTCTATCACGAAAGCGAAGAATTTGTTAAGACAAGCTTCGTACAATAACGAAACAATTTCAATTTATACATATGATAAGCCCTACAACAATCAAGACCTACTTGTTATAAAAGACAAATGTGAATTAGCAGGTATCAATATATCAACACATGTTGTATCCCTGGAAACACTCTTTTCAAAGGAAATTATAGAAACTGCAGATCTCATACTATATCCGGAAACCTTTGATGAGCATGCCCAATACAATATTATTCAACTCCTTCGAGATGAACAATCTGTTATCTATCAGTTTCTTAGCCCCGACCTAAAAACTTGGGTTGAAGAACACTTAAACACCATCCAACATGAACGCGACAGTAGGAAAAAAATGACCATGATTGAATCGATTTTGGAATTTTTTAGAGACGAATATATCATTCTTTACTTATATCATTACAAACAAAGCGTGAACATTATATCTAGACTATCAGGTCTTTCCCTAACTTCACTAGGATGGGTTGATTTTAACAAGGTATATGTACGTTAATAACACAAAAAGCGACCGATTATCCTTTACAGATTTCCGGTCGCTTTCGCTTTTATTCATTATGTAGTGAATTTATCTTCTGCTTGACCTTCCAAATAGCCATTATCAACAGCCCAATTAATCCAACATATACACTTTTAATAAATATTGCAAATGAAATATTCTTACTGAATAACACATTAAAAGATACTACTATTAATACAAGTAGCGAGATGACTAAATTTTGGCTTAGACTACGATATTTTTGAATCTTTGATTCAACATCTGAGAAGATGTCTGGGAAATCAGTACCATTAGATTCTGTTCTGAAGTAATGCCAGCCTGTGAACTGTGTTACATGCTCCCAACCAGCATCATGAAAGATAGAGATATACTCGTGTAAATCACAATTACTTGTTGACTTGTAATCTAGTTTATATACATAGTTATTAGGTTCACATTTTTCAAACGTATATCCTGTCAAATTGTAGTTTTTCAATTTCCAACCTGAATTGGCCATCTCATTTAACCATTTTTCCTCTTTATTATCCTGCCAAGCCCAAAAAACCTTAAACACTTTTTTATATTTTGTCATTCTGGTCCACCTCTAATTTATTTACAATAGATGTACTTACTTCGATTAGTTTTTTTATTCTTAAAAATTCAAGCTTAACTAATTCAGTTCCTAGTGTTGTCAATACATATGATTTTCGTCTTTCTTCGTCAACTTCGTCTATTTTTGTGATTATTCCTTGTTTTTCAAGTTTACTCAATGCTCCATATAAGGTACCTGGCCCTAGTTTGATTTCACCACCACTTATTTCTTCAACCTTTTGCATGATTCCATATCCATGTAACGGCGAGATCAGTGATATTAATATATAATAGGTGGTATGAGTAAGGGGAAGGTATTTTGACACTTCATTATGTTTCATCTTATCCTCCATTCACTATATCGGTCGTCGGTATTACGAACGGTGATATATCGTATAACGATATAATAGGTTCCACTTTCGATTTTGTCAATGTAAAATTATCCATTTTAACTAAAACTCTAGTACAATATAGAAAAAGTTTCATAGAAAGGAATCCGTATGAACATTCAAAAGAGTATTAAAAGGCGCATCGTTCTATTTTTATTGTTACTTCTCTTCCTTGCTTTTTTATATACAGTCACGGTACACTTCTTAATTCTCCAAAAGGCAAATGAAGTACCGACTGATCAAGCTGACATAGTCTTAATTTTAGGGGCTAAACTTAATGGAGAAGAGATGTCCTTGTCACTGTTATATCGGATGGAGGCTGCACTGAATTATGTAAGCAATCATCCGTTTGAAAAGGTGATTGTTTCTGGGGGCCAAGGAAAAGGCGAATCCATTACGGAAGCAAGAGCGATGGCAAACTATCTCATTAACAAAGGTGTTTCAAAAGAGAAAATTATTTTAGAAGATCAATCAACTTCAACTTATGAAAATTTATCTTTTTCAAAAAAATGGATAAATCAACATGATAAAGTTTTGATTGTGAGTAATGATTTTCATCTCTTTCGTGCAAATATTATCGCAAACCGTTTAGAATATCAAAATGTATCAACACTTCCTGCCAAAACACCCCAAATTGTTCAGTTCAAGCTATGGACAAGGGAATATATTGCAGTAATTAAGACTCTCCTCCTTGATTATTAACTTTCCTACATACAGTAATGTAATATTTTCGATAAAAGTATCAAAAGATATAAGTGATTACTTTGTTAAAGGAGAATGTGATGTGGGAAACCAAACAGATGGACGACAAATTCGTTCTAGATCCGAAAAAAGAGCGATTGAAAAAGGTAAGGATGTCGAGCAAAAAGAATTTTTTAGAGGAAATGGTAGTCAAAACAATCGCATACCTAACAACAACAATAATCATCAATCATAATATTGAAAGGGGTAGTTTGTATGTAGCTACCCCTTTCAATGTTATAAACAAGAATTACGAATTTGTATTAAGTACTTCTAGATTAGCAATCCTGATAGGTTGCTTGTGGAAAATATACGAAATAATATTTTCAATAGACACACTTAAAAAATTGTGAAACATCTTGTCTGTTTTCCATCCGATATGAGGCGACAAAATAACATTTGTTAATTTTAGGATAGGGTGATCAGAGAATAGAGGTTCTACTGAAAATACATCTAAACCTGCGCCTCCAATTTTATTTTCCTTTAATGCTATAAGTAAAGCCTCTTCATCTACCACTTCACCTCTAGATGTATTAATTAAGAATGCATCTCTTCTCATCATATTAAAGTGTGATTCTGTGAGTAAATGTTTCGTTTGTGGAACTAGTCTTACTGCAATGACTACGAAATGGGATTTCTGCAATAGTTGTTCAAAATCGCTATAGACGACATTTTGTTCAAGTGCTCTCTCCTTTGTTAATCTTGGTCCCCAAGCTATTACGTTCATATTAAATGCCTTGGCAACCTTCGCTACCCCTGTTCCTATTTTACCCAATCCAATAATTCCAATCGTTTTATTTTCTAGGCCGATTCCGATAGGTTCATCCCATAATCCATTTTTCATATTCTGATCAAGTGGAATTAAATTCCTTGAGTGTGCAATTATAAATCCAAAAATTAACTCCACAACTGCTGATGATCCACCAGGTGTTGTCGCGACAGGGATTCCAAGACGTGTTGCTTCTTCCAAATCAATATGTGCTAAGCCAGTTCCTGTTTGAGCAATTAGTTTAATACACCTCATCTCTCTTAGCACTTCTTTACTGAATATCGTTCTTTCTCTAATAGGGATAATAACATCGGCATGTTTAATTCGTTCAATTAAAACTTCACTTGTTGGTTTGTCATGAAATATCTCCACGTCAAAATGGTTTCTTAACTCCTCAATCTTATCATTATTGTAAAAAAAATTTTCCCAATCATCTAATATAACTAATTTCATATATATTCATGCCTCCTTTGGGTCAATTACATACCAAAGCTTACCTGAATCTGGTATATTTGTTAAATAGAAATAATTTATTATTCACAATAAGTTTCTCTTATAATATTCTTCTTTTTTCTCTACATGTGTGTTCAAGATATAGATAAGGTATAATAAATACAGAATTCGAACGAACAAGGTGGGTTTTTTTTGAGAATCAATAAATTTATAAGTGAGACTGGGATTTGTTCAAGACGTGAGGCAGATAAATGGGTGTCAGATAAACGGGTAACCATCAACG
This sequence comes from Bacillus salitolerans, assembly GCF_042680805.1. Lineage (NCBI taxonomy): Bacteria > Bacillati > Bacillota > Bacilli > Caryophanales > Bacillaceae > Bacillus > Bacillus salitolerans. Next base: position 100,919 of record NZ_JBHUEM010000020.1, on the reverse strand, counting down.
GAAAGCTAGCCGAACCAGGAAGTCAGGTTAATGATGGTGATGATGTTCGTGTAGATCATAAACCTATAAAATCAAAACCAAAACTCGTTTATATTGCTTTAAATAAACCGGTCGGTATTACATCGACAACAGAAAGACATATTAGAGGCAACATCGTAGATTTTGTGAACCACGCACAGAGGATTTTCCCTATCGGACGCCTAGACAAAGATTCGGACGGCCTTATTCTTATGACGAATGATGGCGATATCGTCAATAAAATTTTGCGTGCGGAAGGCAGACATGATAAGGAATACATCGTGACGGTTGATAAACCCATTACAAATCACTTTTTAGAAAAAATGTCTAATGGCGTTGAAATCCTTGATACAAAAACACTTCCTTGTAAAATTTACAAGGAATCCAATTACGTGTTTCGTATAATCCTAACTCAAGGATTAAATAGGCAAATACGGAGGATGTGTACAGCACTTGGTTTTCAAGTTAAAAGGCTACAACGAATCCGAATTATGAACATTCATCTTGGAAAACTTCCCATTGGTAAATGGAGAAATCTATCTGAACAAGAATTGAATATTCTATTTAAGGACTTAAACCACGAACCAAATCGTTCATAATAAAAAAGGTAGCAGAAGCAAATAATGAAGGACAAGAAAAAACACCCCCTGAGTCGTATTGATACTTAACGATAATCAGGAGGTGTTTTTAACAAAAAATTCACTCTGTAAATATGGGTAAAGATACCCGTTTCATGAGCGTATTTCCCAGCTTAAACAGGATTTGATGACCTCTATCATCCTAGCAAAAATCCCCTGCATAGGTCCACACCTGTTCTCCAATAAGAGCCTCTCCCCTTCCACTTTCAACAAGTAATACTTACTTTAACACCGCCTAAAAGTTAAAAAGTAGAATAATCAAAGTCAATTTGGCTAGGTTCAGATTTTTTAGTTTGCTTTTTGTAATAATTGTTTCGCTTGATATTCTCTAACTTTTCGAGGTAAGAAGCTGCGAATTTCTTCATCATTATAACCAACAAGTAATCTTTTTTCATCCATTAGAATTGGTCTTTTTAGAATGCTTGGATGTTTAATAATAACTTCATATAGTTCATTTAATTTTAATTCATCTAGATTTATGTTTAGTTCATGAAACGTCTTGGATCGAGTAGAAATAATCTCGTGTGTTCCTTCTTCGGTCATCCTAATAATCGATTTAATTTCGTTTATTGTTAGAGGTTCGTTTAATATATTCTTCTCTATAAAGTTTAACCCATTCTTCTCTAACCATGCCTTCGCCTTTCTACATGACGTGCAGCTTGGACTAACGTATAGTGTAATCATAACATCCTTCCTCTCCATATATTGCTAATTGTATTTTATTTCCTGATGGGTCAATTGTTAAATAACTATTATTTTTTTGAGTTACAGTCGCACCCAATTTATGAAGTTGTTCTAAAACATGTAGTCTTTCTATCTCACTTGGATACACAATTCTATATGATTGTAAACCAACACTATTATCCTTCGGTGACGCGGCGCCCTCTCCATTCCAAGTGTTTATTGCAATGTGATGATGATACCCTCCAGATGACATAAAGAGGGCTTGTGGATAATGGCTTACAATATGAAAACCTAGACCATTAGTATAAAATTCTGCAGCTTCCTCTAAATTAGATACATGAAGGTGAATATGCCCTAATATGGTCGAATCTGGAAGATAATCCCACTCTTTATCCTCAAGCTCACTTAGAATGCCCCTAGAGTCTAATTGTACAGAAGCCATCTTAACTAAATTATTTTCCCAACTCCAAGTGTTTGCTGGGCGGTCTGCATACATTTCAATACCATTTCCATCTGGATCTGTTAAGTAAAGTGCCTCACTAACAAGATGGTCAGCTGATCCTAATAATACATTCAATTCAATTAAGTGTTTAAATACCTTTGCTAATTCTTTTCGATTTGGGAGCAACAATGCAAAATGATATAATCCTGAAGTGCGAGGCTGTTTTGCTATAATGTCGACAGGCTCGATAATTGTTAACAAAGGGCTTACCCCATTTACTGTTAAAACAGCTGAACTATCTGTTTTCTGTAGTACTTTTAAGCCAATGATAGTTTGATAAAAATCAAGTGAACGTGCTAGATTTGAAACTTTTAGTTCAACTAAATTGACAAAAGTGTTTGGCTTTTCATGAAAGTTCATTATTTTGCCTCCATTATGGGACGAATATCCTACATTCATATATATTGAATTCGAGATAATAATATACTATAATTCACTTATATTATATACACGAGTTACTTTATGTAAGTAATTATATATTTGTAATTAGTTTTAGTCAATCATCTGCAAATAATTATTATCTTTTTTTAAAATGAGCTATAATATCCTTAATAGGAGTGAAGAAATATGAATGAATCTCTACTTTGTCCTAAATTAGAAAAAGCAATGAAGATTCTAAGCAAACGTTGGACTAGTCTTATTATTTATCAACTACTCTCTGGCTCACATCGCTTTTGTCATATTGAAACTGCGATTGGTATAAGTGGAAGGCTTCTTTCAGAAAGACTAAAAGATTTAGAATATGAAGGGATTGTAACGAGGGAGGTCTTTCCCGAAACACCTGTAAGAATCGAGTATTCCCTAACTGAAAAGGGATTGGCACTTGGACCATTAATGAAAGAAGTAGAAAAATGGTCTTTAGAGTGGATTGAATAATATACTACTGATAAGTAAAGAAAACAAAAGGCTCAGGGCGCCCCGTTTTGCCTAAGGCAGAGCAATTGTTCTGTCATGAAAGAAAGGGTGGTATTCTCTTTTATTCATGACAGGTTATTTGTCCTCGAGTAGGATGAAATGGCAAAGATGTCGCCATTTCATCTTGGCTGGGCGCTGGAGCTGGATTTAACCGTAACATTGTATAAACTAAACACCAGAAACTAATACTTTCTTACCTTATAAAAAGATCCTTAAATCATCGTTTAAGGATCTTACATTTTTTATTGAGCAAAAAATTCTTTTTTTCGATATACCATCCCATCGGCAGTGGCCAATAGCTCACCCTCTTGATTCGTAATTGTCATACGATATAAACCTAGTTTTGGGTTTATGGAAACTTCCTCAGCTAACGCAGTAATCGTATCTCCACCTAACCCTGCTTTCATATAATTAATACTAACGTTTATACCTACTGCAGTCTGACCGTAAGAATTACTAGCAATTGCAAATGCAATATCTGCAAGAGAAAAAATAACCCCACCATTTGCCGCACCATGAAAATTTAGCATGCTTTCTTTAATATTCATACTTACCTTCGCCCTGCCCAATGCTACTTCATGAATTTGGACACCTAGCATTTTAGCGAAAGGGTCTGATGATATGTGTTCCAAAACAGTCTCTTTCACCATTTACTCCCCCACTTGAGAGAAAAGGCATTTATCAATAAATATGACAAATGCCTTACTCTCTTATTATTTTTTGAAAGTCCATTTACCGTCTTTTACTTCAGCTAAAACCATACTATCAGCCTTTAAGCCATTATGGTCTTCTGGACTGAATGTGAAAATTCCTGTTGCTCCTACATAATCCTTCACTTCTGTTTCAAGGTAGTTACGAATTCCCTCGCGATCGGTAGCACCAGACTTTAACGCTTCAACAATTAGCATGACATTATCATATCCATAAGAACCGAAGTTCGTTGGTTCACTTCCATAAGCTTCTTTGTAACTATCGTAGAAGCTTGAAATTACCGCGTATTGCGGGTCACTTTCAGGTATTTGCGTTGGGAATAATAGTTTTCCTGTTGGAATCACTACTCCTTCAGCTGCTTCCCCTGCTAGATCAATAAACGCTTGATTGGCAACTCCATGACTTTCAATATGAGGCATGCTCATCCCAAGCTCCTTCATATTCTTTGCAATGATTGCAGGTCCAGGGTTTGTTCCCCATACAATGATTGCTTCAGCAGCTGAACTATTAATTTTTGTTAATTGTGTTTTCATATCAGCATCATCAGTGTTATAAGATTCTTTTGTTACAATTTCAATTCCGTAGTCTGCTTTTAAAAGCTCTAATTGTTCTACTCCACTTGCTCCAAATGCATTTGAATCCGCTAAAATAGCAACCTTCGATATCCCTTCACCATTTAAGTACATGTAAATACGTTCAGCGGCATGAGCGTCAGAGTGTGGAGTTTTGAATACCCAATTTGATTCCTCAACAGGAGAAATGATTCCGACTGCAGCACCAGCTGAGATCATTGGGACTTCTAAATCCATTGCAATTCCTTTCATCGCTAATGATGCACCACTTGTTGTTGTTCCAATAATCGCGAGTACATTCTCATCATTAATGAGTCGGTTCGTTTCTTCAATTGCTTTTTCAGGCTTTGATTCATCATCTGCTAAGATAATCTCAATTGGCACACCGTTTATTCCACCATTATCATTAATTTGTTTCTCTAGAAGTTCTGCTGCATTCCACTCAGGTTCACCTAGTGGACTTGCAGGTCCAGTTTTTGAATAGACCGCCCCTATCTTATAAACCTCTGGTTGACCATCTCCACCTGATGAACTGCTACAGGCAACCATCCCTATGGCAAGGAGCATAATTAAAATACTAGAAAAAACCTTTTTCATGTTTCGTTCCCCCTATAATTTTGATTTCTATCCTTAAACGCAATTGCGTTTAATTCAAATTTCTATGTAATGGTGTGTCCAAGGAAGGCTTCCTTTACTTCTTTATCATTTAATAAATCGATAGATGTACCTTCTTTAACAATGGACCCATGTGACATTACATAGCCTCGATCAGCAATCTTTAATGAAGCTGCAACGTTTTGCTCGATAAGAAGAACAGTTACACCAAAGTCTTCATTTAATTTTTTTACGTATTGAAGAACTTCCTTTACTATTAACGGTGCTAGCCCTAATGACGGTTCATCTAGAAGTAATAGCTCTGGTTTGGCCATGACAGCACGTGCTATAGCAAGCATTTGCTGCTGACCGCCTGACAACGTTCCTCCTAATTGTTCTTTTCTTTCTTCTAATATAGGAAATAACTCAAATACTCTTTCAATATCACGAGTTATCTCTTTCTTTCCCGTTTTTTTATGATGATGATACGCACCTAAATATAAATTATCTTGCACCGTCATCGTGCTGAAAACCTGACGATGCTCGGGCACTTGAATCAATTGTTTTTCTACAATTTTCTCTGCGTCAACCTTTGAAATATCTTCATTTTTGTAAAAAATCTCTCCCTTAGAGGGACGTAATAAACCTGATATATTTTTCAAAATGGTCGTCTTTCCAGCACCATTTGCACCAAGCAATGCAACAATTTCACCCCTTTCCACATGGAAGTTAACATGATCTAGTGCTTGGATAGGACCATAGCTAAATGAAACATTTTTGACTTCTAGTATTCTTTCATTCACACTATTACCTCCTCTTCATCATCAGCACCGAGGTAGGCTTCTATTACACGTTCGTTACTTTGAACTTCTTTTGCTGTACCTTCTGCAATTTTTTCCCCTTGATCTAAAACGATAATTTTGTCACAAATATTCATGACTAAATCCATATCGTGTTCTACTACAAAGATTGAAATATTACGATTTTGTATTCTTCGAATCAACTTACTCATTTCGAACGTTTCTTGATGATTTAACCCAGCCGCAATTTCATCCAATAATAGTAATTTAGGCTCGGTTGCTAACGCTCTTGCTAACTCTAATAATCGCAATTTACCAAGTGAAAGATTTCCGGCTACAACATCCCGAATGTCCTCGATTTCTACGAATCTTAACTCTTCCATTGCCTTTTCATAGATGAAAGCCTCTTCCTGCTTTGATTTTGGAAGCTTTAGAGCAGCCGCCAATAACCCAGTAGTCGTTCTAGTATGAAGCCCTACCATTACATTTTCTAAAACCGTCATTTTCTTAAATACTTGTAAATTTTGAAACGTCCTTGATATACCAAGAGTAGCCATTTTATAGGTTGGTAATTTATCAATTCGTTTACCCTCAAACCATATTTCACCTTCTGTAGGTGGAAATACAGCTGACACCATATTGAACATTGTACTTTTCCCGGCACCATTAGGGCCTATTAAACCTGTAATCTTTCCAGGTTCAATGGTAAAGGATACATTACGGTTTGCAACAACGCCCCCAAATTGTTTGGTGACATTTTTCACTTCTAAAAAATTAGACATTGTGATCCCCCTTTACGGCGGTCATTTTCTCTGCTTTTCCCTTTGATGATAGTTTCTTATAAACGTTCAGTACTCTACCAGATATAAAGGGGAAAAGCCCCTGTGGTAGAAAAATGACAACTAACATCATAATTAATCCATATAAAACATGTTCGAAATCACTAGTAACAAATGAAATATGAGACCCAAGAGTATGAACAAGTATATTGATTCCTGTAATTAGAAGTGCCCCCACCACAGCTCCCCATACACTAGTTGATCCGCCTAATACTACCATCGTTAAAAATAAAATGGAGTTATCTAATCCAAATGAACCGGGAGAGATACTAAATGTCATGTGAGCAAATAACCAGCCAGCTAATCCAGCAAACATTGCACTTAAAATAAAGACTTGCATCTTATAATGGCCAGTATCAACTCCCATAGAACTTGATGCTACTTCGCTATCGTGGATAGACCTAAGTGCCCGACCGATTCTAGAATGAATAATATTAAGTGAAATAATGATCACTAGAATTGCAAAAGCCCATACAAGATAATAGTAGGACAACCCCTGTTTAAAGGTAAATCCAAATAACTCTATTTTCGGTATCCCAAAGAGACCTGATGCACCCTTTGTAACGGTTTTCCACTCTACTAGTAAAACATGGATGACAATTCCAAAGGCTAATGTTGCCATCGCTAAATAATATCCATGTAATCTAGCCATTGTATGTCCTAATATATATGCTATTAGGGCTGGAGCTGCAAGTGAGATTAGTAGAGTTAACCAAGGATTCCAACCAAAGGTTGTTGTTAAGACTGCTGTTGCATAGGCACCTATTCCATAAAATGCCGATTGACCAAGAGATATTTGCCCAGCAAATCCCATTAAAAGTCCCAATCCTACAGCCACTATTGTATAAATTCCTGCAAATGTGGCCTTCGTTAAAAAGAACGATGTTGAAAATAAGTATGGAAGAATGGCAATTAATAAGGTAAAGGCTAGGACTCCTTTCCAGCTAAATTGCATGATACCTTTTTTTAACAATTAAAGTCCCCCTTTCCCTACATTTTTTTCTCCAAGTAATCCATATGGTCTAATGAGTAAGATCATTAGAACAAAACCAAAGGCAATAGCATCCTTCATCCCTGAGCTAATATAGCCGGCACCTAGTGATTCTATAACACCTAATAGGAGACCACCAAAAACTGCACCAGGCGCACTCCCCAATCCACCTAGAATACTGGCTGAAAATCCTTTTATACCAAGCATAATTCCCATATCGTATGAAGGAAACATAATCGGTGCAATAACAAGACCTGCAAGTGCTCCAAGTCCAGCACTTAACGCAAAGGAAAAAGAAGACATCTTTTTAGGACTAATTGACATCAGCCTAGCTGCTAATGGATTCACTGAACAGGCACGGAAAGCTTTGCCGAGCATTGTTTTTTCCATTAAGACGTATAAGCCGACCACGATTAATAGCATGAAGATCATTACCCAGATACTTTGAGGAGTTATGGATGCTCCTAAAAACTGTAGAGGTTCATCTTTAGTGAAAGATGCCACTTTTACAGAGTCTTTACCCCAAACCATTCCAGCAATTCCTCTTATAAAAATTGCGCATCCAATTGTTAGAATAATAAGACTTAAGGCATCAGCACCTTTTGCCTTTCTTATGATTGTTAGCTCTAGTAACCACCCAATAGCAACTACAATGACAACAGTCAATAAGAATGCAATGAAATAGGACATTCCCGTTTTCAAAAGAGTAAACATCGTCATTCCACCAAGCATAACGAACTCACCTTGTGCTAGATTAATGACCTTCGTTACGCTATATATTGTGACAAAGCCAAGGGCTACAATTGCATATATACTCCCAATCGTTAAACCTGTAATTAGGAATTGTAATGAATCTCCCATTCCCTCACTCCTCTATGTATGATAATTAATATGACGTTTATATTACGTTAAATAAAAATAGGTTTATACAGGAATGATAACGCTTCCATAACACGTTTGTCAATAATATTCTGAATTTTTACTAAATAAAAAAGTAAAAGGTGTTAAGTAGGGATTATACTATTTATTCAACTAGTAACCATTGTTCATTAATGTAACCGGCCAACGTATAGGAATGCTTAGTTTGTACCCCTTCTTCACCCTTTACTATATATAACAAAAAATAAATGAACACATGTAATTATGTCATACTTTTAAGGTTATTAATCTTCTACTCTCTCAACAACCGTGGCAATTCCTTGACCAACGCCTATACACATCGTTGCAAGACCGTACTGAACTTTTTGCTTTTTCATCTCATAAATTAAAGTAGTCAATATACGAGCACCACTAGCTCCTAATGGGTGACCAAAGGCAATAGCCCCACCATTTACATTAACCTTATTTTGATCCAAGCCCAATTCTTTCACACATTGAATAGATTGTGAGGCAAACGCCTCGTTTAATTCAATAAGACCAATATCTGATACATCTAAATCTGCACGGGATAATGCTTTTCTTGAAGCATAAATTGGTCCAAGCCCCATTACCGACGGTTCTAAACCAGCAACTGCTGATGCTTTATACCTTACTAATGGCTTTAAACCAAGTTCTTTCGCATTCTCAGCGCTCATCATTAATAAAGCAGAAGCCCCGTCGTTTACCCCTGATGCATTACCCGCTGTGACAGTCCCATCTTTAAATAATGGTTTTAGTTTCGCAAGCTTTTCTAGTGTTGTATCGGGTCTTGGGTGCTCATCCTCATTGACAACGTACTCATTTCCTTTTCTGTCATAATAGACAACTGGTACAATTTCATCAGAAAAGCGATTTTCTTCCATAGCTTTCTTTGCTCGTAATTGACTTTCATAAGCAAATTGATCTTGTTCTTCACGTGTAATTCCATATCTTTTCGCAACATTTTCAGCTGTTTCAGGCATCGTGTCAACACCATGCATTTCTTTTAACTTAGGATTCGTGAATCTCCAACCAATCGTAGTATCAAACATTTCCATATTTCCACGCGGATAGTCACTTGAAGGCTTTGCCATTACAAACGGTGCTCTCGTCATACTTTCCGTACCACCAGCAATAAAGACATCACCCTCACCACTAATAATCGCTCTAGCTGCATAGTTAACAGCATCCAATCCCGATCCACATAAGCGGTTAACAGTTGTACCTCCTACCTCTACTGGTAAACCTGCAAGAAGTGCTGACATTCTCGCAACATTTCGATTATCTTCTCCTGCTTGATTGGCATTACCAAATACAACTTCCTCTATTTGAGCTGGATTTAGTTGTGGATTTCTCGAAAGTAGCGCTTTAATGACAATAGCACCTAAATCGTCAGGACGAATATCCTTTAACGCCCCTTTATATCGGCCAATTGGTGTACGAACTGCATCTACAATTACTACTTCTTTCATTCTCTAACACCTCACACTTAATTTTACTTACTATAATCGTATACGCCTTTTCCAGTTTTGCGTCCTAGTCTTCCAGCTTTAACATACTGCTCTAAAAGAGGTGCTGGACGATATTTTTCACCAAGCTTTTCATGGAGGTATTTTAAGTTGTTTAAACGAGCATCTAATCCAACTAAATCACCTAATTCAAATGGACCCATTGGATAATTCAAACCTAATTTAATGGCCTTATCAATTTCCTCTGGAGAGCCAAGCCCCTCTTGAAGCATATAGAAAGCTTCATTACCAACTAATGCAGATATACGACTTGTAACAAATCCAGGGAATTCATTTACAACAACCGTTTCTTTCCCCATTTTTTCAGCAACAGCACGAATACCTTCTGCAGTCTCATCGGCTGTTTCTAATCCACGAACCATTTCAACAAGTTTCATTTTATGGACTGGATTAAAGAAATGCATGGCCATTACCTTTTCTGGTCGTTTTGTAAATGAAGCAATTTCTGTCGGACTCATTGTTGATGTATTAGTAGCGAAAAAGCAGCTTACAGGTGCATGTTGATCAATTGTTTCAAATACATGTTTCTTTATCTCGATTTTTTCAGGAACAGCCTCAATTATAAGGTCAGCTGTTTTTGCAGCTTCCTCAAGCTTAGTTGACCATTTAAGACGACTCTTTGCTGCTTCTACCTCATCTGAGGAAATCTTTCCATAAGATAGACCCTTGTCAAAAATGGCGTGAATTTCACGCTCTGCGCTTTGAAGTTGTTCATCTTTTATATCAACTAGTGTTGTTTCAAAACCACCAGTGGCACTAACATATGCGATACCACGGCCCATAACACCTGAACCAATAACAACGATATTTTTGATCATGTTTCTCTTCCTTTCTACATGTAAAGTTCAATTCATGAAATGAAAAGAAGAGCACTTTGTTTTAAGTGCTCACTTCTTCAATTGACAAATAACTGTTATACTCCAAACGGATTTAATGGGCGACTTCCAAAATAGGATATGACACTTTTCGTTTCAGTGTAAAGATCAAGTGTTTCAACACACAGCTCGCGTCCAAATCCTGATTGTTTGTAACCACCAAATGGCGTGCCAGGGAAGGCTGAGAATGGGCAGTTTACCATGACAATACCAGCTTGGATTTGTTTCGACACGCGTGTTGCACGTGCGTAATCC